>JAJEHK010000222.1 GCA_022823765.1 Alphaproteobacteria bacterium | reverse complement strand
GTGCGCCGCGAGTATCTAAGGCGTCTCAAGCTGGGATTCGACGAGGCCGGTATCGAGATTCCCTATCCGCACATGACGGTCTACTTCGGAGAGGTCCGAGGCGGCCGGACGTCACCGGCTTACGTCCGTCTCGACGCCGCGGGGGAGGCCTGAGAGCCGGGATTGACAACCCGGCCCTCAGCGCGCACACCCCGGACTGCCCGACACGCGCCAGGAGCAGTGGATGTGAAATCCTTCACGTTTCTCCTGATCCCGGAGTTCTCGATGATGGCCTTCGCTGCCGCCGTCGAACCGCTGCGCTCGGCCAACCGAATGAGTGGCGCCACGCACTATCGCTGGACGATCATTTCACGCGACGGCCGACCGGTGCAGGCGAGCAACGGCATGGAAGTCGTACCCCATCATGCGATGAGCGACGTTGCTGCATGCGAGACATTGTTCGTCTGTTCCGGGATTGATGCGCATGCCTTCGTCGACAGGTCTGTCATGGCATGGCTGCGCAAGTTGGCACGCCAGGGGACCGTCATGGGAAGCCTGTGTACAGGTACGCACATTCTAGCCCGCGCCGGCCTGATCCGCGGCCATCGCTGTACCATTCACTGGGAAGACTACGAGAGCTTCACCGAACAGTATCCGGACATCGAGGTTACCGACGATCTGTTCGAGATCGACCGCAACAGAATCACCTGTTCCGGCGGAACGGCCTCGCTCGATCTCATGCTTCATCTCATTATGCTCGATCACGGTGTCGAACTGGCCGGCAGGGTTTCCGAACAGTTCATTCACGAGAGGATCCGGCAGTCCGATGATCGACAGCGTATGGCGCTCCACTCGCGCACCGGCGTCACCGATGCGAAGGTTCTGGCCGCCATCGATGTCATGGAACGCAACCTCGAGGAGCCGCTGACGATTCCAGATGTCGCAAACGGCGTCAGCCTTTCGACCCGGCAACTTGAGCGCCTGTTCCTCAGGCACCTGGGACGGTCTCCCTCACGCTACTATCGTGAACTCCGACTGTATCACGCTCGCCTGATGTTGTTGCAGGGATCGACTTCGATTCTGTCGATTGCCCTTTCTGCAGGTTTTGTGTCCGCCTCGCACTTCAGTCATCGCTATCGCGAGATGTTCGGTCGTCCGCCACGTGAGGAGCGGCGCGGTGTCGTCTGATTTGCGTCGATTGCCGGGAATGGCGCTCGCCTGCAGCGTTCTTTTCCTTCTTGCCCTGCCTTCCGCCTCGGACTCCGCGTGGGAGGAGTTCCTCGCCAGTGTGCGCACCGAGGCGACTGCTGCCGGCGTCAGTCAGCAGACCCTTGATGCGGCGCTTTCCGGGCTGGAGCCAATCGCACGGGTGATCGAACTCGATCGCCGCCAGCCCGAGAGCGTGTTGACCTTCAATGAGTACATGGAAAGCCGGGTGCCGGAGTCCTTGATCGCGAGGGCGAAGGAAAAGTATGCCGAACACCGTCCTCTTCTGGAGGCGATCGCCGCCCACTATGATTTTGACCCCGAGTACATCGTTGCGATCTGGGCTGTTGAAACCAGGTTCGGGAGCTACACCGGCGGTTTCGACGTGATTGCGGCCGTGGCGACCCTCGCCTTCGATGGCCGGCGCAGCGCCTTTTTCCGCAATGAGCTCCTGCACGCCCTCACGATACTCGATGAAGGGCACATCTCCCGCACCGACATGACGGGGTCGTGGGCGGGGGCCATGGGCCAAAGCCAGTTCATGCCGTCAAGTTTCAACCGGTTCGCAGTGGACTGGGATCTCGACCGTCGTCGCGACATCTGGCAGAACCGGGGGGACGTCTTTGCATCGATTGCCAACTACTTGGTGAGTTCGGGGTGGCAGCGAAGCATGCCATGGGGAGGAGCGGTCACGGTGCCCGAGGGATTTGACCTCACGCGAGACGGCGTCGAGCCCCTTGACAGGTGGCTCTCACGGGGGGTGACATGGCAGGGTGAAGCACCCGTGTTGCCTCCGGGGGCTGCAGCATCGCTCGTCCTGCCTGCCGGTGTCGATGGTCCGGTCTTCCTCGTATTCGACAACTACCGGACCATTCTCAAGTGGAACCGGTCCGACTACTTCGCGATGTCGGTGACCACCATCGCCGACGCGCTTGTCCGATGATGATGGCAGCCGGGCGTACCACAGCCATCTTGCTGGTCGGCCTTTTGCTGGCGGCCTGTGCCGAGATCGACTTCGCGGCCACGGTGATGAAGTCCGGCGACCAGGAGCCAAAGGGTCATTACAAGGTCGGGCAGCCCTATGAAATCAAAGGAGTCTGGTACCACCCTGCAGAAGATCCCTTCTACGACGAGGAGGGTATCGCATCCTGGTATGGTGAACCCTTTCACGGTCAGCTGACTGCCAACGGTGAAGTCTATGACATGAACGAACTGACGGCGGCCCACAAGACACTGCCCATGCCTGTCTATGTCAGGGTCACGAACCTGGAGAATGAGCGGAGTCTTGTCCTCAGGGTGAATGACCGCGGTCCTTTCATTGCCGGACGTATCATCGATGTGTCACGCCGTGGTGCCCAGTTGCTCGGATTCGAAGGAAAGGGAACGGCCCGAGTCAGGGTGCAGGTCATCGACCAGGAAAGTGGCAAGACCTGGGCCGAACTCGGTCGCGAGCCAGTGGGAGCAGAAAGTGCATCGGCGCCGGCTATCGATCTAACCCATGAGGACCCCGGCGGTGGCCTGTTCGTCCAGGCAGGCGCCTTCACAAACGCGGCAAACGCCTTCGTGGTAAGCAATGCACTTGTTGGCACCGGCGAAGTCCATATCATTCGCGCCGTGGTAGAGAACCGTGTCTTCTACCGCGTTCGCGTCGGTCCCTTCCTTGCCCGTGGCCATGCCGACCGCATTCGCGAACAGGTCATGGGTCTCGGCTTTCACGAGGCAATCATCGTCACCGTCATGTGACACGTCCTGGGCCGAATCCGAAACTCGGCCCTTCTCCATTGAGTTTCTGCATTGCAAGATCATCCGTTCCGAGCGCTCCCGAAGCTGCCTGGACCGTTGCCCGGCAAGGTTCACTCGCTACGGGTTCAGACGATCCTCCAGGATCGGCCTGAACCACTTGCAAGCCACCCGGCAGGGTTGCAAGGAGACATCCAGAGGCACTCTGTCACAGGAATGCCGCACCAAGATGCCAGCAAGGCCCGCGGTATCGACGTGCGGTGGGAGGAAGCGGTATCCTCGGCACCGTGCCCGGGTTGACGTCGCGGACCCGAGAAAGCCCGCGCTGTGGTGGTGAGCGGAAGGATATCCATGATCTGGCGAATTCTGATCGGTCTCGTTGCCACTGCCGGCTTGACGGCACCATTGGCGGCGTTCGAGATCTCGGCGCGTGAGGCCATCCTCATTGACGAGACGACCAATACCATTCTCTACCGGAAGAATGCGGACGTTTCGACAGAACCTTCCTCGATGACCAAGCTGATGACGGTGTACCTGCTGTTCGAAAAACTCGCATCGGGAACACTCGCTCTCGACGATACCTTGCCGGTCAGCGAGAAGGCGTGGCGCAAGGGTGGATCGAAGATGTTCGTCGAGGTTGGCGACAGTGTGTTGGTCGAGGATCTGTTGCGGGGAATCGTTGTCCAGTCAGGCAATGATGCGTCGATCGTCGTCGCAGAGGGGCTGTCCGGATCCGAAGCTGCATTCGGAGAGCTCATGACCGAACGCGCCCGGGAACTCGGCATGAACGACAGCACGTTTCGCAACTCTTCGGGTTGGCCCGAAGAAGGGCATGTGACGACCGTGACCGATCTTGCCCTTCTGGCAAGCCGGACGATCCGGGATTTTCCTCAATATTATCACTACTACGCTGAGACGGAATTCACTTACAACAACATTCAGCAGACCAACCGCAATCCTCTGCTCTACAGTGGAATCGGCGCTGACGGCCTCAAGACCGGCTACACCCGTGCCGCAGGATACGGCCTCACGGCCTCTGCAGTGCGAGGAGACCGTCGACTGATTCTCGCCGTCAACGGATTCGAGAGTGCCGCGGCCCGGGCGCGGGAGGCCCAGGCCATCATCGAATGGGGCTTCAGGGAGTACAACACCTTCCATCTCCTTGGCTCTGGCGACGAAGTGGGTCGGGCCAGGGTCTGGCTTGGCAATTCGGATACGGTGCCGCTTGTTCTGGCAGACGATCTGGTTGTCACCCTGCCTCGAGCAACCCGGGAGTCGCTCAATGCCCGCATCGTTTACGAAGGACCAGTGCCGGCACCGATCGCAAAGGGTCAGGAAATAGCCCGCCTGGTGATCGAGGCGCCAGGCGTGGAGACCATCAACAAACCTCTGCTGGCAGGCAGTGATGTCGGGAAACCTTCCATGTTGCTGAGAATGGCGACGGTTCTGGGGTATCTGCTCTTCGGCGATGCGGGCGCGCTTTGAAGCGAGGCAGACTGATCACCCTTGAGGGTGGAGAGGGAACCGGCAAGTCGACCCAGGCCCGACGGCTGGCATCATGGATTTCCGGAAGATATCAGGTCGAGGTTGTGGTGACGCGTGAACCAGGTGGAGCACCGGGCGCCGAGGCAATCCGGAAACTGTTGATTGCCGGCGCTACCGATCGATGGGATCCGGGAACGGAGGCTCTGCTTCATGTTGCAGCCCGGCGTGAGCATGTTTTCCGGACGATCCACCCGGCCCTTGCGGAGGGTCATTGGGTGATCAGCGATCGATTC
The DNA here is from genome assembly GCA_022823765.1 of Alphaproteobacteria bacterium. Taxonomy (GTDB): domain Bacteria; phylum Pseudomonadota; class Alphaproteobacteria; order SP197; family SP197; genus SP197. The sequence goes on along the minus strand of JAJEHK010000222.1, from coordinate 20,865 downwards.
TCCGATTCAACGAGGGCCTATCAGGGCGTGGTGCAGGGTGCAGGCCTCAGTTTCGTTGACGACATAGGTCGTCTCGCCATTGGCACGCTGCGTCCGGACCTCACATTCATACTTGATCTCCCAGTCGGGATGGGACTCGCGAGAGCCGAAAGCCGTGGAACCACCAACCGCTATGAACGCATGGGAGAGGCATTCCATGAACACTTGCGCGGAGCCTTCCTCGCCATCGCCAGCAAGGAGACGGACCGCATCAAGGTGGTCGATGCATCGGGAAGCGAGGACGAAGTGGCCGAACGCCTCGAATCAGAAGTATCGCTGAGATGGCCGATTCCATGACGAGAGGCCAGGTTGAAAGGGGAGGGGGCTCGGGCGTGTTCGACCGCCAGATGCCATGACGGACGATCCGGTCGACATTCGCAAGCATCCGGACTTCCCTGAACTCGGGGTTCCTGCTCCCTGGGCGAATGAGGAACTCATCGGACATGAGGCGATCGAGCGCCGTCTTGCCGGTCTGGTGGCGGACGAACGAATCGCTGGCGCCTGGATCATCGGTGGCAAGGCCGGTATCGGCAAGGCGACACTCGCCTGGCGCCTGGCCCGGCACCTGTTGTGCGGTGCGGGCGAGGATCTGTTCGGGGAGCCTTCGGCCACCCTGGATTTCGATGCGGGAGACCCCGCTGCAACCTGGGTTTCGGCACGTTCACACGGTGACATCCTTGGTATCGAACCGTCCATGAATGAGCGGGGAAAGCGACGCCAGGAAGTCGTTATCGACGACGTGCGCCGTATCCGGCCCTTCTTCGCTCGGACGGCCGCCAATGATGGATGGCGAGTCGCCATCATCGATGACGCCGACCTGATGAACCAGAATGCAGCCAATGCAGCTCTCAAGGTGGTTGAGGAGCCTCCTCGTCGTACGGTCGTGCTGCTCGTCTCTGCGGTTCCGTCCTCGTTGTTGGCCACTATCAGGTCTCGATGCAGAAAACTCACGCTTTCCCCACTTCTGACGGAACAGGTGAGTCTGTTGCTTGAGCAGTACCTGCCGGATTTGGCGGCTGAGGAGAGAGACTCGCTGGCGCGATTGTCAGGTGGCAGTCCAGGCCGTGCACTGTTTCTGGCTGAAAGGAACGGCCTCGCACTCTATCGCGAGATGATCGGCCTGATTGCCACGGCACCGAACATTGATCCGGCGGCACTTCATCGTCTCGCGGAACGTCTTGCACGGCCCGGCAGTGAGGCGTCCTGGAACCTGGCATTCGATTTTCTCATGGATTGGTCCGCGGCGGTCATTCGCAGGGCGACCACGGGACGGGCCGCGCTTCCTGTTCTGCCGGAAGAGGCTGAGGCAATGGCGCGTGCCGCCGGTGACCCCGCTCTTGAACGCTGGATGGCCGTGTGGGAGAAAGTCGTGCACCTGCGCCGGACAGTTCAGTCATTCAATCTGGATCGCAGGCAATCCATCCTGTCGGTATTCGGTACCCTGCAGGCGGCTGTCAGGACCTGAGACACCGTCTTCCGTCAGGTCAGGGGAGCCATGAGGCATGCGCGACAAGTTCTACATCACGACGCCGATCTACTACGTCAACGACAATCCGCACATCGGACATGCCTACACCACGCTCTCCTGCGACGTGATGGCCCGCTTCAAGCGTCTCGACGGGTATGATGTGCTGTTCCTGACAGGGACTGACGAACACGGCCAGAAGGTCGAAAGGGCCGCACGGGAGGCAGGCACCGATCCGGCGACATTCTGTGACGAGGTTTCGGAGAACTTCCGCATTCTTGCCCGGGAATGGAACTTCTCGAATGACCAGTTCATCCGGACTACCGAGCAGCGCCACATCCGCTCTGTCCAGGCGTTGTGGCGGCGCCTTGAGGAGGCCGGCGAGATCTATCTCGGAACTTATGAGGGCTGGTATGCCATCCGCGATGAGGCGTTCTATACGGAAGACGAGCTTGGTGTGGATGACGCGGGCCGCAAGGTGGCGCCATCTGGTGCTCCGGTGGAATGGGTGAAGGAGCCGAGCTACTTCTTCCGTCTGTCCGCCTGGCAGGACCGCCTGCTGAAGCTCTACGAGGACCGGCCCGACTTCATCATGCCCGAGGTGAGACGCAACGAGGTAGTGAGTTTCGTCGGCGGCGGACTCAACGATCTGTCGATATCCCGTACGGGCTTCACATGGGGAATCCCCGTTCCAGGTGATTCCCGGCACGTCATGTACGTGTGGATCGATGCATTGACAAACTACATCACGGCGGTCGGGTATCCAGATGAATCAAGCGAATTGTTTACATCCTGGTGGCCCGCCTTGCACATGGTTGGAAAGGATATCCTGCGATTCCACGCGGTGTACTGGCCAGCTTTTCTCATGGCTGCAGGAATCGAAGTGCCCGGCCGAATCTTCGCCCACGGCTGGTGGACCAGCGAGGGCAAGAAGATCTCCAAGTCCCTGGGCAATGTCATCGTGCCTTCCGAGATCGTGGCCCGCTACGGACTTGACCAGGTGCGCTATACGCTGATGCGTGAGGTGAACTTCGGCAATGACGGCGACTTTTCGCATCGTGGCGCCATGTTGAGATGCAACCACGACCTGGCCAACGACTACGGCAATCTGGCACAGCGGGTGCTGAAGATGATTGCCCGAAACTGCAGGGGGAGGGTGCCACCGCCGGGCACGCTTCGCGATCAGGACCGCGAGCTCCTTGCGCAGGGACGGGGCCTCGTTGATCGCCTTCGCCGGCACATCGAAATTCAGGCTTTCCAGCTGATGTTGCGGGATATCTGGGAGGTTATCGGTGCTGCCAACCGTTACATCGATGCCGAAGCGCCATGGAAACTGAGGGATGTGGACCCGCAACGCATGGAGACTGTCCTCTACTGCACCGCCGAACTGATACGCATTCTTGCGCTGCTGACCCAACCCGTGATGCCGGAATCGTCGGCCCGGCTCCTCGACCAGCTCGCCGTTCCCGACGACAGGCGTGACTTTGCCTCGATCGACGAGGAACACAGCCTGCGGCCCGGTTGCCCGTTGCCCGAACCTGAGGGTGTGTTTCCGCGCCTTGCCGAAAGCACGTCATGATGCTTGTCGACAGCCATTGCCATCTGGATTTTCCCGACTTCGCCGATGAACTCGATGAAGTCATCGCCCGGGCCAGGCAAGCAGGTGTCTGTGTCATGCAGACGATCTCGACCCGCCTCAGCCGCTTTTCCGAGGTGAGCGGGATCGCCGAGGCCCATGACGGCATCTATTGCTCAGCCGGAGTTCATCCCCACCATGTTGCCGAGGAGGGGATCTGGCCGGCATGCGAGATCACCGCTCTCGCCGACCATCCGTGCGTCATCGGCATCGGCGAGACCGGCCTCGACTACCACTATGACAACAGCCCGCGCGAGGCGCAGCGACGGAGTTTCAGGGAACATATCCAGGCGTCACGCAGCACAGGCTTGCCACTTATCGTCCACACGCGTTCGGCTGATGAGGACACCATGTCTATCCTCGAGGAGGAAACGGAAACGGGCGGTCCCTTTCCAGGACTCATTCATTGCTTCAGCGCCAGCAGGGATCTCGCGGTGCGCAGTCTCCAGCTGGGTCTCTCCATCTCGATTTCTGGAATCGTGACATTCAGGAATGCCTCGGACTTGCGTGACATTGTCAGGGACGTTCCCCTCGACCGCCTTCTGGTGGAGACAGATGCGCCGTTCCTTGCTCCCGTGCCGAAACGTGGCAAGCGCAACGAGCCGGCGCTGGTCGTCCATACAGCCCGTTGCGTTGCCGAGCTGAAGGACGTTTCAGAAGGTGAACTCGCCGCTGTCACGACAGATAACTTCTTCCGGCTGTTTCGTGCCGCACGCCAGATATAATGTTCCATAATATACCTTATGCGACTTTTTGGCTCCGGTTAGGCGTTGTTTGTTCGTAACGACCGCCCTGTCGCCAAAGCGGCGGCAATCGCTATCGCAGCGTCTCCCGCACGACCGATCTCGGGAGCCTCTTGCAAGCCAGAGCCGTACGGGTTGACGCAGACACATCAAGCAGCGCCCCACCTCTGATCGGCCGGTGCGACGTGTCCGGTCTCTGCGCGCCTGTTGGCATCGACGATGGCAACGCAGGAAAACGCGCCCTGCACGTGGCCTGACCGATGTCGAAGTTTTCCAAGCCTCTGACGATGACCACGCGGCAACAGTCCAAAGCAAGACCGAACGCGCTGCTGCGAGAATCAGCCTGTCTCGATGGCCGCGCACGCCGGCCCTGCATGATGATGCCACCGGACAACAATGGACTGGCGGGAAACGCGAAAGTCCGTTGTCGATCATTCGACACTCACCAGAGACCTGCCGGCGAAGACATCGTGTGCCAGCTCCGGAACATGGGAGATGATTCCGCGGTGAATCCCCCAGGAAGGCCGGACTCGATCGCTGCAATCATGGTTCTTGTCGCAACGATCCCCTGCTCTGTTCACCCAACACTTCAAGAACGGTCATGCATCGGGTTCAGGCGCCGTTGACAAGGTCATGGTGATGCGGTGGCAATACAGGTAGTCTGTTGTCGCAAATGTCTGAGGGAGATTGTTCGATGAAGCAACCGGAACTCAACCGCCGCACTCTCATGGGAGCCACTGCGGCAATGTCGGCTGCGGCGATGGTGCAGTCGTGGATGGCGCCAGCACAGGCTTCGGCTACACCTGATCGAGTCCTGCGCATGCGCACAAACCGAACGATCGTGTCGACGGATCCGGGTTACATGGTAGGCGGCATGGAAACCGTGCTGCAGTACGCCTGCCTGGCTCAACTCGCGACCCTGAACGAAGGACCGGACTGGTCCTGGTCGCCCAGCGAATTCGTCTCGCATGTCAAGCAGGTGGATGCCCAAACCATTGTTTTCGAACTCAAGACGGGCATCCAATGGCATGATGGCACGACACACGAGGTCATCAGTGAACTTGATGCCGAAGACGTCAAGTTTTCACTCGAGCGGATCAAGGAGTCGGAGTGGAAGGACAAGGCGGCTGCACTCGATCATGTCGAGGTCACGGGTTCCCACTCAGGAATCATCCACCTCAACCAGCCGTTCGCACCGGTCTGGTACACATGGCTGGCCTCCGGCACCGGCACCATCCTGTGTCGCAAGGCGGTGGAAGCATCCGGCGGCAAGTACGATGGCATGTTCAACTTCTATATCGGCCCCTTCCGCATCAAGGAGTGGTCGCCCAAGCAGTTCTATGAACTTGAAGCGAATCCGTTCTGGACGGGAACTCCCGCCGGCATCAACACCGTGCGGTTCATCATCATCGAGGACGAGAAGACGGCAGAAATCGCCTATGAGGCCGGCGACGTCGATTTCACCCATATCAGCACCGACACCCTGGCCCGTTATCAAAGCGATGGGGCGCCGGACAACACAGTTCTCAAGGTCTATCCGGGACTGTTGTGGACATGGATGGGAATCAATACCGATCACCCCAAGCTCCAGGACATCCGCATACGCAAGGCCATCCAGCGGGCGATCGATGTCGATACCATCCTCGAAGCCGCCTACGCCGGTGTGGCGCCAAAGTCTCACGGGATCGTGCCTCCAGGAGTCCTGGGCCATCGCACAACCAGCAACTACAGTTACGCGCCGGACGAGGCGCGGGCCCTGATTGCCGAGGCAGGCGCCGAGGGCCTTCAACTGGAACTCAAGACGATCAACCGTACGGACCGCATGGCAGCCGCCACGGTCATCCAGGCCAACCTGGCGGATGTGGGGATCGAGCTTGATGTCATCCCGCTGGATCCGGGGCCCTTCTGGAACCTCGGACTGGAATCCTCGGGCGACGACTGGAAAGATCTGCAGTTGTGGATCATGCGTTACGGCGATGCTCCGGATCCCAGCCAGATGTCACAGTGGTATGTCGAGGCCCAGGTCGGTGTGTGGAATTGGGAACGCTGGAAGGATGCCGAGTTCGACGCACTGTTCCTCGAAGGTCTCGGCGAGACCGACGAGGCTCGACGCGAGGAAATCTATCTGCGCATGCAGGACATCATGGAAGATACCGGAGCCTATGTGTGGATCACGCACGAGCCGGTCGGCATCATCCATCGTGAGGAACTCTCACCGTCGATCCGGCCAAACGGCTGGCAGTTCTACATGCAGAGGTTCTCCTGGACCTGATGCAGGGGGAGTGTTGCAAGGAACGCCCGGCGCTTCCGGCGCCGGGCGTTTCCGATTGACGGGCGATGGCTGCTACGGGGTCCATCACCCGGTTGCTCGACATCATGGCGCGCCTGCGTGATCCCGTCACCGGTTGCCCGTGGGATGTTGAACAGTCCTTCGCTTCAATTGCTCCCTACACCATCGAGGAAGCCTATGAGGTTGCCGATGCCATCGACAGGGAAGACTGGCCGGCGCTGAAGTCGGAACTCGGTGACCTTCTTTTCCAGGTGGTGTTTCATGCCCGCATGGCGTGCGAGCATGACCTCTTCGGGTTCGAGGACGTGGTCGAGACGATCTCGGAGAAGATGGTGCGCCGTCATCCCCATGTCTTCGCAGATGGAGAAGATGTGACCTCGGCGGTCGAACAGACGGTGAAGTGGGAAGAACTGAAGGCGCAGGAACGGCTGGATCAGGCCCGGGCCGGCGGAAACGATGTATCCGCACTCGATGGAATCAGCACCAACCTCCCTGCCCTTACCCGAACCCGCAAGATCCACGACCGGGTGGCGGGCCAGGGGTTCGGCCTTGCTTCCCCAGGCGAGGCACTCGAGGATGTGATCTCTGAAGTCGAGGAGCTTTCGCTGGAGATTGCAGATGGCTCACCCGAACGCATTGCCGATGAACTCGGCGATGTCCTGTTTGCCGCCGTCAATCTTGCCCGTCATCTTGATGTCGATCCCGAGAGCGCATTGCGCCGCAGCGCCACCCGGTTTGAGACGCGCTACCGTTTCGTCGAACGCTGCCTCAGCCGTGATAACCGGACGATCGGTGACTGCCCAGCGGAAGAACTCGACACCCTATGGACCGCTGCCAAGGATGAGGAAGCTGCCGGCAGGTGATTGCTCGGTTGCAAACCGCATGCCGATCACTGCTGGCAAAGGGTCCCCTGGCGGGAAAAACGCTTGTGAAAACGGCCGAGGTCGCTGGCCTCGATGCGGACCTTGAGACGGATGTCCTGATCGCCATCGATGCGTTCGACGATCTTGGCATGGCGGTAGAGAAAACCCATGGCAGCGCCATCCTTGACGGGTACGCTGAGCTCGACGAGGCGCTGCCTGCCGGCCAGGCGGCAGGTCATGAGGTCGACAAGGTTGTCGAGCCCCTCCCCTGTCCGGGCCGAGATGAGGACCGCATTTTCCTGGCGCTCGACAATCGCCCGCAGTCGTGATGCAGAGTCGTCATCGAGCAGGTCGAGCTTGTTGTAGACGGTGACCATCCTCTCGGCCGCGTCAAAGTCGTCGATGCCGAGATTCTCCAGCACAGTCATCACGTCGGCGGCCTGAAGTTCATGCTCGGGGTGGTGCACATTGCGCACGTGCACGATGAGCGATGCCTCGGTGACCTCCTCGAGGGTGGCGCGAAACGCCGCAATGAGAGTCTCGGGAAGGTCAGACACGAATCCGACGGTATCGGAAAGGATGGCACGCGCCCCGCTCCCGAGTTCAATGGCCCGCATGGTCGGATCAAGTGTGGCAAACAACCTGTCATCGGCATAGACGCCTGCCCCGGTGAGCCGGTTGAAGAGCGTTGACTTGCCGGCATTGGTGTAACCCACCAGGGCGACGGTTGGCCAGGGTGCCTTGCGTCGGGCATTTCGATGCTGGCCGCGCATGGCGACGACACCATCGAGTTCACGACGCAGCCGGGCAATCCGTTGGCCGATCAGGCGACGGTCGATCTCGAGCTGGGACTCGCCAGGACCACCGACAAATCCCAGCCCACCGCGCTGGCGTTCCAGATGGGTCCAGCTTCGCACCAGACGACTGCGCTGGTAGGTGAGAGCTGCCATCTCCACCTGCAACACACCTTCGCGTGTGGCGGCGCGAGCACCGAAGATGTCAAGAATCAGTCCGGTGCGATCGATGACCTTGGCATGAAGCTGTTGTTCCAGATTGCGCTGCTGTACCGGCGACAGAGCCGTGTCGACAAAGACAAGGTCGATCGACGACGAAGCGACCTGGCACTTGAGTTTCTCGACCTGCCCCTTCCCCAGGAATGTGCCCGCCCGGGGACGCTTCACGGGAACGACGCGGGCGTCCCGAACTTCGAGATCGATGGCCCGTGCCAGGCTGACCGCCTCCTCCAGAGCGCCGGCGCCCTTGCGCTTGCCCTGGACGCCACCAAGCGAGGGATGAACAACGCTGGTCCGCGTGACAGCGCTCTCGCGCGATGCTTCAGGCATCGTCGTCTGACTCTCCTTCACCGGCGAGCTGCAAGTTCACCATGCCTTCTGGCATGACAGTCGACACGGCGTGCTTGTAGATGAGCTGCGAGTGACCGTCCCGGCGCAGGAGCAGGCAGAAACTGTCGAACCAGGTGATGATGCCCTGCAGTTTCACGCCGTTCACAAGATAAACCGTCACCGGCACCTTCGACTTGCGAATGGCATTGAGGAACGTGTCCTGAAGGTTTTGTTGTCTCACCTGTGCCATGATACCGGTGTCCCGTATGCTGAGCCTTGGCATGTGCCCCGATCCTGGAGGATAGCGGCCCCTTGCCGTTCACCCCAAGACTACACGCGAATGGCCGTCAGGAAACCCCGCCTGACAGCGCGCGAAGTCGAGGTAGGCATCGAGCAGCAGGCAGGTGACCTGCCCTGGATGGCCGTTACCGATGACCGTCTCATCAATGCGTGAGACGGCCTTGACGAGGGACGTGGTGCTGGTCAGGAAGGCCTCACGCGCCTGCTTCGCCTCGGCCACACTGAAAGGGCGTTCGACAACCTCGATGGACAAATCGCGGGCCAGGGTCATCAGCCGTTCACGGGTGATGCCCCGCAGGATCCTGTCAGTGACCGGCCGAGTCACAAGACGTCCGCTGGAATCAACGATCCAGGCATTCGAAGCGGCGCACTCGGTCACAAGGCCTTCCCCGTCCACGAGCCAGGCCTCGTAAGCCCCCTCGCCGGCCGCCCTTGTGCGCGCCAGGACATTGGGGAGAAGGGAGACGCTCTTGATGTCGACACGCGTCCATCGCGTATCGGGGAGCGTGATGACCTCTACCCCTGACGCCTCACTCGAGGTTGCGGGCACGTTCAAGCGGCGCGCCGTACAGACAACGCCTGGTGTCAGGGACGCGTTGTCGAAGACATGGTTGCGGGGCGCCGCACCGCGGCTGATCTGGAGATAGACGATACCGTCCACCACCCCGTTCAGGTGAATCGTCCGGTTCATGATGTGGGTGAGAACACGCTCGGTCATCGGTCGGGGAATGTCGAGTTCGCAGAGCGAGCGATCCAGACGACGGAAGTGATCGTCAAGGTCGACCATGTGGCGGTTGACCACAAGAATGACCTCGTAGACTCCGTCGGCAAAGGTATGGGCTCGGTCATCGATGTGAACGCTGGCCCGGGTATGGGCGCTGTACCGACCATTGACATAGGCTATGCGGGACATATCAGAAGAACTCGAGACCCACGGAGAGGAGTTTCTCGACCTTGCTCATCAGGTTGGTGCTGGTGAAGAGAACCACCCGGTCACCTACCTGGATCCGCGTGTCTCCGTCGGGAACAATGACCTCCTGGCCGCGAATGATGGAACCGATGAGGATGCCCTTGGCGAGGTGAATGTCACGTATTCTCCGGTTCGTGATCCGGGTCGTCTCGAGGGCCTCGGCCTCGATGAACTCACCGGCACCCTCGTGAATGCTGTAGACGCTGCGAACACGGCCACGCCGAATGTGCTGGAGGATGGTCGAGACCGTGGACCCCCTCGGGTTGACCACCGAATCGACGCCAAGGTCCTCGACCAGCGGGTCGTAGCTCTCCGAATTGACCAGTGTGATGGCCCGTTTCGCACCCAACCGCTTGGCGAGGAGTGACGAGAGAATGTTGACCTCGTCATCGTTGGAAACGGCAACCACTGTCTCGACATCTCCAGCACCAGCCTCCTCGAGGAGCTTGCGTTCCAGGGCATCGCCGAGCAGCACCGTTGTCCGTGTCAACTGGTCAGCGATCTCCCGGGCCCTGCTTTCATTGATCTCGATGACCTTGCAACGCACATCGACATGGTGTCTTTCGATCTCACGCGCAACGTATAGGCCGATGTTTCCGCCGCCGATGATGATCACCCGACGGGCTTCGGGTTCCTCATGCCCAAACACGGACATCGAACGGTGCATGTGGTCGGTCGAAGTGACAAAGTAGACAACGTCCCCCGCGCGCATCTCCGTGCGGCCCGTTGGGATGAACAGGTCGCCATGGCGCACGATGCCGACCACAAAGACCTTGAGATTGGGAAAGAGCTCCGCGAGTTCCTCGAGGGGTGTGTCAAGGACCGGGCAGTCGGCAAGGCACCGCACGGCAATGGCACGCACCCGATCATCCGCCATGGGCACGATATCGAGGGCACCCGGCACCTCGAGACGCCTGATGATGGCGCGCGCCACCTCGATTTCCGGCGAGATGATGACATTGATCGGCATGTGATCCCGGCTGTAGAGACTGCTCCATGCGAGATCGAGATATGACTGGTGGCGTACCCTGGCGATTTTTGTGGGTACGTCGAAGATGGAATGCGCCACCTGGCAGGCAATCATGTTGACCTCGTCGGCATAGGTGACGGCAATCAGCATGTCTGCATCTTCGGCGCCAGCACGCTGAAGCACCGGCGGATGGGCAGCGAATCCCACCAGCCCTTTCGCGTCGATGTTCTCCGTCACCCGGGCGATGCGCGATGCGTCGTTGTCGATCACCGTGACATCATTGAATTCTGCCGCCAGTCTGCGGGCAATGTTGTAGCCGACCTGCCCGGCTCCACAGACAATGACACGCATGGCATTCAGCCTCCGGTGTCGCGTTCCGTGACGCTGACACCCAGTGCTCTCAGTTTCCGGTGCAATGCGGACCGCTCCATGCCGACCGCCGCGGCCGTCCGCGAAATGTTGTTGCCGAAGCGCGCCAGCTGGGTCAACAGGTACTTGCGTTCGAAGGCCGCTCGCGCCTCGCGCAGTCCGAGGGACATCACCTCGCTGGAATCGTGAAACAGGACCGGGGCCGGGCTGGCCTGTCTCACTTCACCGGGCAGCATGTCCGCCGTGATTGCCCCGTTCTCGCCCTCAGGCGTCATGATCAGCAGGGATTCGATCACGTTGCGCAACTGCCGCACGTTGCCCGGCCAGTTGGCCATCAGCAGGGCCATTTCGGCATCTCCCGTCAGTGTCCGGGTGCTGAGACCCTGCTGGCACACGGCGCGCCTGATAAAGTACTGAGACAGTGGCGCCACATCCTCACGCCTTTCCGAGAGTGCGGGGACGTCGATCGACACGACATTCAGGCGGTAGTAGAGATCCTCACGAAAATGGCCTGATTGCACCGCAGAAGTGATGCTGCCGCTTGCAGATGTGAGAACCCGCACGTCGGCCCTGACTGACGTGTCGCCACCCAGTCTGGTGAAAACCTGTTCCTGAAGTGCCCTCAGGATCTTGCCCTGCGTGGCCAGCGGCATGTCCGGAACGTTGTCGAGGAACAGTGTGCCCCCGTCAGCACGCTCGAACACGCCGTGTGTGATGACTGGTGTACCTGGCGATGTCCGGGCTTCCCGCCCGAAGAGTTCTTCCTCCACTCTTTCGGGCTCCATGGTGGCGGCATTAATGGCAACGAACGGTCCGTTAGCGCGCGGCGACTGCTGGTGAATATGCCGCGCTACCAGTTCCTTGCCCGAACCTGCCGGACCGGTGATCAGGACCCTACTTCCGGTGGGTGCAACGCGAGAGATGGCTTCGCGCAACTGCACCATCGCCCGTGACTCGCCGACGAGATCATCGAGAACACGGGTAGAGCGTCGCAATTCCTCGTTCTCGCGACGCAGCCTCGCCTCATCGAGTGCTCGTTTGACCACCAGGAGCACCTTGTCGGTCTGAAGCGGTTTCTCGATGAAATCATAGGCGCCAATCCTGGTGCACTTGACTGCCGTGGTGATGGTGCCGTGACCGCTGATCATGATGATGGGCATGAAGGGATGACGGGCGACGTAGTCGCGCAGCAGTTCAACACCATCGCGCCGTGCTCCGCGAAACCAGATATCGAGAATCACCAGAGACGGTACCTGTTCGGCGATTGCGGCATCGGCGGAGTCGGGATCGGGTGCCGTGCGAGCCTGGTAGCCCTCATCCTCGAGAACATCGGCCAGAGCCCGGCGGATGTCAGGTTCGTCATCGACGATGAGGATGTTGTACTTCATCAGCCGTCTATCCGTTCAAGAGGCAGTGACAGGACCACCGATGCACCGCCTTCCTCCCTGTTCTGCAACGCGAGGTCTCCGCCGTGATCCCTGATCGTCGATCGTGCGATCGTCAGACCGAGGCCGTAGCCATCATCCTTGCCATGGGACTCATGCGGTTCGAGGAGCGTCTCAGGACGCTCAACAGGGAAACCAGGACCATTGTCCTCGATCTTGATAACACACCATGCCCCCTCCTCTGCAACGGTGGTCCTCACGATGTCGCCTTCCGCCCTCTCTACATCGTCCATGCGGAAAGCCTCAGCTGCGTTCTTGACGATATTGAAGATGGCGGCACAGATCATGTCGCTATCACAGTGAATTACCGGCGGGGTCTCGGGATAGACACGCTCGAAGACGATGCGGGTATCAGAGATCTCCTGAAGCCGAATGGCTTTCTCGACAATGTCCACAGCACTTTCCGGAGACATGATGAGCGTCGGCATCCTCGCATGGCGAGAGAACTCGTTGACCACGTGGGTCATGTGCATCGCCTGCCGCTTGATGGTGTCGGTGAGTTCCCGAAACACCTCGGGCGATTCCGTGATGGCGCCCGCAAACTTGCGTTCCAGCCGCTCGGCGGAAAGCGTGATGGGTGTCAGGGGATTCTTGATTTCATGTGCCACTCGCAAGGCTACGTCGCTCCACGCAGCCTTGCGCTGCGCGAGCACGAGCGGCGTGACGTCATCGATGGTCATCACGAAACCGCCGCGTTGCACGGTACCTTCCCTGTCACCCTCGACATTGCCGATGCGCACGAAGAGTCTACGCAAGCCGGCGTCACTATCCAGGTCGACGCTGCCCGATGCTGCGCGTGCCTTCATGGCCTGCTCAAGGATGTCGCCAGCTTCGGGCATGGTGTCGATGAGGCTCGCACCAACAAGGTCGTCCTGGGTCACAGCCAGCAATTCCAGCGCCCGGCGGTTCACCAGTTCCACAACCCCGGTGTCATCGAGTCCGATGACACCGGCGCTGACGCCTGAGAGGACCGATTCGGTGAAGCGCCGCCGTCCCTCGAGATCCTTGTTGGTTTCCACCAGAGCATGGCGCTGTTCGGCAATCCGGTCAGCCATGCGGTTGAAGGCCTGACCCAGCAGGGAGAGTTCATCGGACCGTCCGCTCAGTGACACGCGCACAGAAAGGTCATCCTGGCGGATTTTCTCGGCGGCATTGGCCAGTGCCACGACCGGACCCACCAGGCGAGAGGCAAGCTGCAGGGCAAACCACACCGCAACAAACAGCAGGAGCAGGGCAGCGACGGCATAGAAGAGGGAGAAGGTCAGTTGCAGGCTGGTTCGCTCGAGAGCAAGTTTTCTGTAGGAGAAAGCGACCGCAGAGACCTTCCGGGTGCTCTCGATGACGTCGGGGTCGACGCTGCTTCCCGCCAGCAGGTACGTGCTGCCCCGGCTGAGGCTGACGAGGGCGCGTACCCTGTCCCGGGCGCTTGATCGCAGAATGACGGCATCGCCGGCATCGGCGCGTTCGATTTCGTGAGCCGTGAGAGTCTCCAGGCTGAGGCCGGTGGAAAGAGTGCCTTGCATGATGATCTGACCAAGACTGCTCAACACGACCCATTCCGAGATACCCCTCACACTCGCCCGGTCCTCAAGGTAGGCCCTGAACTCCTCCATGCTTCCGCCTGACTTCGGCACATAGAGGTGAAAGTCGCGAGCGAGCGCCAGCGCGCTGGATCCGAGGGTAATGCGGTGTTCCTCCAGATAGGCATCAGCAATTCTGGTCGACTGGGCGATGGCTGTCTGGACCCGTTCATTGAACCATGAGTCGATGCCCATGTTGAAAAAGACTGCCGACGATACGCCGATCAGCACCGCGGGGATGGTCGCTGCCAGGCCGAAGGTGGCAACCAGTCTTGCCTGCAGTCTTGAACCTGCCATCCCCTCCCGGCGCTGTGACCACATTCCGGAAAGGCGGCGGATAATGATGACGGCAAAGGCAAGCAGGAGGGCGAGGTCGATGTTCAGGAGAACGATGAGGGTGTTCTGGTCCGGCTCGAATGGTCCCGAACCTGTAAGCGCCCCGTAGGTGGCAAGGCCGGACAGCACCGCCGTCACGGCGAGAACCACGTTCACGATCCGGCTGCGCGACCATCGTCCGGTCGGCTTGCGGAACCAGCTCAAGGGTCTGGTCAGCATCGTCCTGATCGGGTTGCCCGGGGAGTGCATCGCTTCCGTTTGTGGAGCGGGTCCGCGGGTCGTCTCGAGACTCATGGATTAAGGCGGAGCCCCCGAAATCAGCCCTGACCATGATACAGATGCGGCCCGGGACATGCACCCTGCCCTCGCCCCTACCCGATGATGACATCGGAGACGAATTTGACTCCGGGATAGGCGAGAGTCATCAGGAAGTACCCGGCCAGCACCAGGCGGGCCGCCCTGCGGCCTCGTGTTCCCCAAAGCTGGCGCGCCACGAGCAGCATGGCAATGACGGCGAAGGCGGCCACCGTGAAGACGATCTTGTGGTTCATGCCGGTGACGGCGTCTGCCGTGGAGGTGACCGCCAGGCCTGTCGCAATTCCGGCGGCAAGGATGATCTCGCTTGTCACCAAAAGGCGAATCTCGAGTCGTTCGCAATCGGCCAGGGATGGCAGCGACGATGTCAGCCGGCCCGGCTTGCGCCGCTTGAGGGAACGTTCCTGGAGAATGACGGCGAGGCCTGCGATCGCCGCCATGGTGAGGAACACGTAGGTCGTGACGGACAGGACCACGTGAAGCCCGATCCAGTCGGAAACAGGCCCGTTCCCGGAAGCCTGGACTGTCTCCGCCTGATTCCAGGCCAGGGCCAGAACCGCCATGAGGAGGATCCAGGGGCCGAGAATGGCCCCCAATCGCCAGAACTCCGGGACCAGAAGAGAAAGAACGAGAAACAGAATCAGACAGGCAGACACCGTCAGCCAGATTGCTGGGCCGAACCCGGTGGACCATGAGTGGCCGAACTGGGCCGCCGTCCATGTCGTGGCGGCAAGCGCCGCCAGACCGAAGGCCGCCCAGAAGTGCAATCCCTTCTCGAAGCGACCAAGGAACGGCAGCACACCTGCCGGAACCAGCAGGACAGGGACCAGATGATGCCAGAAGATCATGCTCGTATCCTCGCCAATTCGCCTGGTCGCCGCAATCCCGCTCACGCCAGGAGGGACTTGCCTCGGGCGGTTTTACGGACAGCGTGAACGCGCTAGGTTGCCGTCATGGGCATGTCGACGCATTCGATTGCTGCTGTCGTCGTGGCGGGTGGCCGGGGCGAGCGTGCAGGCGGGCCGGTTCCCAAGCAGTACCGGTCCCTGGATGGTCAGCCGCTCATCCGCTGGTCACTCAGCTGCTTTGCGTCACACCCGGCAATTCATCCGGTTCTCGCCGTCATTCATCCCGATTTCGAAGCTCTTCACGAGGAGGCTGTCGCCGGGCTCGATCTTCTCCCTGCCGTGCATGGCGGCGCCACGCGCCAGCACTCGGTACTGAATGGTCTTGAGGCCCTGCGCGTTCACGCGCCGGACTTCGTTCTCGTTCATGACGCGGCGCGGCCGTTTGTCAGTAACCGCCTTCTCGATGACATTGTGCGGAGTCTCCTGAAAGCCCGGTGCGGCGTCATTCCGGTAACCGGCATCACCGATACCGTGAAGTACCGTTCGGGCAATGAGGTGACGGGGACTGCTGACAGGGACCGACTCGTCTGTGCACAGACGCCTCAGGGATTTCCCTATGCAGGAATTCTGGCCGCCCACGAGCAGGCGGACGGCCACGCGTTCACCGATGATGCCGCCGTTGCCGAATTCGCTGGCATGGCTGTCATCACCGTCAATGGCGACAGGGCCAACATCAAGATCACGCACGATGAGGATTTCGCATTGTCCTGCGACCAGACCGAAGTCTCGACCGGCACGGGCTATGACGCCCATGCGCTCGTTACCGGCGATCATGTCATGCTGTGCGGTGTGCGCATCGATCACGACCGCACCCTGGAAGGCAACACGGATGGTGATGTCGGACTCCACGCTCTGGTCGACGCCATTCTCGGGGCTCTTGGATGCGGCGATCTTGGACAGCGCTTTCCGGTCGACGATACCGCCTGGCGGGGACGCCCCTCGGGGGACCTTGTCGGTGTGGCACGGGATCTGATGACGGAACGCGGTGCAACCCTGCTCCATGCCGACATCACGGTAATGTGCCAGAAACCGCGCCTCGCTCCGTACCAGGAGGAAATGCGCCGCAGCGTGGCAGGCCTTCTCGATGTTGGGGAACCGAGGGTCAACGTCAAGGTCACGTCCACTGATGGTCTGGGATTCCTGGGCCGCTGCGAGGGCATCGCGGCTGCGGCCACCGTCACCATTCGCCGCCCGTTGCCGTGACATGCGCCGCAGTCTGGCAATGAAAGGAGTTTCGCCCTGGGTGGTGACCCTGGGTGGCGTCGGGCTCCTTCGTCCGATGCCTGGAACACTGGGCTCCCTGGCCGCTTTGCCGCTTGCCTTCCTTGTCATGTGGTTCGCCGGACCATGGGCGCTCCTCGCAGCATCGTTCGTCCTCCTCGTGGTGGGACTCATTGCCGTCAGGCATGTTGCTGCCACGATGGAGTCTGGTGCCGACCCGGACCACGGCGCCATTGTCATCGATGAGGCGTGCGGTCAGTTTCTTGCCCTTGTACCGGCCATGCTTTCTCCCGTTCTGTGGGTTCTTTCCTTCGTTCTCTTCCGGCTCTTCGATGTCTGGAAACCTGGCCCCATTCGCATGATTGAACAGCGCCTCGGAGGCGCCTGGGGCGTCATGTTGGACGACGTGGCCGCAGGAGCTGCGGCGGCGGCGTGTGTCTGGGCATTCTCCCGGACAGGATGGGTTGATGTTTGATGCGGCAATTCTCGATGCCGCCGGGCGCGTCCTCGACGCCTGCCGGCAACGCAGCATGATGGTTGTCACCGCCGAGTCCTGTACCGGAGGCCTGCTCGCCGGATCGCTGACGGCCGTTGCGGGGTCCTCGGACGTCGTCGATTGCGGATACGTGACCTATTCCTGTTCCGCCAAGTCCACGCTTCTCGGCGTGCCTGCCACCCTCATCGAGGCACATGGTGCGGTCAGCGAGGAAGTCGCGCGGGCCATGGTCGATGGCATCCGCCACCGCCATCCGGGTCGCGCAGGGGTCGCCATCACCGGCGTTGCCGGTCCGGGCAGCGGCTCCCCGGCCAAGCCTGCGGGTCTTGTCTTCATGGCGGCGGTGGCAGACGGCGATATCGTGGTCGAGGAAAGCCGCTACGGCGACATCGGGCGTCACGCCGTCAGAATGGCCTCGGTACGCGATGCCCTGATACTCATTGCACGCTGTCTCCATCCCTGATCACCGATCCATAGAGATCTCGGGCCCTGTCTTCGAAGGACCGGACGAGACGCCGGGAGGCCTCAAGATAGAGGACCCCGATGGTGCGTTGCAGGAGGCGAGAGTTGAATTCGAACTCGACGGCGAAGTCAACGAGACACCCCCCATCGTCCCGGGGAACGAAACGCCAGCTGCCTTCCATCTTCCGGAACGGCCCGGAAGTGTAGGCCGTGTGGATTTCCCGGCCAGGCACCAGGGTCACCCTGGATGTGTAGCGCTCCCGGATGAGGCGAAAACCGATCACAAGATCGGCCCAGAAGACATTGCCGTCGCGCCTGGTGACTCGCGCCGCCACACACCAGGGGAGGAATTCAGGGTATCGGCCAACATCGGCCACCAGGCTGTAGAGCTGTTCAGCCGTCCACGGCAGCTGTTTCTGTTCGTGATGCCGGGCCATGCTCAGCCCCCGGCATGGCGCCGCGCCTGCATGATGGCAAAGTCCCGGTCAGCATGATGGGATGACCGGGTGAGCGGACTGGCGCTCACCATGAGAAAGCCCCTGGCAAGGGCAATTGTCTCCAGTTCCTGGAACTCCTCGGGTGTCCAGAAACGGTCGATGGCATGGTGACGTGGCGTGGGCTGCAGGTATTGTCCGACCGTCAGGAAATCGACATCCGCCTGTCGCATGTCGTCCATGACCTGCATGACCTCGTCCCTGGTCTCGCCAAGTCCCACCATCAGACCCGACTTGGTAAAGATCCCTGGATCGATCTCCTTGACACGCCACAGCAGGTTGAGGGAGGCGAAGTATCGCGAGCCGGGCCGCACCTCGCGATAGAGCCGGGGAACGGTCTCCAGGTTATGGTTCAGGACGTCGGGACGCGCCGCGACGACCTGTTCGATTGCCCCCTCCTTGCGCAGGAAATCGGGAGTCAGAACCTCGATGGTCGTGGCCGGAGACACCCGGCGAATCTCGTTGATGCAGGCAACGAAATGTCCTGCACCGCCGTCATCGAGATCGTCCCTGTCCACCGAGGTGATGACTACGTGCCTGAGTCCAAGGTCGCGGATGGCCTGCGCCAGACGCCGTGGCTCATCTTCATCCACCGGACCGGGCCGGCCCGTGGTCACATTGCAGAATGTGCAGCCCCGGGTGCAGATATCACCGAGGATCATGACGGTGACATGCCGTTTCGACCAGCACTCCCCGATGTTGGGACAGGCGGCTTCCTCGCACACTGTCGCCAGCCTCGCCTTGCGGACGAGCCGGCGTGTCGCGTGGTAGTCCGGTGACCCCGGCGCCCGGGCCCTGATCCACTTTGGTTTGCGGGGAACGGCGACAGGGTCCCGCCACGCCTTTTCCGGGTGGCGATCGCGAACTGTCTGAACAAGGGAGAGCCTGGTCATGATGCGTCAGATGTGGAGAGCACGGCCGTAGGCCTCGAGTACCGATTCCCCCATCATTTCCGAAAGGGTCGGATGGGGAAAGACCGTGCTCATGAGTTCGGCCTCGGTGGTTTCAAGCGTGCGGGCGATGGCAAATCCATGGATCAATTCCGTGACTTCTGCGCCGATCATGTGAGCACCAAGCAGTTCGCCGGTGTCGGCGTCGAATACGGTCTTTACCATGCCGTCGTCGTCGCCCAGGGCAATGGCCTTGCCGTTGCCAAGGAATGGAAAGCGTCCGACGCGGACGGCATGGCCGGCGTTGCGGGCTGCTGCTTCCGTGAGGCCGATGCTGGCAATCTGCGGATAGCAGTAGGTACAACCAGGAATGCTGCCGGTGTCGAGTGGTTCGACATGGTCGAGACCGGCAATCCTCTCGACGGCGATGATTCCCTCGTGGCTGGCCTTGTGGGCAAGCCATGGCGGACCGGCAAGATCGCCAATGGCGAAAACACCCTTTTCTCCGGTTTCAAGCCAGCAATTCACGTCGACATGACCATCTGTGACGGTGACCCCGGTACCCTCGAGCCCGAGGTTCTCCGTGTTGCCGATGATGCCGACGGCAAGGATGACGCGCTCGGCAGAAAGCGCGTGCTCCTTGCCCGCATCATCCGCAACACGAACCGCAGCGCCGTCCGTTGATACGGTGACCCCCTGCACCACGCTTCCCGTGTAGACGCTGATTCCCTGTTTCTCGAATGATCTGCGAGCGATGGCGGATATCTCCTCGTCTTCCGAAGGAAGAATGCGCTCGACCACCTCGATCACCGTGACTTGTGCACCCATGTCCCGGTAAAAGCTGGCAAACTCTATGCCGATGGCGCCCGAGCCGATGACGATGACGGAAGCCGGCATGGTCTCGGGCACCATGGCCTTGCGATAGGTCCAGATGACCTCCTCGTCCGCCTTCACGTTCGCGAGTTCCCGGGGACGAGCACCTGTTGCAAGAAGAATGTGGCCGGCCTCCAGCAGGGTCTCGCCGACGCGGACCTGTCCCGGTCCCTCCAATCGCCCTTCGCCATCGATAACCGTCACGGCGTGTTTGGAGAGCAGGTGCCTGACGCCCCGCGAAAGACGGTCAGCCACCTTTCGACTTCGCTCGACCACGGCAGCGATGTCGAAGCGCGGGCTCTTGATGTCGAGGCCAAAGGCCTCGCCATGACGCGCGAGGCGCATCACCTCTGCCGATCGCAGCAGCGCCTTTGTCGGGATGCATCCCCAGTTGAGGCACACGCCGCCCAGGTGATCGCGTTCGATGACAGCGACCGACATCCCGAGTTGCGCGGCACGGATGGCGGCAACATATCCGCCGGGACCCCCACCGAGAACAACAATGTCGTAACGCGACTGGGCCATCAGGTGTTCCTCTACAAGATGAGGGAAATCGGCGACTCGATGAAGTCCCGGAAGGTGTTCAGCAGAGCCGCGCCCGTTGCGCCATCGATGACCCGGTGATCGGCCGAAAGCGTCGTGCTCATCAGGGTTGCCACGGTGAGTGCTCCATCCCTTGCCACAGGTCGCGGATATCCCGCACCGACTGCCAGAATTCCGGCCTGTGGCGGATTGATCACGGCATCGAACTCCCTGATCCCGTACATGCCGAGATTCGACAGGGTGAAACTCCCGCCCTGGTACTCCTCCGGCATGAGCTTGCCGCCACGGGCGCGATCGGAGAGATCCCGCATGGT
>JAJEHK010000284.1 GCA_022823765.1 Alphaproteobacteria bacterium | reverse complement strand
TGGTCCATGGCTGCCTTCATGCGGTCGCACTCCTCGGCAATGTCCTTGAGTTTCACACCCGGCTTCGCCATGTCGAAGATCTTCTGAATGATTGAGTAGGAGTCCTCGAGCAGGGACATCTGCTCTGCAGTCGGTTTGCCTCCAACGACCAATGAGCGGGCGGGATCGAGCCAATAGCCCTGGAAAATGGGGCCGTAGATCATGCCCCAGGCCATGTCGCCCACGCCTGGTGCCTGTTCGTTGTATCCATAGAGCGGCGTGAGTTCCGTCGCCGTGTACAGCGACTCACCGAAATTCGTCGGAATTCGGTGCCAGGAACCACCATGGCGAACGACTTCATGAGAGGCATCAGCTGCTGCCTCGGCAGTCGGCTTCCCGGCAAGCAATCCCTCGCACAGACGATTGAGCGCCTTCGTCACGATTAGCCCGCCCTCACGGAAGCAGTCGAGTTCCCGCGGGCTCTTGATCATTCGCAATTCGCGGATCAGGTCGTCGTCAAAAACGTAGTCGATGCCAGGCGTCTGGGCACGAAGCTGATCCGCGTACTTCACCGGCAGGCAGTCGCTGCCGACAAACGCGACCTTTCCCTCTACGCCCCGCTCAGCAAGAGCCTTCGAGGC
Organism: Alphaproteobacteria bacterium; assembly: GCA_022823765.1. Classification (GTDB taxonomy): domain Bacteria; phylum Pseudomonadota; class Alphaproteobacteria; order SP197; family SP197; genus SP197. The sequence continues at coordinate 20,677 of JAJEHK010000284.1, read as the reverse complement.
GCCACGGACCGGATCCTGCGCCCAGTGATACTCGCCGACGGCGAGCAGCTCGCTGCGGGGTTCCGGCTCGTCTCCAATCAGCACCGGCTCCTTTCCCGGCTCAAGGATGGCACAGGAGTAGCTGTTCGCCTGCCAGACCTGTGATCCCGGTGAGTCGGGCATCTGACCGGAAACATTGGAAAAGAAATTCGTAAGCCAGAGGATTTCCATGTGGCGCTGGAAATTGCCGCCGCTCTGACCCCACACAACCGCAACGTCGTAGCCGCGTTCTTTCATCTGGGCGTGAACGCGTCGCCATCGCTCATGATATTCGTCGAGGGGAAAGTACATACTTCACTTTCAGGGACCGGATGATTGCCGTCAAGCGCATCCACCTGTGTGGCACATCCATAATCGGTCTTGCCACTGCCAGACGGGCTCCTGGTCGGCTGTCTTCATCATCACCAAGGCAACCTGGCAGAATTCGTCTACCGTGCCCGGTCAAGGACCCTGGTCACTCCACCCGAAGGTATCGCCCGCCTTCGGGTGGTTGGGCATGCCTACAAACACTCCCCGCCATCCGCGACGATGATCGAACCGGTCATGTAGGATGCCTCGTCCGAAAGCGCGAACCACACGACGTTGGCGATTTCCTCGGGCGTGGCCACGCGCTTGATGGCGAGGCCCCGCAACATTTCCGCTTCCATTTCCCCGGGATCGCTGTGCTCGCTGATTTCCCTTTGCAGCATCGGCGTATCAACCGGCCCGGGAGCAACGCAGTTGACCCGAATGCCTTCGGCCGAGTGATCGACGGCCATGCACTTGGTCAGCTGGTGAACGCCTCCCTTTGCGGCGCTGTAGATTGCGGACTTGGGGTTGCCGGTAAAGGCGAATGTCGAACCGATGTTGACGATCGCGCCGCCACCTGTTCGCCGCATCAGGGAAATGGCTGCCCGGCAGCAAAGAAACACTCCCCTTAGATTCACACCGATTATCCAGTCCCACTCGTCGACCGTCGCACCAGCGACCGTGTTCACCCGGTCCACTCCGGCACAGTTAACCAGATAGTCCAGGCGACCGTAGACGGCCCAGCACCTTTCGAACAGCCCATCGACCTCGGCGACGTCCGAGACATCCAGCGCCACGGCCAGACCTTCACCGCCTGGTTCCCCCGCCAGACTCTCGGCACGGGCGTGAGCGTCGTCGATGTCAGCGAGAACGACGCGCACACCCTGCCTTGCCAAACGTTGCGTTACGGCCCAGCCGACGCCCGAGTTGGCACCTGTAACGATCGCAATCCTGCGGTCCATGACGCTAGAAATCCCGGCTCATTCCCCGGTATGTGCCGGCTTCCCTCGAGCTCGCGAACCGCAGGAAAGACAGCCTCAAGATTCCGCCTTCACTTCGACGAACAGATTCTCGTACTTTTCTTCGATCCCAGGCTCTATGGCCGCCCAGAACCACCCTGAATCGAGCGTGTTCTGGATGTTGTCCGCACCAAGGGCCGTGATGGCTCCCTCCGGGACCAGGTCAAGGACCTTGCTGTTTGGATTGATCATCCCGAACTCGGTAAGGGTATAGACGCCGGTCGAAGTCGCGGTGCGTGCCGCAATGTAATCGTACAGCATATCGAGAGGCGCCTGGTGCCCCTTCACGATCGCCAGACCGTCGACCGTGACGATCCGTCCTTCCTTCGGCCTGGCGTAGCGGATTGGCACCTCGGCACCGGAGGTCCGCGCGCCGGACTCGGACCACGCGTAGGCTATGGTCACCTCACCGGTTGCCAGCGCATTTTCCATTTCCGTCGGATTCCCCCAATAGAATCGGGCCAATTCCTTCTGTTTCACGAGGATTTTCTCGACTTCCACGAGTTCGTCGTCAGTCATGGCAAATGGATTCGCTACACCGAGGGCAATGCCTATGGGCAGGATCGCCTCGATGGACCAATCGCTCGGACAGATCTTTCCGGCATAGCGTTCGTCCCAGAGCATCGCCCAGGTTTCCTCTTCGACCTCCACCAGGTCTTCCCGATACAGAACCGACGTGCCACCGAACATCGTCGGCATGCAGTACAGTTCGCCGTCGTGCCAGTTTGTATCGAGAAACTTGAGTGGCTCGTAGAAGTTGTCCCAATCCGGGAGCCGTGCAGGATCGATCGGATCAAGCAGGCCTGCGTCGTAGAATTTCTTGACTTCAGCGGCACCGAGTTCGACGAGATCCGGAGTGAAACCGCCCCTCATCTTGATGAAGGCCTCGGTAAGGTCGCCAAAGAAGGTGAATTCCGGGCCCTCACCGTGCTTTGCCGCATAGGGCTCGTAAAGCGCGGGCTCGTCCCAACCAGCCCAGGTGAAAACGACAGGCTTGTCGTCCGCAGCGGCCACGCGACCGGCACCCGGCAGAGCCATCGCACCCAGTCCAAGAGCGGCCATTCCCGAGCTCACCTGTCGCCTCGTCAAGCCTGCCTTCAAGGGACTTCCATAACCTCTTGCTCTTGACACTTTCCTTCCTCCTTCTGAGGGCACGAATCCTAGGCTTTCAATCGAGGAAAGACAACGTGCCGGACGTGGACGTGTCCCGGTTCCGCAAGCAAGTCCTTCGGATGACGATACTCTGCAAGAAGCCCGACCGACTGGAATCGGTCCTCAATGCGCCGAAACCCTCGGGAGCGAAGGGTGCAGATCAAGCATCGGGCAAGGCCCCGCCGATCATTACGCAGCATGGCGAAACTGGTGGCAACGCACTAACATCCTCTCCGGAACAGGTGGCAGGCGTATCTTGGAAGGCGCGGCAATGAGTGCAGCTTGCAGGACGATTGAGATTCCGCTCGAGCCCTTGACGGCCGACTCGTTCGCTCCATTCGGCACACTGATCGAATCTCTCTCTGAGGAACCACGCGCCGAGTCTGACGTTTTCCACATGGTTGAGCTGCCGTTTTCCGTCGACGGCACCCCGGATCTGAGGATCGCCCACTACCCGGTCCAGGATATGTGCTTTTCCAGGTTCGAACGGCATCTCACGATGACGGAAAGCAGAGTCGCCCTGGGTCAGGCTGTGGTCCTGATCACCGCTGGCGATACGCCACTTGATGACCGGCGCACCCTTCCCGACACCAATTCGGTCAGAGCACTGCTGATGAATGGCAATCAAGGCGTTCTCTTCAAACGCGGCGCCTGGCATGGCCTCGACTGTTATCCCGTGAATGGACATCCAGCAGATTTCGCCTTTTTTACGGAGAGGGAATCGGAGGATGAACTGCTGGAGGTGAGCGATGTCGATGCGCTTGATCGCAGCCACATGGTCGACTTTGCCGAATCCTGCGGCATCGTCTTTCGCGTCAGCGATCCTCTCGGTCTCATGCAATCGATTCAGCTGAAGTGAACTCCGGTTCGTTCCATGAATGACCAGGCGATAGAGATGGCCGCGCGCCTGCTGCTCGAGGCGCGGCACGAGGGCCGGCAACTCGAGTCCCTGCCGGAGACGTGTCGCCCGACCGATCTGGACGGCGCCAACGCCGTGCGGAAACGTCTTGTCGAACTTCTGGGTGCCGAGGCATGCGGATGGTTCCTGGGAGGCACCAACGGCAGCGAGGTCATCCCTGTTGCCTACGCTGCGCCAATTCTGGACGGGAATCTCCGCGGCAGTCCGGCCGAGTTGTCGGCAACGAAGTTCATCACGTTTGAGGTCGATGTCGAATTCGGCTTCAGGACTGCATGCGACATTCCACCGGTCGGACACGAGATGGGCGATGAGGAATGTGCAGGCTTCATTGCGTCTCTCCACCCCGCCCTCGACATCGTAAGCTCACACTTCGTTGACCTGGAATCCGTGGGCTGGCCCAGCATCATTGCGGACAACGGAACAGATGGCGCAATAGTCTACGGTTCCGGTATCGAGGCCTGGTCGCCTGACGAACTGCCTGACCATGAAGCGACGCTCTACGTCAATGGCGAGGCGACCCTTTCGGGGACAGGCAAACAGATCATGGGAAATCCGTTGAGCGCATTCACCTGGTTCGTCAATCACATGTCCATCACTGGTCAGACCATTCCTGCAGGTGCGTTCATTTCGACAGGTTCGTGTACTGAGGTCTATGCAGGAGGCATTGGCGATCACGTGAAGGCGGACTTTGGCACGTTCGGGACCGTTGAAGCCCGATACGTCCCGTGATGGTCAATTGAGTGAGGCGAGGCCATGTTCGAGAAGGTTGCAATAACCGGGGCGGCAGGAGGAATCGGGTCTTTCGTGATCGACGATCTGGCATCGCGTTGTGACCTCACCCTCATCGATTGCGTGGCCAGTTTCGACCGGTTCCGGATCTGCCAGACCGATGTTCGCGACATTGACATGTTGAGGAAACTGCTTCGCGGCCACGATGCGGTCGTTCACCTGGCGGCGGTCGGGGAAGAGGATCCCGACAGGGTCTGCTCCGTCAATGTCGGTGGCACATGGAATGTACTGCAAGCCGCTGCGGATTGCGGGCTGCGGAAGGCGGTCATCATGTCCAGCGAGGCCGGTCTGGGCATGGAGTACCTGGATACCGATCCGCCCCCACTATACCTGCCAATCGATGAGAGGCATCCGTTCCGTCCCAGGGATCTCTATGGGCTTTCGAAACAACTCTGCGAAGCGGTTGGACAGAATTTCGCTCGCCGGGGCGACATCGACTCCATTGTCTGCCTGCGACCGACCGAAGTCGTCTTTCCCTCCGTGATCGAGGACATCGTGGGCCGTCTTGATGGTGAGACTGAACTGGGAGTGGCAGGTGTCACCCGCACCTCGGCCGAGCGTCATGGTCTGGCAATCTCTCGTGCCTACATCCGTCCGGACGACATGGCCCGCATGATTCGCTGTGCACTGGAGAGCGAAACGGAGCCTTACGCACAGTTCTGGGCCAGCGCCGCCGACACCTACGCGAATCAGCCGACCCTCGATCTCATGCAGGAACTGTTCGGAAGCCTTCCGGAGATCCACACGCTGCAGCGCTTCCGAAGTCAACCATATGCCGCTGTCTTCGAGTGTACGGCTGCGCAAGACAGCCTGGGCTGGGAGCCTACGGGAGTATGGCGGGACACCGTTGCCGAATGGCGTGCATGCAGAAACGCCGGCGCCGATGGACCGTCATGACGGGAGATGACGGACTCGCCGCTTTTGGCAGATGGGCTCGGCAACACGCGATTCCTATCGACACCGATGCCCCTGACGATTACGACGGCGATCTCGCCGCGCTGGGCAAGGTGGTCGACGATGCGCGTATTGTCGGCATAGGCGAGAGCCAGCATCACGTCGCTGAATTCAACCGCTTCCGTGCACGAGTCTTTCGGCACCTGGCAACCCGTCATGGTTTCACGACCTTTGTCTTCGAATGTGGAACCATCGAGGCGAGGTGCGCTCTTGACTATGTCCTCGGTCGACACGACGACCGTGACGCAGCCTGTCTCAGCATTGACGCTACTTTCGGCATGTGGCGCGAGATCCAGCGCCTTCTCGACTGGATGCGCGATTACAACAGTCGGGTTCCAGACGACCGGAAAGTCCGCTTCTATGGCATGGACGGAAGCCAGGGTTGGTCCAGTACCGCGAATACCGTGTCATTCACGTATCGCTACCTCCTGTCGGTCGATCAAGAGGCCGCCGAAGAGGTGGAAAGCTCCTTGCTCCCTCTCGCCCGGACAATTGCGCTCGACAACTGTTCCGATGTCGACCGCGACCGTGTTCGCGCTCTCGTCATGGGCCTTGACCGGCTTGTCGCGAATCTTGAAGTTGAAGCCATCCATTACTGCGAACTGTCCGGTCGGGAAGAATATGACTGGGCGTTGCGGTCCGCGATCATCGCGCGGCGGATCGGATCCTTGCTTAGTTCGGTTCATGCCGATCCGGATCAAGCGTTGCGTACCTGGTGGAACCTGCGTGATGCAGGCATGGCTGAGATCGTTCTGTGGATTCTTCGGAGAGAAGGTCGCCGCGCCCGAATGGTGATCGGTGCGCACAACATCCACCTTCAGAAGCAGTTCGCATATGAAACAGCATTCCCACAGTCCACGATGGGCCAGCATCTGAACCGGGTACTGCCCGAACAATCCATGGTGATGATGTCGGGCACGAGCGATCAAAGCATAAAGCCGAACGATCCGGCACGTGAAGGAAGCTTCCAGGCCGGCCTGGCAAGAGCCGGATTGCCGGCATTCGTTCTCGATCTCCGGTCACCCGGTGACACAGAAGCCTCATCGTGGCTCGATCTGGAACGCCCCGACCGATCGAACATGATCTACCAGCCGCTCAAGGTATCAGCGGCGTGGGACGCAGTGTTTTTCGCTCGCAGCGTTCGCCTGGATCGCCTTCGCCTGCCCTCGTCGGCTGACCGCACCGCGATCGAGCTTTCTCAAGAAACACTCAGGAAATTTGCTGGAACCTATGATGTTGACGGCATCATCGGCGAAACTGTTGTGCTCAGGATCTGGATGGAAGGCGGCAACCTGATGACCGATGGCGCCGATTCTGACGGCGAACTGTTTCCGATGCACACATCAAGGCTCTTCGCGATGTCGCAGGAGGCCTTTTTCTGGAACGAGTGGCCGATGGAACTGGTCTTCACCTGGAACAGGTCCGCCGTTGTCGACGGTCTCGGAATCCGGCATCCGAAGGGGGGCATACTCTATCAAGGCAGACGGCGTTCATGATGTCGCGAGACTGTTCGGAGAGTCAGTCTGACATACATGTGCCGGCCCGAGCCTTCGATAGATAGCTGCCTGTCGAGTGTGATTGTGATCCGACAAACGGGGGGAAGGTCCAAGCAGACGAAGTGCCCTCATGTTTGCATCGTTTGGCTGACGTCTGTCTTACGCTCCACCATCGCGCGGGCTTTGATGCAAGAAACGAAAAAGGCGAGAGCGTGGACCAGCCTCCTGTTGTCAACAGCGTCGAGCGATGATCAGCAGAATGGCCCGGTTCGGGTTGCAGCCGGAGGCGGTTGCCGAATCCGTTTCAATGCAGCTGGAGTGGGCAGACGACAGGAACCTGTATCAACGACTCAGCACCGATGATGGGTGCCCGGGCGTGTCACGTGGGCAAGGGCAGAACCCACGTCACGTCGCGCGCGACCGAGGCGACCCTGCAGGTCACCTGCATCTTTCGATCCGGTAAGCCGGACAAGACGTTCGATGTAGGCTGAGGAAGGATCTGACGACGATTCACCCAGGGCGCACTCCCTGAATGCTCGGACGGTGAGCAGCAGGTCCCGCGCCGCGACAAGATTGCGCGAAGGCGGTGTCATGCGGCAGTGCCACTCCGCCTGATCTAGCGTCTCCCCACTGACTGGATGAGGTTCGGCTCCGTCCCTGGAACGGACACGGGCAATGACCCGGTCGATCTCTTCGCCAAGGGAACCCGTTGCCGCGACCACCCTGGCACCAGCCAGGACGGACCGGTCCGCTGCAGGCGCATCCGGCCGGTGCAGCCTCTCGAGACTCGAGGTTCGCGAATCGGCCTGGTCCGGAGAAATGAGGTCGAGTCTGACCTGAAAGAGTGAGCCGGCGTTGGTGGTGACGGTCAACGCCGTCATCAGGCGTTGCACCAGCCTGTCAGTCCATGTCCGTGCGCGCAGCGGCCTCGGACCATCGGAACGCGCCTCGGGATCGTCGTGATGGTGAATGATGGCAAGATCGATGGCCGCCCCGAAGGCCGGCGTGCGTCTGCCATAGCGACCCGTCGCCAGAATGGCCAGTTCGCCGCCCCGCAGGTACCCGTGTCGCTCACCAAACCGGGCAACCGAGCGGCAGAAGAGCTGAGCGATGACCACATCACGCAGGTTGGCGAGATCGTTCAGGACTCCAGCAGGATTGCTATCGCCTTCGAGGAGGCGGACCGCGAGTCGGAACTCGCGATCATGGAACCAGCGACGGGCCCGGTCGAGCAGGTCCTCCTCATGTTCCGCCATCCTGAGGTTGGTCGCGAGGTCGTCATCGAGCAGGGCTTTCGAGGGTAGCGGTTCGCCGAACTCGCGGGCGAGGGCATAATCAAGGAGAACCGGAGACGCGCCGAGCATGGCAGCGAGGCGTGGAGCCGTTGCCATGATACCGGCCACGAGATCGATGAGGCGCGGATGCCGCTCCAGAAGGGAAAAGAACCGCACGCCAGCCGGCAGGCGGCAAAGAAACTCATGAAATGCCCGCAAGGCCCTGTCAGGATCCCCTGACCCCGCCAGTCCGGCCAGCAGGCGCGGGAGCAGCGATTCGACGAGTTCCCGTGACCGTTCGTGACGCAAGGCACGGACCCCGCCGGCGCGCCAGACGTCAAGGCGCGCTGCCATTCCGGCGCAGTCAGCAAATCCCATGTCCTGCAATGCGATCACCAGGTCCCCTTCCCGGGCCGCAGGTGCCGGCCGGGCCTCGTCCTCCGATTCGAAGAAGCGGCTGTAGTGCCGTTCAACCGACCGCAGCACACTCTCGAGGTGCTCGGCGAACGCCGCACGGTCACGCCATGCAAGGAAGGTCGCGATGTGATCGAGTCGTCCCGGGGCCACGGGGACCTCGTGCGTCTGCGCATTGTCGATCATCTGCAGGCGGTGTTCGACACGGCGCAGTTCACCATACGCTTCCTTGAGGTCGAGGCGTGCCTGGTGATCGATGAGCGCCGCCTCCGAGAGGGCGTCGAGGGCATCACAGGTTGCCCGGCGACGCAGGTCCGCATTGCGGCCACCGAAGATCAGCTGGTGCGCCTGGGCAAGAAACTCGATCTCGCGTATGCCGCCGCGGCCGAGCTTGAGATTGTGACCGGGGACCCGGATGACCTCTCCACCTCTTGCCACATGGATCTTCCTCCGGATCGCGTGAATGTCCCTGATCGCCTCGAAATCCAGATGGCGACGCCAAACGAAGGGTCTGAGCCGTGCCAGGAAGGCCTCGCCCGCCTCCAGATCACCGGCGACCGGGCGCGCCTTGATCATGGCCGAGCGCTCCCAGTTCTGGCCAAGACTCTCGTAGTAGAGTTCCGCGGAATCCACTGACATGGCGAGCGGTGTGGCGCCTGGGTCGGGGCGAAGTCTGAAATCCGTCCTCAGCGCGAAACCGTCGGCCGTTGGTTCCTGGAGCAGCCTGATGAAGCTCCGGACCAGACGCACCGCGATCGCCAGTGAATCGGGGCCAAACCGGGCAAACCTTTCATCGTCCCACAGCGCCATGAGATCGATGTCGCTTGAGTAGTTCAATTCGCGGCCCCCGAGCTTGCCCAGGGCAAGAACAAAGAAACCGCTCTCCCTTGCCGGATCATCGCTCCGGGAGGCACCACCGGGGATGCTGGCGAGGAGGTGGGACGTGGCAACACGGCAGGCGGTTTCGGCGAATTCGGAGAGGGCGCCCGTCACATCCTGCCAGTTCCACAACCGGGAAATGTCGCCGAGGGCCGCCGCCACCGCGATCATGGCCCGCGCCTGGCGCAGACGGCGCACGATGTCGTGCCCTGCCTCATTCCGGTCGAGACGTCCCAGAGCCGCCCGCACGCTGGCCCCTGGACCCGAGGTCGCCCAGAGCGAGACGATTCCCGGATGTCGCACGAGACAGCGAGCCAGATAGGGACTGTTGCCGAACACGGCATCGAGAAGGGCACTTCCGGTGGCATCACGGCTCAACTCGTGCGACACTTCCCTGACGTCGGGCAGGAGATCGCAGGCAGCCAGCCAGCGTTCCCGCCACACGATTGCCCGTTCCCTGTCGTATGGCTCCGGCAGGGTGGCGATCTTGTCAAGGGTCCGGAAGGTCATGTCGGCACCAGCAAGAAATCTGTCAACCGTGGTCAGACTGACCGGTACGGTCAAGTGGCTCCCGTGCGGTATGCCGGAATTGTAGGCCGTCGCCTGCTGCAGACCTTCATCCACGGTCTGGGGATTCTCGCAGGACTGATCCTTCTGGCGCTTCTGGGGCTTGCCTGGAGACTCCAGGACGGACCGATCGTTCTCGGCGAGGCAACGCCCTGGGTGACGGGCATGATCGAGAGAAGCGTTCCGGACTTCTCATTGGAGGCGTCCGATGCCGCTCTCTCCGGCGGCGACTGGCGGACAACCTACGGTCTCAGGCTCTCCGATGTTCGTGTCCTCGACAAGGAAGGCGGGATCGTCTTCGAATCACGGGACATCGAACTCGACATGTCCCTGCCGGCACTGCTCGAAGCGGAGTTGCGGCCCGTCGGCATGACAATCGCCGAGGCCAGGATCCGGCTCGTTCGGGAAACCGGCGGCAACATCAGCTATGCGCTGACCGACGCGCCGACGGGCGAATCGCCGGAAGGTTCCCTTCTCGACTGGTTTCTCCACGCCGGCACCAGGCCACCCCTGGACCGGCTGCATCATGTCCGCTTCGATCGGGCCAACATCGTCCTCGAGGACCTGGAGAGCGGCCTTTCCCTGGATGCACCGGAGTCCCTTCTCGTCATCGCGCGCGATGACGACTTGCTGCGCATCGACATCAAGACCGTTCTCGTCTCCGAATCCCGGGCGCTGCCTTTCGAATTCGCAGCCGTTCACCAACGAGGGACTTCCCGCGTCGACGTGTCAGGAGGACTGATGAGCCTCGATCTCGCATCACTTCCCGACATCATGCCGTCACTGGGCGATTTCTCCGGTTCGACGCTGCTGCTCGACACGTCGTTTCAACTGGCTCTCGACGATGAACTGGAGTTGGCCGAAGGATCATTCATTCTCGGCACAGCAGGGGGGCGCCTCGCCATGGAGGGGGTCTTCGAAGATCCGCTTGATCTCGGCCCGGCGACGCTGGCGGGACGTTTCCTGCCCTCCTTCGGGGGGCTGGAGATCAGCCATCTCGTGGCAGGCATCGAGGAAGGCAGCCTCGAGGCGAACCTGACCCTGAACGGCTGGACCGACGATTCCATCATCGAATGGACCATTGCCGTCACCGAACTGCCAGTCGGCCATCTCTCCCGTTACTGGCCCGTCACCGCCGCACCGCCGGCGCGGCACTGGATCGTCAACAACCTCTCGGACGGTGTCATCAGGGAAGGCGTTCTGGGAATGCGCACGACCCTTGGCAATCTCGCCTCGGACGATCCGGCGACGTCCGGCCTGAAAGTCACGGTCGATGTTGACGGTGTCACGATCAACTACCTGCCTGGCATGCCACCCCTTGCAGGTGTCGACGGCGACGTCGCCATTGGCGAAGACAGGGTCACGATCGAAACGTCAGGTGGCAGCATGGATTCGATCACGGCCGGACGGGGTCTCGTCACACTGGACGGATTCGATGGCGTGATGAAGATCCAAGTCGATCTTGCAGGTCCGGTTCGGGACGTGCTGGCAGTCGCCACCCATGAACCGTTGTCCTATCGGATACCGGAGCGATTTGATACCGACACGATCACCGGATCGCTTTCCGGCACCCTCGACATCACCCTCTCAGACCTGGCTGATCCCGCAACAGATGACGTCGGTTACCGTTTTGCCGGCAGTCTTGAGGGTCTCGGCCTTGCCGTCGCCGGCTACCAGGTCACGGGAGGCAACGGAACGTTCTCACTTGCGGAGCCCGGTCTGTTTGAACTCAACGGCGACCTGCAGCTCAACGGCGTACCTGTTGCTGGCGGCTGGCGGCTGGCACTCGCCGGGGACGAAGAGGCGCGCGAAAGGCTGGAGCTCACAGCCCGCATGGACGAGAACCATCGCGCTGCACTGGGCCTTGTCGATCCCTTCGCGTCTACAGGAATCGTTGATGTCACCATGTCGCGGGCCGTTTCAGGGAGTGGTGCGATCTCCTGGCGCGTGGACGCGGACCTTCGGGATCTCGCCTTCGGTCCCGACGCCCTGCTCGGCGCCAAGTCCCCGGGAGAACCCGGATTCGCGCACCTTCATGTCATCGAGGACGATGACACGTTCATCATCCGCACGCTCGATGTCCAGGCAGGAAGCATTGTGGCGCGCGCGAGCGGCACCATCGGGCCGCAATCATCCGATCTTGACGTAGCAAGGCTGGCGTTCGGGCGCACGGATGTCACCGGATCGCTCGCAGTCTCACCGGACGGAATCTATTCCGTCACAGTCCGCGAGGGGTCGATCGACATGGTTCCGCTGGGCGACAGTGACGGAGAGACTGCGATGCTGCCCCGCCTGAAGATCGCGGGCACGGTCAACCGACTGTGGACGACGGACGATCGGCTGGTACGCAACCTCGTCATCGACGCCGACTTTGACGGCAACAGGTTCGAGAGCCTCAATGCCGCCGGAGAAATCGAGGGCGGGTCGGTGGTGGCCCTGCAGATCTGGCGGGTTTCACAGCACGAACGCCGGTTCGACTACCGCGCCGAGAACATGGGGGATACCGTGCGGCAGTTTGCCGGAATGGACAATATCCATGGAGGAGAACTGGCGGTCAGGGGCTGGTTCGATGAATCACGCACTCCGTCGGTCGTCATAGGCACCGTCACCGCCGACCGCTTCGCAGTGCATGATGCTCCTGTCCTGGCGCACCTCTTTGCCGCCGCTTCACTGCCCGGCCTGGCCAACATCCTGAACAACGACGGTCTCGTCTTCGACGCAGCTCTGCTTCCCTTCCGCCAGGAAGGCGAGCGCATCACCGTTACGGACGGGCGCCTCTACGGGCAGGGAATCAGGATTCTCCTCGATGGCAACATCCACACCGAACAGGACCAGGTCAGTTTCGCCGGCACCATGGTGCCGACGAATCCCCTCAACACCGTGTTCGAGGACATCCCCCTCCTGGGTGACATCATCACCGGAACCGAAGAGGACGGCGGCATCTTCGCCTTCACCTTCAATGTTGACGGACCGGCCGACGATCCGGATGTCCGCGTCAACCCTCTCTCCATCCTCGCACCTGGAATTCTGCGCAAGCTCTTCACCGACTCGCCCGGCGAGGAGTAGGCCGGTGATCCGGAACACGGAAGATGCAGCCAGCCTGCGATCCTGCACAGGCCGTCAGGAGCCTGGCACGATGAGTGCGTGACGCTTGCGGCCGGCGGAGAGCTTGACCGCGCCATCCTTGAGATCGGCACGGGTAATCTTCAGGAATTCGTCGGAAATGACCGTGTCGTTGAGGCGTGCGCCACCTCCCCGGATGAGCCGTCGGGCATCCGAGCGGGTTTTCGCGAGACCGGCAAGCTGGAACGCCTCGAAGGCCACCAGCCCTTCATCGAGACGGGCCTCGGGGAGCGTCGTGACAGGCAGGCCCCGCGACGCCTCCCCCTTCTCGAAGGTGCTTCGAGCGGTCGCCGCACAGCGACGCGCCTCGTCCTCCCCGTGGCACAGGCGGGTTGCCTCGTTGGCAAGGACCTTCTTGGCCTCGTTGATCTCCGAACCCTCGAGGCTCTCGAGACGGACGATGTCGGCGATGGCAAGATCAGTGAACAGGCGAAGAAAGCGACCGACATCACCGTCCTCGGTGTTTCTCCAGAACTGCCAGAAATCCCAGGGCGAACACATGCCGGCATCGAGCCAGACGGCGCCCTTTGCCGTCTTGCCCATCTTGGCGCCGGACGCTGTCGTGATGAGCGGCGTCGTCAGACCGAAGAGCGGTACATCCACGAGACGGCGTCCGAGTTCGACACCATGGACGATGTTGCCCCACTGGTCTGAGCCACCCATTTGCAGCGTGCATCCGAAACGCCGTTGCAGTTCCACGAAGTCGTAGGCCTGGATGATCATGTAGTTGAACTCGAGAAACGACAGGGGCTGTTCGCGTGCCAGCCTGGACTTGACCGAATCCATCGACAGCATGCGGTTGACCGAAAAATGGCGCCCGACAGTGCGCAGGAACGGAATGTAGAGCAGTTCCGAAAGCCACTCGTCGTTGTCGACCATCACGGCATCCGTGTCTCCGTCACCGAACGAGAGGTACCTCGAGAACACCTTCCTGATGCTCGCCTTGTTTGCGGCGATGGCCTCATCGTCGAGCAGCGGCCGCGCCTCGTCGCGAAACGAGGGATCTCCGACCTTCGTGGTGCCGCCACCCATGAGAACGATGGGCTTGTGACCGCATTGCTGCATGTGCCGCAGCAGCATGATCGGGACCATGCTGCCGACGTGGAGACTGGGCGCCGTGCAGTCAAAACCGATGTAGCCGACGACCGGACCGGCCGCGGCCTTCGCGTCGAGGGCCTGCGTATCGGTGCACTGGTGCATGAACCCGCGGTCGATGATCGTCCGCAGGAACTCGGAAGCGGGACTGCTCATGATGGCGCAGTCTGCCGCCGTGCACCGGATGAGGCAAGCGTCACATTGCGGGTGACGGGAGCACCGGAATAGACTGGCCGCATGTCGGGCGCCCGGGAGGCTCGAAGCTGTTGAAGAGAGCCATCGGACTGATGAGCGGCACCTCCCTCGACGGGATCGACGTTGCGCTCATCGAGACCGACGGCATGACGGACGTGCGCCGCCGTGCAGCCCTGACACTTCCCTTCGATACCGCTCTTCGCAGCAATCTCAAGGCCTGTCTTGGCGGTGGCGGGGATGTTCCGGCAACCGCACACCACCTCACGGTGATGGCCGGAGAAGCTGTCTGTCGCCTGCTCGACAGAGCCGGCATGGGGCCAGCCGACATCGATGTGATCGGCTTTCACGGGCAGACCATCGCCCACCGTCCGGCCGAAGGGCTGACATGGCAGATAGGCAACGGCGCCCTCCTGGCCGAGGCCACCGGCATCGATGTCGTCTTCGACTTTCGCAGCCGCGACATGGCGGCTGGCGGCGAGGGAGCGCCGTTGGCGCCCCTCTACCATGCTGCCCTCGCCGCCTCCCTGGATCGGTCTCCCGTTGGCGTCCTCAACATCGGTGGCGTGGCGAACGTGACGTGGATCGGCGATGGAGAGCTGATCGCCTTTGATACCGGACCCGGTGGAGCGCTGCTTGACGACTGGATCCTGGCGCGGACCGGAGAGCCCTTTGACAGGGATGGAGGTCTGGCTTCCCGGGGACAACCCCATCACGACCGCGTGACGGCCGTCTTCGACAACAACCCGTGGTTCGATCGTCCGCCTCCCCGGTCACTGGACCGAGACGCCATCGCCATCGACCTTGCCGGCCTGACGACGGCGGACGGCGCCGCCACGCTCGTAGACCTCACGGCCGAGGCCGTGGCGCACGCCCGCCGTTTCATGCCGCGCGAACCGGTGTTGTGGATCGTCTGTGGCGGCGGCCGTCACAACCGGCACCTCCTTGCCGCCCTGCGACGCCGCCTCCCTTCGGAGGTGGCGCTGGCGGAAGAGGTCGACTGGGACGGAGACAGCCTCGAAGCCGAGGCCTTCGCCTACCTTGCGGTGCGCTCCCTTGCCGGCCTGCCACTCAGTCAGCCCTCGACCACGGGTTGCCGCGAACCGGCCACGGGAGGCGCCTTTCATCGCGCCCGGCGGGCGTAGTCCCGGACGAGTTCCCGCACCGTCTCCATGTCGTTATCAAAGAAGTGGCCCGCGCCTTCGATCATCTCGAAGCGAAGTGACCGCGCGAGGGAATCCAGGCTCGCGGCCAGTGCCGCCACGTCACCGGGATCGACGATGGTATCGGCACTGCCCTGGATGATGAGTCCTTCGGCCGGGACCTGATCGAGAAATGACCAGTCGCGTGTGGTTGCGCCGGGAGCCACCAGCACGAACCGGCTGATGTCGGAACGCTTCATCAGGACCCTGGCCGCGATCCAGGCCCCGAAGGAAAATCCGGCGATCCACGTCATCGACGACTCAGGGTGCCGGCGTTGCATCCAGTCGGTTACGGCCAGTGCGTCTGCGACCTCTCCATCACCGCCAGCGTATTCTCCGCAGCTGCGTCCGACACCCCGGAAGTTGAAGCGGACCGTGTGGCATCCCGCCTCGACGAGGCTGCGAAAGATGGCGTAGGCCACCTTGTTGTTCATGGTGCCACCATGAAGCGGATGGGGGTGAAGGACGATGGCCACGGGGCTGGATGGATCGGCAACGCCGGCATGACGTGCCTCAAGCCTGCCCCGGGGACCGGGAATGAAGAGTTCGGGCATGACGTTCTCCATCGTGGCGCAACGGCAATACTTGACGCCTGCGGTCGGATATCTATGTCTGAAGGACGGGAATCAATCCCCTCACCGACATGAACGGCTGGAAGGCGCCATGTTCAAGACCCTCAGGCACGACATGCGTGCACCCTTCGGGCGCGACCCCGCCGTGCGCAATCTTCTGGAAGTGGTTCTTTGCTATCCCGGTTTCCACGCCCTCGTGTTCTACAGGATGAGCCACTGGCTGTGGATCCGCGGCTTCAAGCTTCCCGGACGGCTCATCTCCCAGATCGGCCGGTTCGTGAGCGGCATCGAAATCCATCCGGGCGCCACCATCGGACACGGATTCTTCATCGACCACGGCATGGGCGTCGTGATCGGCGAAACCTCCGAAATCGGCGATGATGTCACCCTCTACCACGGTGTCACGCTCGGCGGGACGACCTGGAACCAGGGCAAGCGGCACCCGACCCTGGCCGACAATGTCGTCGTCGGCGCCGGCGCCAAGATTCTCGGGCCGATCATCATCGGCAAGGGGGCCCTGGTCGGTTCCAATGCCGTGGTCGTCAAGGACGTCGCCCCGGGGGCCACGGTCGTCGGAATCCCGGCGCGTGCCGTCGACTCCGGCGCGCAGAAACGCGACTCGTTCTTTGCCGCCTACGGCGTCTCTTCAGCCGACATGCCCGACCCGGTCAGCAAGGCGCTGACCAGCGTTCTCGAACACATCGACGATCTCGAGTCCCGCGTTGCCCGGATCGAAGATCCCGAAGACCCCGACAACACACGGGAGCCGCAGCTTGCGGGCGACGATGGCAACGCCCCGGGCGGGCAACGGGACGCCGACCCATGAAGCTCGGGTCCCGTGGACGCTATGCCGTGATGGCCATGGTCGACCTTGGCCTCCAAGGCAATGAGCGCCCTGTTCGTCTTGCGGACGTCTCGCACAGACAGGAAATCCCGCTCTCCTACCTCGAACAACTGTTCGCCCCGCTTCGCCGTCACGGGCTTGTCAACAGCGTCCGTGGACCCGGCGGGGGATACCTGCTTGCTCGTCCTGTCCACCGCATCTCGATCATGGATGTCGTGGCGGCAGTGGATGAATCGACACGGGTCACACGGTGCCTCGACGAGAGTCCTTCGAGAGGCTGCATGGCGAACCGGACCCGCTGTCTCACCCACGACCTGTGGGCCGGACTTGGCGATCATATCGAAACCTACCTTGGTGGCGTCACCCTCGAGGACATGTGTCGGGAGCAGCAGCCTGCCGTGACGCACTATCTTGACCACAACGCCACCTCACCCTTGCGTGCGGAAGCGCGCAAGGCGGCCTGCCGCGCGATGACGTGCGGCGGCAATGCCTCGTCGGTTCACCGTCACGGCCGCCATGCCCGGTCCCTCATCGAGGATGCCCGTGAGATCGTGGCGTCATACGTCTCCTGCAGTCCTCTCGAGGTGGTCTTCACCTCAGGTGGAACGGAAGCCAACAACCTGGCGCTCCTCGGCCCGGACCGCCGACGCATCCTGATCTCGGCGGTCGAGCACCCGTCGGTGGCGAAAGCCGTCCCAAGTGCCGTCACCGTTCCCGTTGACCACCAAGGCCGTGTCGACCTGGAGGCCCTTGAGGCCGAACTTGCCTGTGACGCCGGCCCGGCCATGGTCTCGGTGATGGCCGCCAACAACGAAACAGGAGTCGTGCAGCCTCTGGCGGATGTCATGCATGTCGCCCGGCTGCACGGCGCCCTGGTTCACTGTGATGCCGTGCAGGCCGCCGGACGCTACTGCGGCGCCTGGCAGGAGGCGGACCTCGTCAGTCTTTCGGCACACAAGTTCGGTGGCATGGCAGGAGCCGGAGCGCTGATCGTGCGTGATGGCGTTCCCCTCGCCGCCCGTTCACGGGGCGGTGGTCAGGAGTACGGATTGCGCGCCGGCACCGAATCGCTTGCCGCCATCACCGCCTTCGGCGCCGCCGTTACGGCTGCTTGCGGCGACGATACGGCGCGCCTTCGACAGCTTCGCGACGACATGGAGGCGCGCATGCTGGACGTCGTGCCGGACGCCGTGGTCTTCTCGGGCGACGCCGGACGCCTCGACAACACGCTGGCCATCGCCCACCCTGACATCGATGCCGAGACCATGGTGATGAGCTTCGATCTGGACTGCGTTGCGATCAGCGCCGGTTCCGCCTGCTCCTCCGGCAGGATGGAACCCTCGTCCGTCATAGAAGCCATGGGATTTCCATCTCTCAGCCGCCACGCGGTGCGCATCAGCCTCGGGTGGTCGACTACGCCTGAAGACTGCGAGGCCGCGGTGAGGGCCTGGGAGGCCGCGAATACCCGCCACCAGAGACGACGAAAGACGGCGTGATGACACCGCTCTATCTCGACTGCAATGCCACCACACCGGTGGACCCCCTGGTCGTCGATACCATGATGCCCTGGTTCCACGATCAGTTCGGCAATCCCCACTCGGTCAACCACACATTCGGGACGGATGCCGCTGCTGCCGTCGAGGAGGCGCGCCGGTCCATCGCCCGTCTCGTCGGCGCCGACGCGCGGGAGATCATCTTCACCTCCGGCGCCACGGAGTCCAACAACCTGGCGATCAAGGGGGCGGCCCGGTTCGAGAGAAGAATGAGGGGACGCCGCAACCGGGTCGTCACCGTGGCAAGCGAGCACAAGTGCGTTCTCGAGAGCGTGAAGGCGCTTGCTGCGGAAGGGTTCGCCACGGACGTGCTGCCTGTCGGGACCGATGGCATGGTGGATACCGAACGGCTCCGACGCGCACTTGGCGATGACGTCATCCTGGTGTCGGTCATGGCGGCGAACAACGAAATCGGCACCCTGCAACCCCTCGCCGAGATCGGCGCCATGACACGAGCCTGCGGCGCCCTCTTCCATTGCGATGCGGCCCAGGCCGCCGGTCGGATTCCGCTCGATGTCGATGCGGCCAACATCGATCTGATGAGTCTCTCCGGTCACAAGGTCTACGGACCGAAGGGCATCGGCGTCCTCTACGTGCGCCGCCGGCCGAGGGCGCGCATCGAACCCCTGTTCTCCGGTGGCGGCCAGGAACGGACCCTGCGTTCGGGCACCGTGCCGGCACCCCTGGCCATCGGTTTCGGCAAGGCAGCGGATCTCGCCGCCGCCCATGATCAGGAAAAGGAAGCGGGGAGGCTCAACACTTTCGCACACGCCCTCGTCGAGGGCCTTCCCGGCATCTCCCTCAACGGACCGCCCATCGGCAAGCGCCTCCCCGGCAATCTCAATCTCGCCATCGAGGGCGTGGATGCCGGAGACCTGATTTCAAGGGTTCCCGAACTCGCCTTCTCCACCGGTTCGGCCTGCACCTCCGCCGTGGTCGAACCCTCCTACGTGCTGCGCGCCATCGGCCTCACTCCGGAACAGGCCGCTTCGTCCGTCCGTCTCGGCATCGGCCGCTTCACCACATCCGACGACATCGACTTCGCCATCGATCGCCTCGCGCAAGCCATCAACCGCTGCCGCCGCGAAGCCTGAGGGCCTGACCGTCAACCCTCGGTTTGCCGCCGGCTCGGGCGCCGGGCAATCGACTGGAGAGTGTCTGCATGAGTTCCGGGATGACAGGGCATCGAATCCGGGGCCTTCCAAGCAGATGAACCGCCGCCCGGAATCAATTGCAAGAGCACGATCCGATCACGCTCGAGAAAGGACCGTCAGTGGTTCTATTGGGGGACGGTGGGGTGGCCCTTGTCATCAGGCGACGCGCACTGCGATCCGGTGCACGGTGTTGTTGAGATAGCCTTTCGGGTTCCAGGAGATGGCGAAGGGCTGACGGTCGCCGGCACTGTCGATCGCCCGTGACCAGACCTCGTAGTATCCGGCTTCGGGGAAGGCGATCCTGCGGTGCCAGTTCTGCCAGGCACCCGGGTTGACCGGCCCTTCGAGTTCGGCCGTCATCCAGCTCCTGCCGAAATCGATGGAGATGTCGACTGCAGTAACGGTGCGATCGCCGGACCAGGCATGGCCACGCACCTCGACCTCGCGGGCCGCGGTTGCGCCATGTTCCGGTGATGTCACAAGGGATTTCACCGGCATGCGCTCGATGATGTCTAAGTCCTCATCCGGCACCGTGTCGCCGGGAGCCACCGGGTAGCGCGGCACCCGGTAGGAGGTGCCGGTCATCTTCGGTCCATCATGCACCTGGTCGCGGATCTCGATCCGGCGCAGCCATTTCTGCGAGCAGGCGCCGGGCCAGCCCGGCACCACCAGGCGGAGCGGCGCGCCGTTGTGCCTGTGCAATGGACCGCCGTTCATGGCGAAGGCGATGAGCACATTGTCGGTCATGGCCTTGGCGATCGGTACTCCGCGCGAAATCGGCAGCTTGCCCTCCTCGCCAGAAGGGTGCGTGTCCGCACTGTAGTGCGCGGTGTAGACGGCGCCCGGCTTGACCCCGGTCCTTTTCAACACGTCGGCAAGCCTGACGCCCGTCCACTCGGAGCAGGCGACGGCACCCATGGTCCACTGTTCACCCCCGACCGGCGGATCGAAGAAGGCCCGGCCGTTGCCACCACACTCGATGACCAGCGCCATGGTCACCACCTCGAACCCGGCCCGGAGTTCACTGATCGAGAATGTCGCGGGGCTGTCCACCAACCCGTCCACGGCAAGTGTCCAGCCGGCGGCATCGATGTCCTCAGGAGGCAGGCCGTTATTGCGGATGAAGTGCCGGGCCGTGGGTGTGATCGCATC
>JAJEHK010000018.1 GCA_022823765.1 Alphaproteobacteria bacterium | reverse complement strand
CGGTCTGGGCAAGATGGCGTTTCTCGAGGAAGAGCACGGTGGGGCGGTCGACCTGATGCGCCAGATGAAACAGGCCCTTGATCCCGGGAACATCATGAACCCCGGCAAGATATTCACCATGTGACAGTGCCGGCAGAGTGCAGGGGAAGCGACGATGACATCCTTTCGAATTGAGCCGGTCACCCCGACCGTCGGCGCCGAAATCAGTGACATCGATCTTGCCCGCCCCCTCGACGAGAAGGTGTTCGCGGAGTTGATGGAGGCGTGGCACCGGCACCACGTTCTCTTCTTCCGCGACCAGGACATGGATCCCGCTTCCCTGCAGCGGCTGGGCAGGCGTCTCGGCCCGCTCCACGTCCATCCGCAGGGGGACGTCGAGGGGTACGAGGGCATCCTGGCGATTCACACGGACAGGAATTCGACGACGTACAGCGGCAGCAAGTGGCATGCGGACGTCACCTGTGATCGCGAGCCGCCGACCGCCAGCGTCCTCTATCTCGCCACCGTGCCGGACTCGGGAGGCGACACGCTCTTCGTCAATGTCCACGCCGCCTACGATGCCCTGTCGGAGCCCATGAAGCGTTTCCTCGAGGGCCTGACAGCCATTCACGCCGGCGCCAGTCGCTATGGCGGATACTTCGGCACGAGGCCGGAGGAGACGCGCGACGGCGCCTTTCCGGAGGCCGTGCACCCGGTGATTGCCGTCAATCCGGCGACCGGCCGCAAGATGATCTACGTCAACGAGATCTTCACCGAGAGAATTGTCGAACTCGAGGACGCGGAAAGCCGGCTGGTTCTCGAGTTCCTGTGGTCGCACATTGCGCAACCGCGATTCCAGTGCCGCTTTCGCTGGAGGGCCGACTCGGTTGCCATGTGGGACAACCGCGCCACGCAGCACCTGGCCATCTGGGACTACTGGCCTCAAACGCGTTCCGGTTACCGCGTCACCGTCAAGGGCCCGCCGCCGCCACCCGTGTGATCAGGTCCGCGGCAGCGCCGATTCTGCGATGCGCGCCCAATAGCTCGCGCCCAGGGGCAGGATGTCGTCGTTGAAGTCGTAGTGCGGATTGTGGAGAAGGCAGCCACCCTCGGCGGATCCGTTGCCGATGAGAATGTAGCAGCCGGGCTTTTCCTGCAGCATGAAGGCGAAGTCCTCGGATCCCATCACCGGCTGGTGCGATCTCTCCACGTTCCCTGGGCCGACGAGGCTGGCGGCGACCCCGGATGCGAAGTCCGTCTGGGGTGCGCTGTTGACCGTCGCCGGGTAGCGCCGTTCGTAGCGCAGGGTGGCCTCGCAGCGGTGGGCCGATGCGATGCTCTCCACGATGCGCCGCATGGATGTCTCGAGAGCGTCCCTGACCGAAGCCTCGAACCACCGGCAGGTCCCCCTCAGGACGATCTCACCCGGAATGACGTTCCAGGTGTCGCCGCCATGGATCTGCGTCACGCTGACGACGACGGTATCGAGTGGCGAGATTTCGCGCGATGCCAGGGCCTGGAGCGCCAGCACCGCCTGGGCGGCCGGGACCATGGGATCGGCGCCGCGTTCGGGCATCGCGGCATGGGTGCCGGTACCCCTGATCGTCACCTCGAAGATGTCGAATGCGGCGAGGAACGGTCCCTCGCGCACGGCAAAGCGTCCGACCTCGAGGCCCGGCGCGTTGTGCATGCCGTAGACTTCCTCGCAGGGAAAGAGATCGAAGAGGCCGTCCTCGATCATCACCCGGCCGCCCCCTTCGTTTTCCTCGGCGGGTTGGAAGATGAAGTGGACCGTGCCGTCGAAGTTCCGTGTCTCGGAGAGATAGCGCGCCGCCCCCAGCAGCATGGCGGTGTGGCCGTCATGGCCGCAGGCATGCATCTTGCCGTCACGGGTCGAGCGGTGGTCGAAATCGTTCTTTTCGTGGATGTCGAGGGCGTCGAGATCGGCCCTGAGGCCGATGTGCCGCGCGCGATTGCCGGATTTCAGCGTCCCCACCACGCCGGTGCCGGCGAGACCGCGGTGGACTTCGATGCCGAAGGAATCGAGCAGGCCCGCGACCACGTCGGAGGTCCTCTTTTCCTCGAAGGCCGTTTCCGGATGCGCATGGATGTCGCGCCTCCAGCCGGTCATGTCGGCCTGCCAGTCGGCGATCCGGTTGATGATGGCCATGGGTCCCCTCCCAGGTGCGTCAATCAGGCGTTCGCCACGACGAGTGCATCGACGGCAATGGCGCCGTCGGCCCCGGCGATCACCGGATTGAGATCGAGTTCCGAGATCATATCGCCGAGCGAGGCAACAAGCACCGAAAAGCGGGCCAGCATCTCCGCCAGGGCCCTGCGGTCGCTCGCGGGCCTGCCCCGCACGCCGTCGAGCAGGCGTCCCGCCTTCAAGCGGTCGATGAGGGCGAGAGCCGCGTCAGCGTCAAGGGGCGGAACGGCGAGAAGGCTGTCGTCGACGACCTCGGCGAGCACACCTCCCGCTGCCACCAGGACCAAAGGCCCGAAGGTCTCGTCGTGAACGAGGCCGAACATCATCTCGACTCCCGAAGGCACCATGGGTGCGACAAGTGCGCGGGGACCGAGGCGCGACGCCATCTCCTGCCAGGCTTCGAGGAGGGCTCCTTTGTCCTCGATCCCCAGTCTGACGCCGGCGACATCGCTCTTGTGATGATGTCCGGACATGGCCGTCTTGAGAACCATCGGGCCGTCGAACCTCTTCGCCGCATCCATCACGTCGCTCTCGGATTCCACGATCACCGGTTCCGTCGTGGCGCACCCGAAATCCCGCACCAGCGCCAGTCCCTCGGCCTCGTCGAGGGCGCCGCCTTCGGCCAGGCGCTTGCGCCAGTCCGCGATGACATCGTCCGCAGGCGCTTCGGGCGGCTGCATCGGCCGGTGGTCACGCAGGGCCAGCATGCGCGAAAAGGCTGTCACGGCGGCGTTGAGGCCGTCGATCAGCGGCACCCCGGCAGCGGCGAGTTCACGCGCCTTCTCGTGCACGACGCCGGCGGGCACGCAGTTGGCGAAGCACATCGGCTTGCCGGTGCGCTCCGCGATCATCCTGGCAGGTTCGATGCAGGGCGTGCGGAAGACGTCGAAGTCCCGGATGTCCGCGACCCACAACCCGGCGGCCGAGGAGGGATCCGACATCAGCGCATCCCAGCACTCGGTATAGATGTCCACGAAGTTGTTTCCGGTCCCCCAGGCGTCGACCGGATTGGTTGCCTCGAGTCCATGCTCGAGACAGGCTGCCAGGCGCCGGGTGGTGTCGTTCGAGATGGCGGCGAAGGGCACCTCGTGGCGGTGTGCGAGATCGACGAGATGCTCCCGCTCGCCTCCCGAATCAGTGAGGGCGACGATGCCGCCCGGCCAGAACCGCCGCGGCTGGACGGCCATCTGCAGCGTGGCGATCAGGGCATCGACGTCGTCGACCCTCTGGACGGCGTGATGCCGGAAGACGGCATCGTAGGCGGCATCGTTGCCGGCAAGGGCGCCGGAATGGGTCTGGGCCATGCGGATGCTTTCCGGCGTTCGCGCGAACTTGATCGCAACCACGGGAACGCCGCGCTCCAGGGCTCTCGTGGCCATCTGGCGGAACCCGGCGGCATCCCGGACGGTCTCGAGAACGAGCCCGATCGCCCGTGTCGATTCGAGCCCGAGCGCGTAGTCCATGTAGTCGCCCGCCGTGACGGCGACCTCCTGGCCCGATGTCACCGTGAGATTGAAACCCAGCCGGCCGTCGGTCTGGAGCATGCCGAGATAGATCGAGCCCGATTGCGAGATCAGCGTGATCGGACCGACCTCGAGACTGGAGCGGCCACCCGCCAGCGTCACCTGCACCTTCTCTTCCCGGTTGACGAAACCGGCCCCGTTGCCGCCGCACACGAGAAGGGAGGCCTCTCGGGCCTTGCATTTCAGGCGTTCGAGGAGAGGGGGATCGCCGTCGTTCTCGACGTAGCACGAGGCGAAGATCGTCACCGCCTTCACGCCGGCGGCGATCGCCTCGTCGAAGACCTTCTCGAGACGGGGGTTGGAGACGTTGAGCATCGCGTGTTCGACCGGCCGGCCGATCGAGGCGATGTCGCCATAGCAGCGCTCCCCGTCGATGTCGTCATAGCGCGGATTGACGAGAAAGAGCTCGCCGGAATAGCCGATTTCCCGGATGGCCTGCCAGGATGACCAGCCGAAGGATTCGCGGTTCGCCGAAGCCCCGACGACGGCGATCGAGCGAGGGTTGAGGAGGGGACGCAGACGATGCTCGGTCATGCCGTGAAACCGGATTGGAACGCCGCGCCGGACTATAGGGAGAATGCCGCGCAGGAGCGATAGCCTTGTCCCGAGGTCTTGTGGACGGTGTCCCGGTGACACCTTCAGGGCGTCGAGCTTCCTGATGCCGAACTGATGTTCGTGAACGCGGCAATGCCTGGGGCGGTGCGGGATCGCCACTCTCTGAAGCGGCATGAGAGCCGGGGCTCCCCCTGCTTCCGGGGTAGCGCGGCGACGCGTCCTTCCAATACGATCCGTGCTGTGCGGACGAGGTCACCTCGGTCGTCCAGGCGAAGAACATTCCCCGTGCAGTCGGGCGGCCCGCGAATCGGGGTGCGTCAGTTCGGACCCGCGGTGATCTTTGGAGTGTGGTGCTGATGGAAACTTCCCCCCTGGCGGAGCGGCTATGGGACGAGGTGCGGCGGACCTTCCAGCGCGCCGACGCGGGCGAGACGCCGACCCGGACCTTTCATCGCCACCTCTACGCCATGATGCGGTGTACGCTGACCATCGATGCGGGCCTTGCGGATGACCTCGCTCACGGACTGTTCGCAACGCCGCGCCGCTACGAGGGGTGGGTGCGCTTCTCGTCCGCCTTCTTCAGTTCCGAATGGATGCCCGACGCCAAGGGCATGGCGGTCAAGCTGATCGACGTGCCCGGTGAAACATGCCTCACCGAAACCGTCGGCGAGCACGACTTCGTGATGGTCAGCTCGTCAACGGTGTGGTTCGGCACCGAGGCGCTGATGATGGAGTACTCCCGCAAGGTCCGCAGGAGCATGGGATCGTCTCCGACTCCGAGGCTGTTCGACGCGGTGCCTCTGTCGTTCCTCTTTCCGGGATGGAACCCTCTGAACGCCAGGTGGAACATGGTTCGGCTCGCCGCAACCCATTGCTGGCATGGCCTCGCCTACCGGGATCCGGTCCGCTACGACTACTTCACCGTCACCGCATTCCGTCTCGGCGGAAGGGAGATGAAGCTTCGCTTCCGTCCGGTGCCGAAGCGGGGGCTTCGCCTGTCCGGCGGCTACGTCGAGAGGCTGAAACAACGTCTCGACGCGGGACCTGTCGAATTCGATCTCCTGGTGCAGCCCAGGACCATGCCGGCTGCGGAACCGATCGACGACGCCACGGTGCCGTGGCGTTCGCCCTGGGCGAAGGTCGGCCGCCTTGCGATCCCGCCGCAGACGTTCGACACCGAGGACATGCGGCGCCTGGGCGCGTGCATCAGCTATTCGCCGTGGAACTGTCTCAAGGCTCACGAACCCCTTGGAAGCATGAACGGCGCGCGCAGGCTGGCCTACGGGAACTCGGCGGCCAATCGCGGGGCCACGTGCCCGTTTCGCCATCCCTGGCCGTAGCTGCCCGACACCAGGGATCATGCCAGCGACGCCGCCCATCATGGCGAGCGCAGTCGATCTGTTCCCTGCACGGACCGTCGGCCCTCGACAATTCCGGGAAGAAAAAGGTGCTCATCGCCGAAAGGGACCTTGCCGGAAGAGAGAAGAGCGCACCGCCCTGCCATGATCCCGCGCCGCCATTCTCATGGCCGGGCGGAGGCAGTATGGTGCCCCGGTTCGATTCCCGTAAGGCCACTTGACGACTCTCGACGCCGCCCGCGCGGTCCTCCACAGCACCTTCGGCTACGACGACTTCCGGCCCGGCCAGGGGGAGATCGTCGCGGCGTTGCTGGCGGGCGAGAACGTGCTGGCGGTGATGCCGACCGGAGCCGGCAAGTCGCTGTGCTACCAGCTCCCGGCACTGGCGTGCGAAAGCCTGACCGTCGTCGTCTCGCCGCTCATCGCACTGATGCGCGACCAGGTCGCCGCCCTGCGTCTCAACGGTATCGCCGCAGGAGCGCTCAATTCGGCGACGCCGCGGGCGGATACCGTGGAGACGCACCGCCTGTTGCGCGAGGGCCGCCTGCGCCTCCTCTACATCTCGCCGGAACGGCTGATGGTCCCGGACACACTGGAAGGCCTCGCCCGTCATCGCCCGGCGCGATTTGCCATCGACGAGGCCCATTGCATCTCCCAGTGGGGCCACGATTTCCGGCCGGACTATCGCCGCCTCGCCGAACTGCCGGAACACTTTCCCGGCGCCATGCTCAGCGCCTTCACGGCGACCGCGGATTCCGTGACGCGCCAGGACATCGTCGCGCGGCTCTTTGGCGGCGAGGCCAACGTCTTCGTGGCCGGCTTCGACCGTCCGAACCTGCGCCTCGCCATCGCACCCCGAAAGTCCGGGGCACGGCAGATCGACGGCATGCTGGACCGGTACGCCGGCCGGTCCGGCATCGTCTACACCCTGTCGCGCAAGGAAGCCGAGCGGACGGCCGGGCGCATCTCCCAGCGAGGGAGGATCGCACTCCCCTATCACGCGGGCATGGACCAGAGCGACCGGGACCGGAACCAGGACCGTTTCCTGACCGAAGACGGTGTCGTCATGGTGGCGACCATCGCCTTCGGCATGGGTATCGACAAGCCCGACATCCGGTTTGTCGTTCACGCAAACCTCCCGTCGACCGTCGAGGCGTACTACCAGGAGATCGGACGGGCCGGACGCGACGGCAAGCCGGCGGAGACCCTCATGCTCCATGGCATGGACGATATCCGGATCCGCCGCCTGATGATCGACGATTCCGACCGGCCCGACGAGATCAAGCGGGTCGATCACCAGAGACTCAACGCGCTGCTGGCCCTGTGCGAGACCGCCAGCTGCCGGCGTCAGGCGCTGCTCGGCTACTTCGGCGAAGCCTGCGAGCCGTGCGGCAACTGCGACCGCTGTCTCGAACCCGTCGAGACCATCGACGGCACGGTGACCGCGCAGAAGGCTTTATCGGCGGTCCTGCGCACCGGCGAGCGCTTCGGAACGGAGCACCTGATCGCCGTGTTGCGGGGTGAAGCGACTGACAAGGTTCTCCAGCACCGTCACGACCGGTTGCCGACCTTCGGTGTCGGCGCGGATATCGACAAGACGCTCTGGCGCTCCTATCTGCGCCAGCTGGTGGCGGCCGACGTGCTGAAGATCGATATCGGCGGCTACGGTGCTCTCCGGCCGGGCAGCCGCGGCCGGGCCGTGCTCAGGGGCGACGAGAGCGTGGCGTTGCACGGCGAGACCGCCGGCCGGCCAGGGAAACGGGACCGCGCCACGAAAGTGCCGGACGAGGTCGATCAGACGCTCTACGGCCGGCTCAAGCAGCTGCGCCTCGACATCGCAAGGGAGGAGGGCGTGCCGGCCTACGTGATCTTTCACGATCGCAGCCTGATGGACATGGCGTCGCGCAATCCCCGCAGCCTCGACGCACTCGCAACCTGCCACGGCGTGGGCGCCCGGAAACTGGAGCGCTACGGCACGCGCTTCCTGGCGGCGCTGAACGAGACCGAAGATCGCCCAGGTCAGGACATGCCGGCATAGTCGGCCTGAAACCAGCCCGCCCTCACGAAAAAGGGGCCCTGAAACATCCAGGGCCCCTCCATTGGTCAGATGCACGTCACGCAACTACATGCCGAGTTTCACCTCTTCCCAAAGGTTGACGTACTTCTCGTCGAACTCGGGAGGAATGGGCGCCAGGATGCCCTTCGCTATGAAGGCTTCCGGATCCGTGAGACCGGATTCCTTGATGACCTCTGCCGAAGCGAGATCGAAGGACTTGGCGTTGGAGGCGCCATAGCGGTAGTTTTCGATCAGATAGGCACCGGACTCCGGTGACATCATGGCATCCAGGAAATCGTAGACACGCTCGTCGCTGGCAACACGGCTCTCGGGACTGGTGAGAACGAAGCCGCAGACCCAGTTGCGCGCGCCCTCCTTGGGAGACATGTACTTGACCGGCAGCCCCTGGTCGGCAACCGTCTTGTAGAGATCGTTCCAGGCGTAGGTCGCCACGAGTTCGCCAGCGACCATGGCCTGGCCTGCTTCGGACTGGCTCTCCCAGTAGAACCGCAAGACGTCGCGCTGCTGTTCGAGGAGTTTCCTGACCTCCAGCAGCTGTTCATCGCTCAGGGATTCCAGATTGGTGAAGCCCAGCACCTGCGCTGCCACCTGCACGCCGGCCTGCGGCGAATCGTAGGTGGCCAGCTTGCCCGCATATCGCGTGTCGAACAGCAGGCTCCAGGATTCCTCCTCCATTTCGACGAGGTCAGTGCGATAGAGGACCGAGGAGTTTCCCCAGTCGAACGGAATAAAGAGGTTCTCGCCCTCTTCGGTCAGCGTCGTCCCGATGGTCCTCAGGGCCTCGAAGTAGTCAGGCCAGTGTTTCAGGCGATCCGTATCGAAAGGCTGGATGATGCCGGAGGCGTACCACTCCGTGACACCTCCCGAACAGGGGTGTCCGATGTCGGTTTTGTAGCCAGCGAGGATCTTGTTCTTGGCTTCGGTCGTACCGGCAAAGAACGAGATGTTGGGCGAAACCCCGTACTTGTCCAGATAGTGCTGGTGGAACTCCGTGAGTTCGTATCCCGCCCATGTGAAGTAATTCGCCTCTTCCTCCTTCGCGACCGCGGTATTGCCGACAAGCGGCATGGTGGCAACGCCAATGCCGAGTGCGCCGATCCATCCTTCCCGAGAGAAGTTGATCGACAGGATCACGTGATTCCATGACGTTGGTTCCCTCATCGTTGTGGCACCAAGGATAGCAGATGCCCGGGAAGAAACCACTTCGACCCATGCCCCAAGGAAGAGAGCATGGGCGGAGCTGACGAGATGACCTGAGGTCTGGTGGAGCTGAGGGGATTCGAACCCCTGACCTTCGCATTGCGAACGCGACGCTCTCCCGACTGAGCTACAGCCCCCCATCGGGAAGCGCCGATGTAGGTCCGATGCCCGGAATTGTCAAGACGCCGGCGTTCCCCTGACGGTCTCACGCGGGTCCGTCACGTCCTGTGCAATCAGCGGCCGGCTGAAGAAGCGAATGAGGTCGAGACCATCGACAAGGTGCGCCGCATCGTGAAGGTCGGCGAGGGTTGGGGGACGCATGCAGCCGGCGTCGGGATCGACCGCCGGTTCCCGCGTGCACCCTGGTTCCGGCGAACTCGAGGTCGTGGTCCGGATGCTGTCCGCAGAGCACCAGGGTTCCGGGAAGCGTGTCGATTGCCTCCTCGACTAGGCTGCTCGGAAAACGGAGCCTGCCGTCAGATGCAAGATGGCCGCCCTTGGCCGAGACCAGATCGACGACGTCCGGTGCTTCGGCAAGGCCGATGTTCTCGAGAATGTCGAGGGCCGATCAATGAATGCGCTCCCTCGCAGCGGGCGCGAGCGGATTCACGACCCGGCCATCGACTCTGGTCGAAGCGCCCTGCCTGCGGCGTCTCTTCTGCCTCGTCCTCGCCATGACATCTGGCACCCGTCACCACCGGCGGGCACTATGCACACCCTCGGTCACCGGTCGCGGAGTGAGGGAGATCTGGTGGTGAACGCCTTTCCCGGTCTGCTGTCGCCCATCACCATTCGCGGACGCACCTTCCGCAACCGTGTGTTCTCGAGCGCCCACGCACCGGGGTACGCGGTGGACGGGCTGCCGGGAGAGCGCTACCAGGCCTATCACGAGGCCAAGGCCAGGGGCGGCATCGGTCTCACCATGTTCGGCGGATCGTCGAACGTCTCGCGCGATTCCGGTTCGATCTACGGGCAGATCTATGTCGGCGACGACAGGGTGATCCCGGCGTTCAGGGAACTCTCGCGACGCGTTCACCGCCATGGCGCGGGCCTAATGTGCCAGATCACCCACATGGGCCGCCGCACCACCTGGGATTCCGGTGACTGGTTACCGACCAGGGGGCCTTCGGCATTCCGCGACCCGGCCCACCATTCCGTTCCCTATGCCCTTTCATCACATGAAATCGCGCGCATCGTCCGGGACTTTGGCGATGCGGCGCGGCGTTGCCGGGAAGGCGGGCTCGATGGCTTCGAGATCCTGGCGTCGACCCACCTGGCGGGGCAGTTCCTGTCGCCGCTCTCCAACGATCGCCAGGACGTCTACGGCGGCGACCTTGCCAACCGGGCGCGCTTCCTCTTCGAGGTTCTCGAGTCCTGCCGCACCTCGGCGGGCGATGACATTCTCGTCAGCGTCAGAATGAATGCCGACGAGAGCAACGAGAACGGGCTCACGGCCGAGGAAGGGATCGAGACCGCCCGCATGATCGGGCGCCACGGCGTCGCCGACATCGTCAACGTCAACGGGGCCTATGGCGGGACGGAAATGGGCCTGACGGAAACCATGCCGGGCATGGCGTGGCCGGTTGCCCCCTACATCGAACTGGCAGGCAGGGTGCGCGAGGCCAGCGGCCTCGTGACACTGCAGGCGGCGCGACTCTCGGATCCGGCGACTGCCGACTGGGCCGTCTCCGAAGGGTATGTCGACATGGCCGGCATGACCCGCCCTCACATGGCGGACCCGGAGATCGTCAACAAGCTCATGCAAGGCGAGGCGGAGCGCATTCGCCCCTGCGTCGGTGCGGGATACTGCCTCGACAGGATCTACGGTGGCCGAGATGCGCTGTGTCAGCACAACGTCTCCACAGGCCGCGAGTCCTGGCTCGGTTCCCGAATCGGGAGGACCACCGAGCCCGGGCGGGCCGTGGTGGTGGGCGGTGGCCCCGCCGGCCTGGAAGCGGCCCGTGTCCTGGCCCTCCGCGGCCATGCCGTCACGCTCTTCGAGGCGGCCACGCGGACCGGCGGACAGATCCTGCTTGCCGCAGCGGCAGGGTGGCGGCGGGACATGATCGGCATCGCCGACTGGCTTGCCGGAGAGGTCGACCATGCCGGTGTCGATGTGCGCACCGGCACGTTCGTCGAGGGCGACGACGTCGCCCGCCTCGATCCCGATATCGTGA
This sequence comes from Alphaproteobacteria bacterium, assembly GCA_022823765.1. GTDB lineage: Bacteria > Pseudomonadota > Alphaproteobacteria > SP197 > SP197 > SP197. Next base: position 365 of record JAJEHK010000018.1, on the reverse strand, counting down.
TCGTGGCCTCAGGAAGTGTGCCGGAGACCGAGCTTGCGGAAGATGGCGGCGAGCATGTCATGACGGTCTGGGACGCCCTCGAAAGCGGGCAGCGGCCCGCCGGTCACGTCGTCATCACCGATGCCACGGGCGGCCATGCCGCACTCTCGCTTGCCGATACCTTGTCGGGTTCAGCGGAATGTCTCACCTTCGTGACGGCGGACCGACATGCCGGGCGGGCGCTCGGCGTTCAGAACGTGCCCGTCTATCTCAGCAATCTCGTCTCGGCCGGCGCCGTCATCCTCACCGACAGGTCGCTTGTCGGCGTCCGCCGCCAAGGCAATCGCTTCATCGCCCGCCTGCGTCACGCCTATACGCGCCAGGTC
>JAJEHK010000180.1 GCA_022823765.1 Alphaproteobacteria bacterium | reverse complement strand
GGATCACGGTGTTCGGCATCGGCGGCGCAGGGGGCAATGCGGTCAACAACATGATCGTCAACGGTCTCTCCGGCGTCGAATTCATCGTTGCCAACACCGATGCCCAGGCCCTCGATCATTCCCGCGCCGACAGCAGAATCCAGTTCGGCGCCTCGGTCACACAGGGTCTCGGCGCCGGATCGAGGCCCGACATCGGCAAGGCTGCGGCCGAAGAGGCCCTTGAGCAGATCTCCGAGCGTCTCGAGGGATCGCACATGGTCTTCATCACCGCCGGCATGGGTGGAGGGACCGGTACCGGAGCGGCGCCCGTCGTGGCACGTGCTGCCCGCGAAATGGGCATGCTTGCCATCGGTTTCGTCACCATGCCCTTCGACTTCGAGGGCAGGGAACGTCTTCGCATCGCCGAAGCCGGCGCCCTGGAACTGCAGGAGGAAGTCGACACGCTGGTGGTGATTCCCAACCAGAACCTGTTCCGCGTGGCCAATGAGACGACGACCTTCGCCGATGCCTTCCAGATGGCCGACGACGTCCTTCACACCGGCGTGCGCGGCATCACGGACCTGATGGTCCAGCCCGGGGTCATCAATCTGGACTTCGCGGACGTTCGCCGGGTCATGGGTGAGCGCGGCAAGGCCATGATGGGAACCGGCGAGGCGTCGGGCGAGAAGCGTGCGCTCGATGCTGCCGAAGCGGCCATTTCCAATCCTCTGCTTGACGAGGTCTCGATGAAGGGCGCCAGCGGTGTTCTCATCAACGTCACCGGGGGTGGCGACCTGAAGCTCTTCGAGGTGGACGAGGCAGCAAGGCGCATCACCCAGGAAGTCGACCCCGAGGCTCACGTCATCATCGGCACCGCCCACGACGATACCCTCGATGGCGTGATGCGGGTCTCGCTGGTGGCGACGGGGATCAACATGACCGAAGCGGCGTCGAGCGAACCGGTCGCGCAGCGTGTCGAACCGGCCCCCCGCATAGTCGAGGAAGTCGCCGAACCAGAGGTGGCCGATGAGGAAGAAACAGGGGATCCCGAGGAACCCCGCGAGCGTTTCATGGCCATCGAAGGCGGCAAGTCTTTCGAGGCGGAGACGATAGCGGAGGACGATTCCTGGTCTTTCGGGGACCACGAGGCGGTCGCGGTCGCGGCACACCGCAGCGTGGAACCGCCCCCCATGAGGGAACCCGAAGACACCTTCACCGATGGATTGCCCCACGTGAACGAGGTCGAGAGTGTGCCGGTGTCGCGCAAGCCTTCGCTCTTCGAGCGGGTGAAGGGAAGCATGCGTGGGTCGACGCAACGAAGCCGGACCCATGAGCCGACAGCGGATCTCCACCATGCGGATGGTTCCCGCGCCGGAGACGGGCCCACACTGCTTCACGATTCCTACGGCGGCCAGGAAGATCTGAACATTCCGTCCTTCCTGCGTCGCCGGGAGTGAGGAAGGGACCGGGGTTAACCGCCCCGGTCACCTCACCGGGACTGTCGCGGGTTCACGAACTGTAACATTGCGCAAGCAAGCGTGAATTGAAGGGGCCGGTGCCGGCTGATAGGTAGGCTCGTGGCGGAATCCCCGAACCGGGGACGTCGCCCGGAGATGAGACCTTGGGGAGTGAGTTTTCTTGAGACAGCGTACCATAGCGACCCCGGTGACCTGGACGGGTACCGGTGTTCACTTTGGCCGGAATGTGACCATGACCGCCATGCCGGCAACGGTGGATCAGGGGGTGTGCTTCGTGCGCACCGATCTCTCGAATGGCGCCCGTGTGATCCCCGTGCGTCACGACCGGGTCATCAGTACGGACCACTCCACGACACTGGGCAATGACAGTGGTGCGACGGTGTCGACCGTCGAGCACTTCATGGCCGCCCTTGCCTTCACCGGAATCGACAATCTGACGGTGGAGATTGATGGCGCCGAAGTGCCGCTCATGGACGGCAGCTCGCTGGATTTCGTCAAGCGCATCGAGGCTGCGGGCGTGCAGGAGCAGGACGCGTCGCGCAGCTACATCCGCGTCCTCAAGGAAGTCGAGGTGCGCCGCCGCGAAGGATGGGCGCGTCTTGCTCCCCTGAACGGCCGCTCCGTGTCGTGCGCCATCGATTTTCCCGACGCGGCCATCGGGTATCAGGAGGCGGCCATCACGCTTGACGGCAACAGTGTGCGTTCACCGGTTGTTGCTGCCCGCACCTTTGCCACCATGGATGACATCAGGCAGTTGAGGGAACGGGGTCTTGCCCGGCTCGAGGCGGATGATGTCGGGGATCTCGAGTGCGTCATCGTCGTCGACGGCGACCGCGTTCTCAACAGGAGCGGTCTGCGTTCCGCTACCGAATGCGCCGAGCACAAGGTTCTCGACGCGGTTGGCGACATGGCGCTGGCGCCGGCGCCAATCCTTGGCGCCTTCGAAGGATATCGCTCGGGGCATGCTCTCAACGTGGAACTTCTCACGGCGCTGTTCGCGGACGAGGCGGCCTGGGAGAGAACCCTCGCCCATTGACTGCCGGACCATGGTCCGATTCATCTCCCGGTGACCGCGGCGGCCATGTAGTTGACGGTGCTGTCAGGTGACAGGCGCCAGCGATTGTCGATCATGTGAAACGCGAGGCCGGTGACATCGGTCAGCCGGGCGCCGGAACGGCGGCACTGGCGCACCAGTTCCACAGGCCTGACGAAGCGCGAGACATCGTGGGTTCCCCGCGGCACGAGACGGACGATGTACTCCGCAGTGATCTTCGCCAGGACAAGCGAACGCAGTGTCCGGTTGAGGGTCGAGAAGATGATGAGGCCGCCTGGCTTCACGCAACGCACGGCAGCCGTGACGAAGTTCTCGAGGCTGGACACGTGCTCGACGATTTCCAGTGCGAGAAGGGCGTCGTAGCCGGGCCGGGTGAGGGCCAGATCTTCGAGAGTTCCCTGACGCCATTCGATGCCGAGGCCGGACCGCCGGGCGTGCTGGCGGGCCACGGCAATCGCCTCGCCTGACGCATCAAGGCCTGTCATCGTGGCGCCGAGGCGTGCGAGTGGCTCGGTGACGAGGCCGCCGCCACATCCGGCATCGAGCACGGCCAGCCCCTCGAGAGGCCGAGGATGGTCGCCGTCGAGGCCGAAATGGCGGATGAACTGGCCGCGGATGTAGGAGAGGCGCACAGGATTGAGACGATGGAGCATCGCCAGGGGTCCGTCTTCGTCCCACCACCTGTCCGCGAGTTCGGAGAAGGCGCGGATTTCCGAATCGTCGACGGTGGTGTCACCACGGAGTTGCCGGAGCAGATTCAGGTAGTCGGCCTGATTCCACCGGTAGCGTCGACCGCGACCCGCGTTCAATCCGTGACGGCGCAGCAGGCGGCGGGCCGCGACCGGTGTCAGGCCGAGGTCCCGGGCGAGGTCTGCCGTTCCATACCACTCGGACATTGTCTTGCGTCCCCTGCAGCTTTGCGAGTATGTAGGCGCGACATCGCGCCGTGAAGCCCGGATCGGTCACTGCGGCGCCTTTCCCGGGCACAGCCATGTCTCTCGTCGTCCAGAAATTCGGTGGCACGTCGCTTGGCGACATGGAGAGGATTGCCCGGGCCGCGGGTCACGTGATGACCGCGCTGGGATCCGGCCATCGCGTGGTGGTGGTGGTCTCCGCCATGGCTGGCGAGACGGACCGGCTTGTCGCCCTGGCGAAGGCTGCCGGCGGCGATCCCGAGAGCGCCGAACACGATGCCATCGTCGCCAGTGGCGAACAGGTTTCGGCGGGGCTCCTCGCCCTGATGCTGCGTGACACCGGTGTTCCAGCGCGATCCTTTCACGGCTGGCAGGTGCCGCTGATCACCGACTCCTCTCACTCCCGGGCCCGTGTGCTGCGCATCGGGCCTGATGCACTTGGCGCCTGCATGGAGGCAGGCGGGGTTCCTGTCGTGACAGGGTTCCAGGGGGTCACGGACGACGGCCGCATCACCACCCTGGGCCGCGGTGGATCGGACCTGAGCGCGGTAACGCTTGCCGCCCGGCTCGATGCCGAACGCTGCGACATCTTCACCGACGTGGATGGTGTCTTCACCTGTGACCCGCGCATCGTTGCCAAGGCTCACAAGCTCGATATGATCACCTACGAGGAGATGCTTGAACTCGCGTCGCAGGGTGCGAAGGTTCTGCACGCCCGCTCCGTGGCCGTGGCGATGAATCACCGTGTGCGGTTGCAGGTGCTCTCCAGCTTCACCGGGGCCCCGGGAACCATGGTTGTCGACGAGGACGAGGTCGTGGAACAGCAGGTCGTCAGCGCCATTGCCTACAGCAAGGATGATGCGAAGATCACGATGATCGGCCTGCCCGATCGTCCCGGTGTCGCCGCGGCGCTCTTCGGACCGCTGAGCGATGCGGGCATCAATGTCGACATGATCGTCCAGAACATCTCCCCCGACGGCGAATCGACGGACCTGACCTTCACCGTCGCCGAGAGCGACCTCGGACAGGCGCTCGCCGTTCTTGCCGAATCGAACCGTGATCTCGGCGCCAGCGACATCGTTCCCGATTCCTCCGTGGCCAAGGTCTCGGTCGTCGGTGTCGGCATGCGCAGTCATGCCGGTGTCGCCGGCAGGATGTTCGCCACGCTGGCGGACAGGGGAATCAACATCCAGCTGATCTCCACATCCGAGATCAAGATCAGCGTGCTCATCGCTGAGGACTACCTGGAACTGGCCCTCAGATCCCTGCATTCGGCCTATGGTCTTGACGCCACTGATTGAGCCGGCCCGTGTCGCGCCATAGCGGGCACGAGCGTCTGGCGGCGCTCTGGGAACCGGGATGCAGGCTGCTTGGCGTCGAGAAGGCGATCATGGGCGGCGCCATGACATGGGTTTCGGAACGCAACTTCGTCGCGGCCGTGGCGGCTGCCGGAGGGTTCGGGGTGATCGCCTGCGGCGCAATGAATCCCGAGCAGCTCGATGACGAGATCACCGGCACGCGGGAGCTCACCGATCGTCCGTTCGGCGTCAACCTCATTGTCATGCACCCCGATCTCGACCGTTTGATCGATGTCTGCATTGCCCGGACCGTCACCCATATCGTGCTGGCGGGAGGACTGCCCCAGGCTGCCACGGTCAGGCGTATCAGGGAGGCCGGAGTGCGTGTCCTCGCCTTTGCTCCGGCGCTGGCCATTGCGCGGCGCCTGGTGCGCAGCGGAATCGACGGGATCGTGATCGAGGGGATGGAGGCGGGCGGGCATATCGGCCCGGTGTCGACCAGCGTTCTGGCCCAGGAGACCCTGCCCCATGTCGATGGCGTCCCGGTCTTCGTTGCCGGTGGCATCGGTCGCGGCGAGGCGATTGCCAGCTACCTCAGGATGGGGGCGGCGGGCGTCCAGCTCGGCACCCGCTTTGTCTGCGCCAGCGAGTCCGTGGCCCATGACAACTTCAAGAAGGCCTTCCTGCGCGCCAATGCCCGCGACGCGCAGCCCTCGCGGCAGCTCGATCCCCGGTTTCCGGTCATCCCGGTGCGCGCCATCGTCAATGACGGGGTGAAGAACTTCACGGAGAAGCAGCGCGAGGTGATCGCCCGCCACGACTGTGGCGAGATCGACCAGGCCGCGGCACAGCTTGAAATCGAGCACTTCTGGGCCGGTGCACTCAGACGTGCGGTCATCGAGGGTGATGTGAAGAACGGGTCCCTCATGGCCGGCCAGAGTGTCGGCATGGTGACGACCGAGCAGTCGATGGCCGACATCATGGATGAACTCGTCGAGCAGGCCGTACGGGCGCTTTCCGATCAGGGATAGGTCCCGGCATTGCCGCCGCCGCCGGGGCGGTGGTAGCATTCCGACCGGCAGGCATCACACTCCCTGGCTCCCCGATGACACACATTGAATATCCCGGCGACGAAGATTCTCCTGATGCCGGGATCAGGGTGAGCCGGCGCATTGCCGACGAATTGCGGCGTACCCGTGTCGCACACGGCCTTTCCATCGAGGATGTAGCGGCGGTGCTGAGGATCAGGGCCGGCTTCATCGAGGCCATGGAGGAGGATCGGTTCGATGACCTTCCGGGCCCGGCCTACATTTCCGGATTTCTGAGAACCTACGCCAGCCACCTGGGCCTGGATGGCGACCAGCTGGTGGCCTGGTTCAAGGACGACAGCCACTCGACCTTCGCTCCCAGGGAAATGGAGTTGCTGGTTCCGATCTCGGAGATCAGGCGGCCGACATTCCCGATCATCACGGTATCGCTCGTCATCGCCATCGTCATCGCGGTGGCCTGGTATGTCTTTCAGGAAAGGCGGTCCATCGATATCGATCTCATTCCCGAGGTCCCCGGGCCGGTTGCCGAAGGAACGTCGACCGACCTCCCGGACGATGAGGGATCGGTTGACCTGAATGGTGGCAACGTGTTCGACACCGTCGGAGACGTCGCCACCGACGCGGCGCCGGCTACCGTGGAGCCGGATGACGAGACGGCAGACGTGGCCGGGACTGATGTTCTCCCGGACGACACCGGCATGACCGCCGATGACAGTGCGGCGGACGTTGCGCCCGACGTTTCGGGCATGGCCGTGGACGACAGCCCTGACGATGCTGCTCCTGACGCGGGCGCGGACAGCCTGCTGGTCACCGCCGGCGTCATCAGCGATGACGATGCCGCGGGTCTTGCGTCGGACGTTGCAGGCGCGACCGTGGACGGTGGCCCGGATGATGCCGCTGTCGACGCAGATGTCGACGATGACAGTATGACGGACGTCGTGCTCGACACCGAGGCCGCGACCCTGGACGACGGCCCGGATGATGCCGCTGTCGGTGATGACAGTGTGGCGGACGTCGCGCTCGACGCCGAGGCCGTGACTGTGGACGCCGGTCCGGATGATGCCGCTGCCGACGTGGAGGCGGTCATTCCCCAGGACACCGTCGATGACGGTGCGGCGGATGCCGTGCCGGACAGTGTGGATGATTCCGTGACGGGCGTTGAGACGGATACGCAGCAGGGCGAGGTCGGCACGGGGACCGACGTGGTCCTCCCGGACGTGGCCGATGCCACGGGTGCCGAGAGCGGCGGCGAGGAGACGTGGGACGAGCCTGTGTTCGCCTCCGAGGATACGTTTGAGGAATCAGCGGCCGTCGATGAAGGAGAGGAGGACAGTCAGCACACGGTCTACGGGACGCCGGGCGCCGGTTCGCGCATCGAGTTGCGTGCCATCGACGAGACCTGGGTCCAGGTCACGGCGCCCGACGGCGTTGCCGTGCTCACCCACATCCTGCTGCCCGGGGATGTCTATCACGTGCCGGACCGCGACGATCTCATGCTCGATACCGGAAATGCCGGCGGTCTCGAGATACGGGTTGACGGAGAGCTGATGCCGCCGCTTGGCGGGGCCGGAGCCGTGGTGCGTGACGTGCTGTTGTCTGTCGAGAGCCTGACCCGGCGATGATGACGACTTTACTGGAAGGAGTGGGCGGAGTATCAGTCAAGGGCCAACCGGAACGCGAACCATGAAGGACATTCCGAGACCACCCAGGCGGCGCAGCCGGACCGTCATGGTGGGTCAGGTTGCGGTGGGAGGCGATGCGCCGATTGCCGTCCAATCGATGACCAACACGCTTACGAGCGATGTCGAGGCGACATCGTCCCAGGTAAGCGCACTCGCTGTCGCCGGTGCCGACATCGTGCGCGTGTCGTGCCCCGACGAGGACTCGACGGCGGCCCTGCGCAAGATCGTTTCCGAATCGCCCGTGCCCCTGGTGGCCGATATCCACTTCCACTACCGGCGCGCCATCGAGGCGGCCGAGTCCGGCGCGTCCTGCCTGCGCATCAACCCCGGCAACGTCGGTTCAAGCGATCGGGTGAAGGAAGTGGTCAGGGCGGCCCGCGACCACGGCTGCTCGATGAGAATTGGCGTCAATGCCGGCTCGCTCGAGCGCGACCTTCTTGAGAGATACGGCGGTCCCACGCCCGAAGCCATGGTCGAGAGTGCTCTGGGACATGCCCGCATTCTCGAGGACAACGACTTCCTTGATTTCAAGATCAGCGTGAAGGCGTCCGGGGTTGCGCTGGCCACCGCGGCATACCGGATGCTGGCGGCGAAGTGCGACTATCCCCTCCATCTCGGCATTACGGAGGCCGGCGGTCTTGTCACCGGCACCGTCAAGTCGTCGGTCGGAATCGGCATGTTGCTGGCCGAGGGCATCGGCGACACCATCAGGGTGTCGCTTGCCGCCGACCCGGTCGAGGAAGTGTCGGTCGGCTGGGAAATCCTGAAGGCGCTGGACCTGCGCCGTCGCGGCGTCAATGTCATTGCGTGCCCGTCATGCGCCCGCCAGCAGTTCAATGTGCCGGAGACCGTCGGTCGCCTTGAACGGCGCCTTGCGCATATCGATACACCGATGTCGGTGTCGATCATCGGTTGCGTAGTGAACGGACCCGGCGAAGCGCGCCTCACCGACATCGGTCTGACCGGCGGCGGCAAGGGACGTCACCTTGTCTACATGTCGGGCAAGGCCGATCACAAGGTGTCCACCGAGGATCTCGTCGAACATGTGGCCACACTCGTGGAGCAACGCGCTGAAGAGCTTCGCAATGAAGCTCGCTCCAGTGACTGAACGTCCCGGTTCTCATGGGTGAAAGGCTGCAGCCGATTCGGGGAACCCGGGATCTCCTGCCCGCGGACTGCCGTTCCCACGCGCACGTCGAAGACGTCTGCCGCCGTATCGCCGAGCGCTATGGCTATGGCGAGATACGCACTCCGGTCCTCGAGGCCACGCAGGTCTTCTCCCGCACGCTTGGCGATGCGACCGATGTCGTTCAAAAGGAGATGTACACCTTCGACGACCGCAATGGCGACAGCATCACTCTGCGTCCGGAGAACACCGCAGGCGTGGCCCGGGCCCTGCTCTCCAACGGTCTGCTCGATGCCATGCCGCTCAGACTGCACTATGCCGGTGCGATGTTTCGCCACGAGCGTCCGCAAAAGGGACGCTACCGTCAGTTTCACCAGACCGGGGTCGAACTCTTCGGTGTCGCCGAGCCACTGGGTGACGTCGAGGTCATTGCCCTGGCCCGCGATGTTCTCGACGAACTCGGTCTTCTCCAGGATACCGTCCTCGAGATCAACACCCTTGGCGACATCGCAAGCCGGCAAGACCACCTGCTG
>JAJEHK010000020.1 GCA_022823765.1 Alphaproteobacteria bacterium | reverse complement strand
CCGGCCCAGTCGACATGAAGCCACGGGTCGCCTTCATCGGTGGTGCGCGACAACCAGGTAACAACTCCACTGATCGGACTGACCAGATGGCGGTATGTCGCCAGGGTCACTTCCGGTGCCACGCTGTGCGCACCACCACTGGTCCGAACAGCCTTTGGACTTGCGTTCAGGATGAGGGGAACCGCCGGACGGTCAGGTCTGTGCAACTCTTCGTCCCCACAGGCGCGGCACTGTGGCCGGCGCATGACCCGATGCCGTGAACTTGCAAGGTCGCCGGTATCCACGGAGATCACCTCATCGTGGAGGAGTGCCGTCTCGCCAAGGACCAGCCACTTGACAATCTCTGCCGCAATCAGCCGCAACAACCCGTCCAGCACAACGCCTTGTGAGGCAAACGGCCTGAAGGCGGCATCCTCTCCGGCCACATTGCGAAGGAATGCGTGGACCTCCTGGTGGTTGTGCATGCGGCTGGCCAGGCATTCCCAGCAGGGGCCGTGGCCCTGAAAAACGGGGCCGAAGAGCGCCTGCACACCGCGAGGCCGCGCAAGCATCCAGGGCTCATTCACCTCGAGTTGCCTGCGGTTCACATTCTCGAGGTCTGGTCCCAGATAGTCGTCGCAGACAACAATCCTGAGGCTGGCCTTGCCTTCAGCTCCCGAAACGACACCACATCCGGCAAGGTGAGCGGCCAGTTCGCCGTCATCTCCCTCCACCACAACCCGCGAGAGCGCCAACCGCTGCTCGACCCAGCGCGGTGATGCGCCAAGCGATGACCACCAGGCCGCCAGTTGCCGGCCCATTGAATGTTCACCGGAAACGACATAGCCCTTGGCCGAAAGCGCGGAGATGGTGAAACGAACGTCACGGGCGTCATGGACCCCGTCGAGGATCGAGACAATGCCATCCGCCTCATGCCGGCCGTCGAGGAGCGGCAGGAGATCACAGCAGAGTTTGCCATGCAGCAGGGTGTTGAAGGATTCGGAGACCAGCAGCGCCCGGTCGTCACCGATCGCATGGAACTCAAGGTGCGGGGTGAGCAAGGGAATCCTTACAAGCCCCCGATCCTCGGGAGTCCACATGGTCAGGATCCCCTGAGAGGACGTTCCCGCGGTCACTGCGCTCTCGTCCGCACCCGCGAACGTCTCCCGAAAGGGCTCGCGGCCATGGATCCACTCTCTCGATAACTCACACGGGCGGTCGCCGTCCGGTCCTCCGGACCTCGACGGATCTTCGAGTCAACATAGCCGAGCCCAAAAGCCCGCACATCCTCCAATTCTGGAGGTATTGGGACCGCATCTTGCGAGGCGACAGTGGCAACGACGGCTGCCGGAGGGCTGTCAGCGCCGCAGCAGGTCAGCCGCGTTGGCGACCCCATGAGGAACCTGACGGCGTCAGGCACTGAAGCACGATCTCCCCGCCATGTTCCTGTCATCGGCCCTCGAGGATGCTGATCATGTGACCCAGTGCCTCGATACAGAATGCGGAGGTCACGGACTCCGAACCGTGGCCGATCTGCCCTATCACGCCCCACCGCAGGGACTGATCGCCAAACGCAAGATACTCCGGCCAGCTGCCGTCGCCTCGTTGCTCACTGATGAAACGTTCCACCTGGCGCGTCACGTCGACGCCTTCAAGGGCCCCGAGGGTGTGGAGCGCCGTGACGGCCTGGGAGGTTTGCAGGACATTGCCACATCCCCCCTCGCCATCGCAAAGAGACAGAATGCGCTCAATGAGGACCGGGCGCAGTCCCTCGAGTGCCGGGGCGGCCCGGACCATGGCGCGACTGATCGCGTAGTAGGCCGTGATGGTGTCGGGATACCACTTGGACGCGTTCTCAAGCCGGCCCTCGACGACCTGGTCTTCCAGCCAGCGCCGGGCCTGCCTGGTCGCAGGGTGGTCGCCAAGGCAGGCGATCACGTTCGCATTGACGACGGGATCGGCCTCGATACGGAAATCCGTTGCCACATCGGGCTCGTCTTCCGCCAGCAGCCAGGTCTGGAAGAGGCCGTCACAGTCGCGGTTCGCCAGCATGTGCGGAACGTTCCTCCCCAGAGCGATCAACGGGTGACCGGAGAGGGCAAGTGAACACAAGGACGTGCTGTCCAGGTCCGCTGGAAGGTGGCGGTAGTAGCGCCACAGCCCCGGGTACTCCATCGTATTGACGAGATATCTCCTGGCTGCCGAGCAGAGGGATCTCGCCCGTTCCTCTTTGCAGTTCTCCAGGGCCAGTGCGATGAGGGCCGTGATGAAGGGCGGGCGTTCGTAGTGCCGCGGTATCGCCGGATCGGCGATGTTGAACCGGATGCAGTGCCAGGCTCCCCGTTCGTCGATGGTCGTCTCGAGAAACGCCAGGCTCCGGCGGATGCTCCTCCGGCCCTCGCCTGCAAGTGCTCCGGCAGAGGCCGTGGCTCTGCGGCGGTCCGCCGTTCCGGGGACATCGACGCGCGCAGGCGGCGCCGGATCGTGGAGGGTCTTGCGGAGAAACTCCAGTGACCGGGCACCGGTCTTCGCTTCCTCGCGTTCCGCCGCGGAAAACCTGTCCGGCGGTGGCAGAACAACGTGGGTGGTCGTGGACGATTCCTCGTGCACGTGAATTTCCTGATCGGCGTCGATGGTCACGCCGAGTTCCGTTTCGATGGTTTCCCTGGGGTGCGCCAGCAGGCGCCGGCGAAAGTCCTCGTCGGAGCCTGCGCGCGCCATGAGCCTGTCTGTCGCATCGATGGGGCTCTGCATGGGGATCTCGTGATACCCGATGCGTCAGCCGGACTCGTCCGGGAGCGCTTCGCCCTCTCCCTGGCGGGAGATCGACGCGACGGCACGGTTCGCCCTTGAAGCCATGTCGGCCACGGAAGCCTCAAGGGCTTCATATTCCTCCATGCCGCAGGAGCGCGCGACGACACCCTTGACCTTTGCCGGCGTTGCATCGTCCACCACACCGTCCTCGACCACCAGGCGCTGGATACCCTTCAGGTTGCGCCACATGTCCGCAGCTTCACACAGATCGCGGGCGGACTCGGCCGCAAGCAAACCCTTCTCCCCGGCGTGCCGGAAGACCGAGGCGGCTGCAGGCGCGGGTTCCTCCATGGCGAGGGTGAGCTGCAGGAAGAGAGCCGCTCGCGCCATGTCGAGGGGGTCTCCGGTGCCGGCCTCCTCCGGAACGTGAAGCTCCCGTCTTGTTTCCGCGAACCACGCGCCAGGATCCGCATCACCGACGGTGAACACGCATCGGACGTGGACAAGGCGCGCCAGATCAGCGCCCGGCTCTCTGTGGCTCTCGACAAATTCCTCGAGGGACCACACGTCCTTGCCCCCATCGCCCACCGGCGAGGGTGCGAACAGAAGGCTGTCCTGTGCGAGGTCTCCCAGAGCATCACGGAAGTCCCGGCAGAGCGCTTCATGGCTGGCCCTTGATCCCCCTTCGTGGACGAACATGACCTCCATCGGGGTATCCGGCGCCACCTCCCGGGTGGCAAGGTCGCCCGAAACCAGCACGGCGACGCCACCTTCGACAGACGCACCGGTGCGCTCGACTCCTTCAGCCTCGACGGCCTGGAGAGTTGCGGTGATCGTCGCTTCGGCAAGGTTGGCCAGGGCCTGGCCCGCCTCGACCGGCGTGAGGTTGCCCCGCAACGTGTGCATGCCGATCTGAAAGGCCTTGCGGTTCGACCAGCCGCGAGCGAACTCCACGAGATCTGCGGCATCCTGCACGGGCGTCTCGGCAATCTCGTCCTTCATTTCGGCGACGGCGAACTCGTGGAGCCAGTAGAGGCGTGTCAGGCCCTGCCGGGCGATGGTCTCGGCACGGGCATCGGGACCGAACCCCTTCGGAAGATCAAGATCGGTGAACTCCCTGGCGCGCAACTCGTCGAGAAGGTCCGGCTGCCGCTCGATCCAGCCGGCGAGCCGTGGCGCCTCGCCGTAGATTTCCACGATCGCGTCAAAGGATTCCGGACGTGCCGCCGATACCGGGCTGTCGTAGGCACTCCAGTCATCAATGTGAGGATAGAATCGCGCCCGCCACTCATCGACCAGCGGATCCATCGTCTCGAACCAGCGCCGCGGACGCACGGCCAGCCCGAACATCTTGCCGTAGCTCCCGGGCAGCTGCGGCGATTCGTCGGCACCTCGGAACTGCAGGAGGGGATAGCGACGCCCCCAAACGGCGTGATGATCCGCATGACGCTGCATGTTGAAGAACATCCAGTTGCTGAACCTGTAGTCCACGCTCCACGAGTGCCGGGGCAGGATTTTCTCGAATCGCCCACCGGCCATCCGCACCCGACGCAAACCGTAGTGCTGGATGTAGTTGGAGACCTTCATCGAAAAGACAACGCCGAGACAGAGCGCCATGTAGACCGGTATCGCCCATGGACCACCCATCAGGAAGACGACGACATACCAGAACGCCGTCGTCAGACCGTAGCGCCAGAAGGGGTTGCTGCGATGCCAGACCGGCAGTCCCTTGCGCGCCAGGCGCTCGCGCGCCACAAGCCATGAACCAACAAGGTTGTTGGCAACCTCGCGGGGGAAGTAGTGCCACAGGCTCTCACCCCTTGGCGCCGATCCCACATCCAGTGGTGTTCCGACAAAGGCGTGGTGAATGTAGACATGCTCCGTGGCGTACTGAGGGTAGGAAGCCGAGGCGAGCAGGAACTCGCCGAGGCGGCGTTCCCATTGCCGACGACGATGGACGAGTTCGTGACCGACGATGAAGACCGCCTGGGCCTCCATCGCCAGGACAAACACCATCAAGGCGCCTTCCCAGTCGGCGAGGTGCCCGGAGATCAGGATCTGCCAGGCCGTGAAGACAAAGGTCGCAGGCCAGAGAATGGCCCACAGCCAGACCGGGAGATTGTGCCAGAAGAGGCGGCGTTCGGGTGTCTTCGCCGGGTCCATGTTCCGCCCGTCCATGCCAAAGGCAAGATCGAGCGGGCCGGCGAGCCCGAAGAAGATGAAGGGGGCAAGGATCCACCAGCCCCCCAACAACGCCGCCACGATGATGAGGGGGAAGATGGTGATGGGAAGAAAATGGGGAAGAGCATTCCAGAACGTCGGCCGGATCACTCTCGTTTCGACAACGCCCACACCTCCCGGATCGGTCCCGATAGCTGCCATGACTGACCCCTTCCCTCGAAAGGATGTCCTTTCATTGTGTGGCACATCACCAAAGCGTCAAGCAAGGGAACGGTAGCCGCCCCGGCGGGTCCACGCACCGCTCACCG
>JAJEHK010000151.1 GCA_022823765.1 Alphaproteobacteria bacterium | reverse complement strand
CGTGGCCTGGTTCCTGATCATTCCCTTCTGGTCGGCCGTGCACTTCTACTTCATTCACCGGCTGCTTCACTGGAAACCTCTCTTTAACCTCGCCCACGCCCTGCATCACCGCAATGTGACTGTCGGACCTTGGTCGGGTCTGTCGATGCATCCGATCGAGCACATCATCTACCTTTCGGGCGTCTTCATTCACGCTGTGGTGCTGTCGCACCCGGTGCATGTCCTCTTCCACGGGCAGTACAACACCCTGCAGGCGGCGTCCTCCCATGCGGGTTTCGATTCCATCCTGGTGCGTGGCAAGCCGGTTCACTACGCAGGAAGCTTCTTCCACACGCTTCACCATCGCTACTACAACTGCAACTACGGCAACCAACTGGTGCCGATTGACAAGTGGTTCGGCAGCTACCACGACGGCACCCCGGAATCATGGGCCAGACTGCGCCGTCGCATGGCGACACGATCGGTCACGACAGCACCCAACCACGGCAAGTCACCAGCCGAATGAGGCGCGTGACCTGCCGGGATGTCTACTCCGCGGCGGCTGTGACCGTACCTGCGTCTGAGAGAATGCCGGCGAGATAGCGGCCCGTGTGACTGGCTGGAATCCCGGCGACGATTTCCGGTTCTCCCTCAGCGACAATGTGACCACCTCCGTCACCGCCCTCAGGCCCAAGATCGATAATCCAGTCGGCGGTCTTGATCACCTCGAGGTTGTGCTCGATCACGACCACGGTATTGCCGGCATCGACCAGGGCGTGCAGAACCTCAAGCAGCTTGCGCACGTCATCAAAGTGAAGGCCCGTGGTCGGTTCGTCGAGAATGTAGAGAGTGCGTCCGGTGGCGCGCCGCGAGAGTTCCTTCGCCAGCTTGACACGTTGCGCCTCCCCGCCCGAGAGCGTCGTTGCCGGCTGGCCGACCCTGATGTAACCCAGTCCGACGCGCATCAGCATGTCAAGCTTCGAGCGGATGGCCGGAACGGCCTGGAAGAAGTCGCGCCCTTCTTCGACGGTCATGTCGAGCACGTCTGCGATTGACTTGCCGCGGAACCTGACCTCGAGAGTTTCCCTGTTGTAGCGCCGGCCCCGGCAGGTGTCGCACTGGACGTAGACGTCCGCCAGAAAGTGCATTTCGATACGCAGGAGTCCATCGCCGCGGCAGGCCTCGCAGCGCCCGCCCTCGACATTGAAACTGAAGCGTCCGGGCCGGTAGCCCCGCGCCTTCGATTCCGGCAGTCCGGCAAACCACTCGCGGATGGGCGTGAAAGCACCGGTATAGGTGGCCGGATTGGATCGCGGAGTCCGGCCGATCGGCGACTGGTCGATGTCCACCACCTTGTCGAACATGTCGGCGCCCTCAAGCGCCGTGTGGGCGCCTGCCGCATGATGATGTGATCCAAGGTGGTTGTGGAGAGCGAGGTAGAGGGTCTCGTTCACCAGGGTCGACTTGCCGCTGCCGGACACGCCGGTCACGCAGGTGAGGGCGCCAACCGGGAAACGGGCACTGATTGCCTTGAGATTGTTGGCCGACGCTCCGGCGAGGGTCAGGAACCGGTCTGTTCCGCGCCGGCTGTCGGGGATGTCGATTCGTCGAGTTCCAACGAGATACTGACCTGTCAGACTCGCGTCGGTTGCCATGACGTCGGCCGGTGTTCCCTCGGCTACGATGTGACCGCCATGTTCACCGGCGCCCGGACCGAGATCGATCACATGGTCGGCGGCACGAATGGCTTCCTCGTCGTGTTCGACGACGATCACGGTGTTCCCGAGATTGCGCAGATCGGTCAGGGTCTCGAGAAGCCGCTGATTGTCTCTCTGGTGCAGGCCAATCGACGGCTCATCCAGTACGTAGAGGACGCCGGTGAGTCCCGATCCGATCTGTGAGGCGAGTCTTATGCGTTGACCTTCGCCGCCGGAAAGCGTGCCGGAACGGCGCGACAGTGCCAGGTAGTCGAGACCCACCCGGCTGAGGAAGGTCAGGCGATCGTTAATTTCGGCAAGGATCCGCCGGGCGATCTCGGCCTGCTGGGCGGTCAGCGTCCGGTCCACGCCGGCAAACCAGCGCTGTGCTTCGCCGATCGAGTATTCCGAGACCTCGGCGATATGCTTGCCGGCGATGCGTACGGCAAGGGCTTCCGGCTTGAGCCGGAACCCGTTGCAGGCTTCGCAAGTGGTCATGGCCTGATAGCGGCCGAGTTCCTCGCGCACGTGTTCGCTCGATGTCTCCCTCAGACGCCTCTCAAGCCCTGGAATCACGCCCCTGAATGGCGCCCGGAACTCGGAAAGATCGTCCTCTTCGCCGAATTCCTCTGTCCACCCTATCTTCTCGTTGCCCGATCCTTCGAGAAGCATGGTGCGCATGTCCCCAGGCAGGTCCTCCCAGGGTGTATGGAGGGACGCACCGAAATGCCGTGCTACCGAGCGCATGGCGCGTCTGTAGTAGAGACTGGAACTGCGCTGCCAGGGAACGATGGCGCCGCCGTCGAGGCTGCGCCGGTGGTCGGGAACGATGAGATTGACGTCGAAGACAAGGCGGGTGCCGATACCGCTGCACTCCGGGCAAGCGCCGAACGGGTTGTTGAAGGAAAACAGCCGGGGTTCGATCTCCTCGATCGTGAAACCCGACACGGGACAGGCAAAACGCGAGGAGAGAGTCGTCTCCTCGTTACTGTCGACGTCGATGACGACAAGGAGTCCGTCGGAAAGGCCAAGGACCGTCTCGATGGAGTCCGCCAGTCGCCCCTCCAGCCCTTCGCGCTTTACGACCCGGTCGACCACGACCTCGATGGTGTGCTTGCGTTTCTTGTCGAGGCGCGGGGCGTCCTCGATCATGTGAACGGCGCCGTCGATCCTCACACGCTGAAATCCCGATCTCAGCAGTTCGCCGAGTTCCTTTCGATACTCGCCCTTGCGACCCCTCACCACAGGAGCAAGCAACATGAGGCGTGCGCCATCGGCCATGTCCATGATCCGGTCGACCATCTGGCTGACCGACTGGCTCTCGATCGGCAATCCGGTCACGGGAGACCATGGAACGCCGACCCTGGCCCACAGGAGGCGCATGTAGTCGTGAATCTCGGTCACCGTGCCAACCGTTGAGCGCGGATTCTTCGAGGTTGTCTTCTGCTCGATCGAGATCGCGGGTGACAGGCCGTCGATGTGCTCGACGTCGGGTTTTTCCATCATCTCGAGAAACTGGCGCGCATAGGCGCTCAGACTCTCGACATAGCGTCTCTGGCCCTCTGCATAGATGGTATCGAAGGCAAGGGACGACTTGCCCGATCCGCTCAGTCCGGTCATGACGATCAGACGGTCGCGGGGGAACTCGACGTTGATACCCTTGAGATTGTGCTCCCGCGCACCGCGCACGCGGATACTCTTGCTCATGGTGGTTCCGTGTCGCCCCTGCCTTCTTAGAGGGGAGGCGCGCTGCCTGGCAAGGGTCCGGACTGTGGATAGGCGATGCAGTTCTTCATGCGTCGTCGGCAATCCCCTGATATGCTCAAAGCTACACCCAATTCGCCGTTCATTCACGTGGAGATGCCATATGGCAGGAAGTGTCAACAAGGTCATATTGGTGGGCAACCTCGGACGTGATCCGGAAATTCGCCGGATGACGTCGGGAGATGCCGTCGCCAATTTGTCGCTTGCCACCACCAAGACCTGGAACGACCGGCAGACAGGCGAGAAGAAGGAACGCACCGAATGGCACCGGGTGGCCATTTTCGGCAGGACGGCGGAGGTGGCCGAGCGCTACCTGAGGAAGGGTTCGAAAGTCTACCTTGAGGGCGAGTTGCAGACCCGCAAGTGGCAGGACCAGAGCGGCCAGGAACGCTATACGACGGAAGTCGTGGTGCGGGGCTTTGGTGGCACGATGGTGATGCTCGACAGCCGGGGAGGGGGTGCGCCACGCATGGATGGCGACGATCCCCAGCAGGTGCCATGGGGCGAGGTCGAGGATTCCGGTCAGACTGTTTCCGACAGGATTTCATCGGATTTCGACGACGGTATTCCCTTCTGATTGCCGTGTCAGAAAAACGCCTGCGACAAGTTGACAGCGCGTGCCGGGAGGTGACGTGACCGATCCGGTTTCCTCGGATGCCATCGCGCCGGTTTCAATCGAGGATGAGCTGCGCAGGAGCTATCTCGATTATGCCATGAGCGTCATCGTGTCGCGGGCTCTTCCCGACGTTCGCGATGGCCTCAAGCCGGTCCAGCGGCGCATTCTCTATGCAATGGGTGAAGCCGGCTACACGGCCGATCGTCCCTACCGAAAATCTGCCCGCATCGTCGGCGACGTCATGGCCCGTTACCATCCCCACGGTGACAGTGCGATCTACGATGCCATGGTGAGGATGGCGCAGACCTTCACCATGCGTTCGCCGCTTGTCGATGGTCAGGGCAACTTCGGTTCCATGGATGCGGATCCCCCGGCTGCCATGCGCTACACCGAGGCAAGGCTGTCCCGCATCGCGTCCAGCCTGCTCTTCGACATCGACCACGACACGGTGGATTTTCGCGACAACTACGATGGCAGCGAGACGGAGCCGGTGGTGCTGCCGGCCTGCTTTCCCAACCTCGTGGTCAATGGCAGCGCCGGTATTGCAGTTGGCATGGCCACCAATATCCCGCCTCACAATCTGGGTGAGGTCATTGATGCATGTTGCGCATTCATTGATGATCCCTCGATCGACGCAGGTGAGCTCCTGCAATACGTGCCGTGTCCCGACTTTCCCACCGGAGGGATGGTCATGGGACAGGCCGGTGTGCGGGATGCCTATCTGTCGGGAAGGGGGCGAATTGTCGTGCGCGCCCGCACTCACATCGAGGAGGTGCGCAAGGGACGCGAGGCGATCATCGTTACCGAAGTCCCCTACCAGGTGAACAAGGCACGGCTTATTGAGCGCATCTCCGAACTGGTCCGTGACAAGCGCGTTGAAGGGATTCACGAACTGCGCGACGAGAGCGACCGTCACGGAGTGCGGGTGGTGATCGAACTCAAGCGCGATGCGATGTCCGATGTCGTGCTCAACCAGCTGTGGCACTACACACCGCTGCAAATCGTCTTTGCGGTCAACATGCTGGCCCTCGACGAGGCCGGGCAACCCCGCCAGATGCCGCTTCTCGAAATCATTGCGCGCTTCATAGGTTTCCGTGAAGAGGTGGTCACCCGGAGATTGCGTCATGAACTCGCACGCATGCAGGAGCGTGCCCACCAATTGATCGGTCTTGCCATCGCTGTGACGGAAGTCGACGAGGTGGTGTCCCTCATCCGTAATGCCGCCAGTCCGGAAGACGCGCGCACACAGCTTATGGCGAGGACCTGGCATGCCGTGGTGGTCGAACCGGTGCTTGGACTGATCGAGGGTGCCGAGGCCCTCACCCGGTTGCGCGAAGCTGGTGACTATCGTCTCTCCCTGGAGCAGGCACGCGCCATTCTGGAGTTGCGCCTGCAGCGGTTGACCGGCCTGGAGAGGGAAAAAATCATTACCGAACTCAAGGGGTTGGCGGAGAAGATTGAAGGCCACCTTGCCATTCTGTCTTCTCGGGATCGTCTGATGGAACTCATCCGCGGAGAGCTCGTCGGCTTGCGTGACGAATTCGCCGATGAACGGCGCACGGAACTCGGCGAGGAGGTGTACGACCGGACGGACGAGGACCTGATCCAGCCGGAGGACATGGTCGTCACCGTCAGCCTCAACGGCTACGTCAAGCGGGTGCCGCTTGCTGACTACCGGGCACAACGCCGCGGTGGCAAGGGACGCAGTGGCATGTCCATCCGCGACGAGGATGTCGTCAACCAGGTGTTCGTGGTCAACACCCACGCCTGGGTCCTGTTCTTCGCCACCTCCGGCCTTGTCTTCCGCCTGAAGACCTACCGCCTGCCCATGGCAACGCCACAAGCGCGCGGCAA
>JAJEHK010000348.1 GCA_022823765.1 Alphaproteobacteria bacterium | reverse complement strand
CCGAAGCCCATGAGGCCGTTCTGGAAGTCGCGCCGCGATACCTTGCCTTTCTGAAACTCCCTGATCAGGACATCCTTTCCTGTCACTGGATCATCCTCCCTTTTGAATGGTGACAACCAGCCGGAGTCTAGAGGAGCGGGCCCTGCAATGACAATGCCGCCTCTCGGGAACGGAGGGATTCCGGAGAGCAGTTGCTTGTCCCACGAGGGGCCTCGGCCTATTGTCGCCAAGGCGCCCCGCTTGATGTTAGGACGCTCATGAAGCTCATTCGCGACTGGTTCCACGAGACGTTTTCGGATCGTCAGGTCCTGATTCTCACGGTCATTCTGTTGATCGCCGTGGCGGGAATCGTGTTCATCGCGGACATGGTGGCGCCGTTGATTGCCGCCTTCATCATCGCTTTCATGCTTGATGGTCCGGTGCGCTGGCTGACCCGCAGGAACGTCAACCACATTGTTGCGGTCAACATCGTGTTCGTCGGCTTTTTTGTGGCCTCGCTGCTCTTTCTTCTCGGACTGCTGCCGGTGCTGTTCCGCCAGATGGGCCAGTTTGTCGCCCGTGTTCCGGAGATGACCCAGGAACTCCAGAACCATCTCGTGGCATTGCCGCAGCGCTATCCGGACATGATCTCCGAGGACCAGGTCAGCGGTTTCATCACGGAGATCGGCTCCGCCATTGTCGCGACGGTCTCGTCCCTGCCTTCGTTCGCCGGTGCTTCCGTGGTCGGACTGCTGACCGCGATCGTCTACCTCATCCTCGTGCTGGTGCTGGTCTTCTTCATGATCAAGGACAAGCGGGCGATCGTCGCGTGGCTGGTGACATTCCTGCCCCGCGACCGGGAACTGACGAGCACCGTGTGGAGCGAGATCACGGCGCAGGTCTACAACTACATGCGCGGCAAGGTCTGGGAGATTCTCATCGTCGGCGTGGTGACCTACGTGGTGTTCGCGCTCCTCGGCGTCGAGTTTTCGATCCTGCTTGCCGTCATCACCGGTCTTTCGGTGCTGATTCCGTACGTGGGGGCCGCCGCGGTGACGGTTCCCGTCGCCGTCATCGCCTTCCTTCAGTACGGCATGACATGGAACTTCGGTTACGTGGTGATCGCCTACGGGATCATCCAGGCCCTTGACGGCAACATCCTTGCCCCGCTGCTGTTCAGCGAGGTCGTGAACCTCCATCCCGTCGCCATCATCGTCGCCATCCTCATCTTCGGCGGGTTGTGGGGTCTGTGGGGTGTTTTCTTTGCCATCCCGCTGGCCACGGTCGTGCAGGCGGTGTTGCGCGCCTGGCCGCGCACAACGCCCTGGCGGCGCGTTGACTGAGAGACATGTTCAAGTTGATCATCAGACGTCTGTTTCTTGGTCTTCTGACACTTCTGGCCATCACCGTCCTGGTCTTTCTCGGTACGGAAATCCTTCCCGGGGATGTTGCCCAGGCGATCCTCGGGCAGTCGGCGACGCCGGAGACCGTGGCCGCCCTGCGCGAGAAGCTCGGTCTCAACGCACCACCCTGGGAACGCTACTTCACCTGGCTTGGCAACATTCTTGCCGGTGATCTCGGCAACTCTCTTGCCAACGGCGTCCCCGTTGACCGGATCGTCGGCCAGAGAATTGTCAACACGATCAATCTCGCCCTCTACGCCACGGTCATTGCACTGCCCCTGTCACTCCTTCTCGGACTGCTGTCGGCGGCCTGGCCGGAAGGGACTTTCGATCGCATGACCTCGTCGACCACGGTGTTCTTCATCTCGATCCCGGACTTCGTCATCGCCATCGTACTCATCATCATCTTTGCCCGTGAACTGGGCTGGTTCCCCTCTGTCGTGCACCGGCCGAGATGGGGTGACGTACCGGTGGCCCTGGGCCAGACCTTTCTGCCCATGCTGACTCTCGTCCTCTCCATCCTTGCCCACATCATCCGCATGACGCGGGCCGCGGTTCTTGACGTCCTCAAGCAGCCCTACATCGAGATGGCCCTGCTCAAGGGAGCCCCCAAGTCGCGCATCATCATCCGTCACGCCATTCCCAATGCCTTGGGACCGATCGCCAATGTGGTGGCTCTCAATCTCGCCTACCTGGTGAGCGGTGTGGTGATCGTCGAGGTCATTTTCACCTACCCCGGGCTGGGCCGCCTCATGGTGGATTCCGTCATCTTCCGTGACCTGCCGCTCATTCAGGTGGCGGCGCTCGTGTTCTGTGGCTTCTACGTCGCGCTCAACATCACGGCCGATGTTACCGCCATCATGGCCAATCCTCGTCTGAGGTTCGCCAAGTGACCCGGTTCGCGGGTCGCACCCGTTCCAAGCGGGCCCGACCGCGCCCCGACGGATGGGCATGGGCGGGTATCGTCACCGTCGCCGCCGGCCTCCTTCTCGCGGTCGCCGGGCCGTGGCTGGCGCCCCACGAGGTCGGCGCCATCATCTCGGAGTCCCACTTCGAGGCGCCCGGCGTCAACACGGTCCTGGGGACCGACATGCTGGGCCGCGATATCCTGTCGCGTCTTCTCTATGGCGCCCGCATGACGGTGGGAGTGGCGCTGGCCGCCACCGTTCTCGGTTTCCTCATCGGCATGGCCGCCGGTTTCTCGGCAGCGGAGATCAAGGGTCGCTACGACGATTTCATGCTGTGGCTGGCGGACATGATGCTGTCCTTTCCGCCGCTGTTGCTGGCCCTGATCATCATCGCCTCCCTCTCATCGAGTCTGCCGGTCCTCATCTGCACGATCGCTGTCCTCCACGCCTCCCGCGTCGCCCGTGTCAGCCGTGCGGTGGCCATGAACATCGCCGCCCTGGAGTTCGTCGAGGTGGCGCGGGCAAGGGGGGAGAGCCTGGTCTCCATCCTGGTGCGCGAGATCTGGCCCTCGACGATCCGTCCCCTGGCCGTCGAGTTCGGACTGCGCCTGACCTACTCGATCCTCTTCCTGTCGAGTCTGAGTTTCCTCGGGCTCGGCATCCAGCCGCCGGACGCCGACTGGGGCTCCATGGTGAGGGAGAACCTGAACGCCCTGCAGACGGGAACCTATCTTGCCGTCCTGCTTCCGGCTTTCTCCATCGCCATCCTGACTGTCGGCGTCAATCTCATCGTCGACTGGCTTGGAGCCCAGTCGGGCCGGTCGATTTCCGAAGAGCTCACCGGATGACCGCCTTTCTCAGAATTGAGGACCTCGTCGTCGAGGGGCGACCGCCTTCAGGAATCTGGGTGGAGACGGTGCATCACTGCAGCGTTGAGGTGCATCCAGGCGAGGTCGTGGCACTGATCGGCGAATCGGGTGCCGGAAAGACGACGGTGGCGCTGGCGGCGCTGGGTTATGCGCGACCGGGAACCCGATTCCGTAACGGCCGGGTGTTTCTCGAGGGTCGCGACGTCCTTGCCATGTCGATCGCCGAGAAGCGCGACCTGCGTGGCCGGGAGGTCGCCTACGTGGCGCAGAGTGCGCAAGCCTCGCTCAACCCCTCCATTCCCGTGGGCGAGCAGATTGCAGAGAGCCTGCACCTGCACCAGGTTGCCGAAGGCGCCGACGCTACGCGGCGGACGATCGAACTGCTCGATCTTCTCGACATACCCCATCCCGAGATGATTGCCCGGCGCTATCCGCACCAGACATCGGGTGGCCAGCAGCAGCGCATCATGATGGCCATGGCGCTGGCCTGCCGGCCCCGGCTGCTGGTGCTGGACGAGCCGACAACGGCCCTCGACGTGACAACGCAGATCGAGGTGCTCAAGGCGATCAAGTCGGTCAACCGTGACCTCGGTACAGCATCGATCTACGTCAGCCATGATCTTGCCGTCGTCGCCCAGGTGGCCGACAGGATTCTGGTCATGAACCAGGGGCATGTCGTGGAACAGGGAGAGACCTCGCGCATTCTCGACGATGCGAGAGAGGACTACACACGAACCCTGCTGGGTGCGGTGAAGCCGCCGCCCTCGCCGGAGAGAACGGTGGTCGACCGCTCCGTGACCAGCGACGGCGAGCCGGTGGTCTCCGTCACGCATACCTCTGCCAGCTATGCCCGCCAGACCCTGTTCGGCACCATAGAACGCGAGCAGTACGTTCTCCACGACATTGCGCTTGATGTCTGGTCCCGCGAAGTGCTGGCCGTGGTCGGCGAATCGGGAAGCGGGAAGTCGACGCTCGCCAGAGTCATGGCCGGTCTTCATCCGCCCCTTCCCGGTGCCAGGATCACACTCGACGGCGACCTCCTAGCCGGCCGGGCGAGGCGCAGAACACGCGATCAGCTTCGCCGCATCCAGATCATATTCCAGAGTCCGGACCAGTCACTGAACCCGGAACGGCGTGTCGACGACGCCATCGGCAGGCCGCTGGAACTCTATTTCGGCATGTCCGGGTCCGAGAAGTACGACCGGATTGCCGATCTCCTCGAGATGGTTGGACTCGACCCCGACTACGCCGGGCGCTTTCCCGCCGAACTGTCGGGAGGTGAGCGCCAGCGTGTCTCCATTGCCCGGGCCTTTGCCGCCGAGCCGGATGTCATCCTGTGCGACGAAGTCCTGTCCGCCCTCGATACCGTCGTGGCCGCCCGTGTGCTCGAACTGATGAAGGAACTGCGGGAATCCCACCAGGTTGCATACGTCTTCATCAGCCACGATCTCTCGACGGTCGCGTCGATCGCCGATCGGGTGGCGGTCATGTATGCCGGCAGGATCGTCGATGCCGGTTACACCAACGATGTGTTCGCGCCACCGCATCATCCCTACACGCAGCTTCTCATCAGTTCCGTGCCGGCGTTGCGTCAGGGATGGCTCGAGGAAGTCATCACCAGTCGTGAGGCGGAAGCGGGCATGCGTTCCAATGTCATGCTTCACGACCGCCCGTGTTCCTTTCGCATGCGCTGCCCCCTTGCCATACCCGGAACCTGCGAAACGGAACCGGCACCGGCGAGGGAGATGGGACAGGGACATATCGTCATGTGCCAGCACGACGAGGCGACCCTCCTCGCGGCACAGGGCGGGGCCTGATCCCTTCCTACCCGTCGAGCGGCGGCCTCGTTGCGGTATCGCCGAAGAGCGGCATGGCAGATTCGATCGCACGGGCCACCCGGAACACGGTCTCTTCGTCGAAGGGATTGCCGACGATCTGAATGCCGGTTGGAACTCCGTTGGTGTCAAACCCCGAGGGGACGGACAGCACCGGCAGGCGGCTGAACGCGTTGAACGCCGGGGTCATGATGACACTGTGGATGTCATGGTCGACCCCATCGACGTTGACGGGCTGTTCCCAGTCCCTCAGGTCTGCCGGAATCGCGGTGGTTCCCACCGTCGGGCAGATGAAGACATCGTGGCGCGCCAGGTCGGGCGTGAACTTCAGCCAGGCATCGCCGATCGCCTTCATGCAGTCGTGAAACATGCGGGGCGTATAGAGTTCATTGTGCCGTGCGAAGGTCACCGTGTAGTCACAGACGAGGTCGGGATGGCGATCCACGGCATCGCTGAATTCATCGGCATAGATCATGCCTCCCCAGACCGGGAAGGCATCCAGCAGATCTCCGGCCCACGGGGTTGCGATCTCTTCCGTGCTGGCTTCTCCAAGGGCCGTTTCAACGATCTGCCGGGTGTTCCTCCTCACCGCGTGCGAGACGGTGTGGCCTCCGAGATCCTCCGAGAAGGCCACTTTCAGCCCCTCCACGCCCGCCGGACACTCGGGCAGGAGCGGGGCACCCGGAACATGTGCCGGGTCCCTTGCCCCATGGGGGCTGTTGGCGATAGCGTTCTGCACGAGAGCGGCGTCGCCGCTGGTACGGGTCATGGGGCCGATGTGAAAGAAGGGATCCATCGCCACC
>JAJEHK010000249.1 GCA_022823765.1 Alphaproteobacteria bacterium | reverse complement strand
TCTGCCCAACCAGGAGATCTTCCGCCGCCTCGCCCAGGCCATGGGTCTGCTGGACCCCGAACTCCACCTCACCGACAGGGAACTGATCGACGAAGTGCTGGAGGGAAGCGGAGTGTCGTGGGAAGAATTGAAGACTCGTGGCTGGATTGCAGCCAGCGATGAGCCTCTGGAACTGTGGCCCGGGGGCAGGTTTGCGACTCCGTCAGGCAAGATCGAGATCGCGAGTCCCAGCGCCGAGGCCGACGGTCATCCGCGCGTGCCGGAGGCCGTGGCAGATCCGACACCAGAAGAAGGCCGGTTTCGCCTGTTGAGTCCCGCCGGCCGCTGGCTGATGAATTCCTCCTATGGCAACGACCCACGCATCGATGAACTTCTCGGCACACCGACGGTTACGCTCCACCCGGATGATGCCCGGTCATGCAATGTCAGCGACGGCGACAAGGTCAGCCTCTCCAATGATGCCGGTTCGCTCAACCTGGTCGCAGTCGTCTCGGACAGCGTGCCGTCGGGAGTTCTGCTCACCGACAAGAGCAGGTGGCCCGGACCCGGCGGAGCCAACATCAATCGCCTCCACATTCCCCGCAAGTCGGACATGGGCGAGAGCACCTGTGTCCACGGCGTGGAGGTCACCCTGACACGCTGATTCCCATGAACAATGAAGCTTCTTCACGCAGGCACATTGCCATGCGGGTCCGGAAACAGCATGATCTTCCCATTCAACCCTGCAAACAGGCGGCTCCGGCATGTGGATAGGAATACTCGTACTCATTACATTCGGAATCTGCTCAATCGCCTGTCTCGTGCTGTCAATCCGTGGCGCCATGCAGGGGAGATGGCACATTTTTGGTGCTCTTCTGATCCCGGCAGTGGGGATCGGGGGCACCATCATCATGCTGGTGGCACGGCCGATTTCCCTGGAACTCTTCGGTGACAGCAATCTCGAGCATGTTCCCGAACGCGCCGTGGCAGTCACAGGCGACGACCTGCTGACAGTCCACAACGGAACCTGGCGTTTCGGCTATGCATACGACGAAGACACCCAGCTGTTCCACTGGTACGACGAGGCCTTTGCCGACGACGGCGGATTTTCCGGACGCAACGATACCGGACAGGCCTGGTCCGGTGGATGGGACATCGTCGAGGACGGCATCTGTCTCACCCGGGGACAGGACACCACCTGTTTCGATGTCTGGCAGGACGGCGACCTCTGGTACCAGACCAACCACCGCGACGAGATCGTCAACCGCTACATGGTGATGGAGGCGTTCCAGGCTCCCAAGGGACACCCGACGCTGTCATCGGCGGTGCTGCAGGCAATCATTCCAGGGCGTACGCTTGCCGGCGAACTACGGTTCCATTTCGGTGAGCCATTCTACAGCGCCACGTTTGACGCCGCGGGCGATGCCGTCACGGTACGGCGCGGCGACGCAGCGGCATCCCTTGGGACGGAGGAATCCGGCACCTACAGGATTGATGATGATGGCATGCTGTGCCTTGCCGGTGTGCTCCACATCATCGATGCCTGCTACGCCGTCGTACCGCGACCCGGAGGCGCCGACATCGTTCGTGACGACCGGCGTATCGTCGCCACCGTCACGGGGCTGAAGTAGGCGCATCGCCGGGGGCTTTCTCCTGGCCTTCCAGGCAGCCTTGACAGCCCGTTCGGCCACGCCGTATCACCCTCCGTCGGGAGGGCGCGTAGCTCAGCGGAAGAGCACTGTCTTCACACGGCAGGGGTCGCTGGTTCGAACCCAGCCGCGCCCACCACGTTTCAGGCATGCCCGATGACCGATGCGGATCCATGACGGTCGCGGATCGCTACGGCATGTGCGTCTTCCCGCAGGCGCACGTGATGCCCTGGCAGGGCGTCTGGCCGTCCATCGACAGCAAGAGTCTCGTCCTTCCAGGCGCGGCGGTCATCGGCGATGTGGTGATGGAAGCGAACACCAGCGCCTGGTTCAACGCCGTGATCCGCGGCGACGACGGACCTGTGCGCATCGGCGCTGACACCAACGTCCAGGACGGATGCGTCATCCACGTATCCGTTGAACGCCCGACCCTCATCGGCCGCGGCGTGACAATCGGTCACATGGTCCATCTTCACGCCTGCACCCTCGAGGACGACACCCTGGTGGGTTCGGGCGCCATTGTGCTCGACGGAGCCCGGCTCGAGCGTGGAAGCCAGGTCGCTGCCGGCGCCCTGGTGGCGCCTGGAAAGGTGGTGCCGAGCGGCGAGTTGTGGGGAGGGGTTCCGGCAAGAAAGCTGCGTGATCTCGGTCCAGGCGAGATCGACGATATCCGGGACAACGCCCGGTGGTACGTTCACGAACTTGACGCCTGGCGGCAACAGCTGGAGGCACAGCAATGACTTTTGATGGAAAACGCGTTCTCGTTACCGGTTCGACAAGGGGGATCGGCCTCGCCACGGCGCGGGCCTTCCTGGAACGGGGCGCCAGCGTTGCCGTCAACGGCCGCAAGGCCGACGATGTCTCTGCCGCCATTGCCGGTCTGGGAGGCGAGAACCTGGTGCCTGCACCTGGTGATCTCGGCAGCGCTGCAGCCTGCCGCCGGGTCGTCAATGCTGCGATCGACGGCCTGGGCGGTCTCGATGTCCTCGTCAACAACGCCGGAGTCTATGCCGGGGGGCCTGTCGAGGAGGTGAGTGACGAGACCTACACCTGGCTCATGGACATCAACGTCAAGGGCTGTTTTTTCTGCAGTCAGGCGGCGATCCCGGAACTTCGCCGCAACAATGGCGCCATCGTCATGACCGCATCGGAATCAGGGCTCTCCGGCAATCACGAAAGCGCCCTCTACTGCACGTCCAAGGGGGCGGTCGTGAACATGACCCGGGCCCTTGCCCACGATCTCGCGCCCCACGTCAGGGTCAATGCGGTGTGTCCGGGGGCCGTCGTGACCGACATGCTCGGAGCCGGGGATGACGCGGAAGCTCTCCGCGAGATTGCGGAGTTCGCACCGATGAAGACCATCGCCGCGCCGGAAGAGATTGCCGACGCGATCTGTTTCCTGGCCGACCCCGGCCAGAAGTTCATGACCGGAGCGCTGCTCTCGATCGATGGCGGTTCGACGGCGTGCCGCTGAACTACCGGGCCGCCACGCACATGATCTCCACCAGCAGGTCGGGACGCGCCAGGGCGGCTTCGACGGTGGCGCGGCACGGTTTGTTGCCGGGATCGATCCACGCGGTATAGACCTCGTTCATGGCTGGCCAGTCTGCGATGTCAGCTAGCCAGATCTGTACCGAGAGGAGCCGTGACCTGGAGGTGCCGCAGGCCTCGAGGGTGGTGTCGATCTGCTCCAGGATATCCCGGGTCTGTTCCCGGACATCACCGGTGGCATCCGAGGCCACCTTGCCGGAAAGCCAAACAGTGTCGCCATGGATGACGGCGCCGCTGTAGAGTTCACCTGGTTTCAGGCGCTGGATATCGGCCATGATCCCCTCCCCGGGGCGATGTGCATCGTCGGACAAGCGTAACACGAACTGGAAACGCCATGTCGAGTGAGATTCCCGAAGACGGTCTCGTCCTGGTTGTCCGTGAGGGCTGCCCGACCTGCCAGCTGATCGCGCCGGTGGCGGCGGATCTCGAGGCACGTGGTGCCCTGGCCGCCATCTACTCGCAGGACAATCCTGACTTTCCAGCCGGACTGCGGGTCAACGACGACCGTCACCTCGAGGTCTCGTTTCGACTCGAGATCACCATCGTGCCAACGCTGATCCGCGTCACAGGTGGCGTGGAGACGTCGAGGGCGATCGGATGGTCCCGGCGGGAGTGGTGCGCCATTGCCGCTCTTGACGATCTCGGCCCCGGTCTGCCCGAAGAGCAGCCAGGATGCGGATCCCTGAGTGAGGAACCGGGCTGGGCGGAGGAACTCCAGGCGCGCCATGGCGAAACGGGACTTGAGTCCGCGACCCTCTCCCTGCAGTTTCCGGAGGATCCCTTCGAGATCATGGACATCCGCGGGTGGTCCGACGGTCTTCCCGTGGTTCCGCCGACACCGGCGCGCGTGCTGGCCACGCTGAACGAATGCACTCTGGAGCACGATCACGTCCTGGGGCAGATTCCACCGTCGGGAGCGGAACTGACGGTGGAGAAGGCCGCCATCAACGCGGTCATGGCGGGGTGCCGACCGGTGTACTTCCCCGTGGTGCTGGCCGCCCTCGATGCGGCACTTGACCCCGACTTCGCCTGGCAGGGCCTGCTTTCGACCACCATGGGAGCAGGTGTCGCGGTCATCGTCAACGGACCCGTGATTCGCCGGATCGGTCTCAACAGCGGATTCAACGTCCTCGGCCACGGCACCCGGGCCAATGCCACCATTGCGCGTACACTCGTCCTCATCGCCATGAATGTCGGCGGCGCCCGGCCAGGTGGCACCGATCGCTCGACACTGGGCCACCCGGGCAAGCACGGCCTGTGTTTTGCCGAGGACGAGAGTGATCCGGCCTGGCAGACCCTGGCTGCCTCCAGGGGAATCGAAGAGGGACGCTCAGCCGTCACCGTCTTCGGATTCTGCGGAACCTCGATCATGAACGTCGAGACGGCGCGCACGGCCGAGGATCTCGTGGCCAGCCACGAACGGTCGCTCGAGGCCATGAGCCAGATGCGCTCGTCCAGGCGCGGCGGCGGAGTGCTGCTGGTGATTGCCGGTGAGTTCTGGCGGATATTCCGGGAATCAGGCTGGGACCGGGCTCGGATCGAGGCGGCTCTGCACGACGCGACAACAGGTCCTGGAGGAGGGACACCGATGTTCGAATCCGGCGACCTCCTCGTCACGCGCGCAGGTAGCAATGCCGGACTCTTTTCCACTATCATCCAGGGATGGGGAAGTGGCCCCATGGGAAGTCAGCCCGTCACAAGGGAGGTAGAGCCTTGACAACGATTCTTCTCGACCCCACGGCGGCCCGTGCCTCGCCGGCACGTCAGCGCGTGGCGGGGCACCGTTCCCTGGAAGGCCTCACTGTCGGTCTTCTCGACATTCGCAAGCGCCAGGGCGATGTCGTTCTCGATCACCTCGAGAGGCTTCTTGGCGAACGCGGGATCCGCACCGGCCGGTATGCCAAACCTACCTTCACCAAACCGGCGCCGGGCGCCGTGATCGACCGGATCGCCTCCGAGTGCGATGCCGTGATTGAAGGCCTTGCCGATTGAGGTTCCTGTACGTCGTGCAGTCTGCAGGACATGCTGGACATCGATCGCATGGGCACACCGGCAGTGGCACTGGTCTCCGACGAATTCGCGAGCGGCGTAGCGTCGTGGAGCGACCTCCACGGCTTCGACCCTGCCGTGGTGTATGTCCGTCATCCGATCCAGCCCCTGAACGAGGCCGAATTGCGTGGCCGCGCCGAAGACATCGTCGACTCCGTCATTGGCGCCCTCACCCGAAGCTGACCGGTCAGACGGACCGCTGGTGACCTTCCACGGGGTCCGTTCCGCTCCCCAGGACGGACAGGCGACACGCGTTTTCGGCGGTCATTCCGCCTGTATCGCCATCACGGCCGGTGACACGCTGCTGATTCTCGATGCCGGCTCCGGCATGCGGACCTGCGGATTGTCGCTGCTAGGCAGGGGGCCTCTGGAGGGACACGTCTTCTTCAGCCGGCCCACAGTCGTTCGGACCATCGGAATCCCGTTCTTCGCCCCTGCCTTTTCCGCCGACAACCGCTTCACCCTCTACAGCACCGGCGGCGCCATCAGATCGGAACTCCGACGGCTGATGTCCGATCCCGTGTTCCCCGTCTCTCCCGACATCTTCAACGCCACCGTTGCCTTTCATGACCTTGAACCCGGCGCACCCGTTGCGTTCGCATCGGGCATCACGGTCACCACCCTGCCCCTCGGCGGTTCGATGCCGGGAACGGCCTACCGTTTCGACGGCGACGGCTGGTCACTCGCCTGGGCAGCCGGCATCACCCGCCATGACGACGGGCACGCGCTCCGCGACTTCGCTCGCGGCGCCGGTCTCCTGATCGCGGGCGGTGCACCGGAAGCCATCTCTTCCCTCGTGCAGGAATCGTCAGCCACCAGACTGATGATCACGGATCATCCACCAGGTCTTGAAGATGACGACCTCGCCCGCCGCGAAGAAGCGCTTCAGCGTCGGGCTCCCAACTCCCGATTCGCCCGACAGGGCGAGACCCTGCGCCTGAGTTAGCCCGTGTGAGGAAAATGCGTCGGACGCAGAGACGTTCCGGGAGGTGCCACCGTGCCCGATCATGCGCTTCGTAACTGTGTACACGAAGGAACGGCAGGCTGTTCCGGACGCGCAATCCTCTGGTGTGCCAGGCGCACCCGGACGATCACCGCGTTGCGCAGCCATCTGGCGGAGTTCGGTGTCGCCGCCTCCCAAGGGCCAGCTCAATGGTCGACGGCGCCTGAGTGTATGTCCCTTACCATTTGAAAATCTGTTTGCGCCTTCGGGACGTCCACAAACAGTGTACTGGCGGTACCTGCACTTCGCGAAGCGTCCTGCTCCGCAGAATCGGCACCAAGTCCATTCGCGAGGGGACTGTGAAACGTGACGGACGTACCATCGCATGCATCGGTGGTCATCGTCGGCGGCGGCATCATGGGGTGTTCGACGCTCTATCATCTTGCCGCGAATGGTGTCACCGACGCGATCCTGATCGAGCGCAACCAACTGACTTCAGGCACAACCTGGCACTCGGCTGCCCAGGTGCGAGCTCTGCGGTCGACAAGGAATCTGACCGAACTGATCCGTTACTCCATCGAACTCTATTCGAAGCTGGGAGAGGAAACCGGTCAGCAGACCGGCTGGATCAACATGGGATCGCTTTCCATCGCCACCAACCCGGATCGCATGACCCATATCCGGCGCCAGGCAGCTCTGGCCCGTCTCTTCGACGTGAGCGCGGAGACCATCGGCCAGGAGGAGGCCAGGGAACGCTGGCCCCTGATGAACGCCGACGATGTCGTGGGAGCAGTCTGGTCGGCGGATGACGGACGGGTCAGCCCGTCGGATCTGTGCGCGGCGCTGGTCAAGGGAGCGAAGGCGCGGGGTGCCCGGGTCTTCGAAAACACTGCGGTAACCGGCATCCTGACTCATGACCGCAAGGTCCATGCAATCGAGACCGACCGGGGCACGATCCGATGCGATGCCGCAGCCTTGTGCACCGGTTTGTGGAGCCGCGAAGCCGGCGCCATGGCCGGGGTGGAGGTCCCCGTATGGCCGTGTGAGCACTTCTACCTGCTGACAAAGGCCGTGGAGGGCCTTTCGGGCCACCTGCCCGCGCTGTCGGACCACGACGGCCATCTCTACATCCGCGACGAAGGCGGCGGGCTTCTGGTCGGCTGCTTTGAACCGATGGGCAAGCCGATCTCGCCGGACGCCCTCGGAAAGGACTTCGCCTTTCAATTGCTACCCGAGGACTGGGACCATTTCGAGCCGATGATGGTCAACGCGCTTCACCGGATCCCGATGCTTGAATTCGTCGAAGTCAGGATGTTGTTGAACGGTCCCGAGAGCTTCACACCGGACGGCACGTTCATGTTGGGCGAGACAGCGGAGACGCGCGGTCTGTTTCTGGGCTGCGGCATGAACTCGGTCGGCGTTGCCACGGGAGGCGGCGCCGGCATGGCTCTCGCGCACTGCATCCAGCACGGCCACATGCCCGTCGATCTGAACGAGGCCGATCCAAAGCGTTTCCCGCCCGAACTGAATTCCGTCGAGACCCTGACCGCGCGGGTGCCGGAAGTCCTCGGCAAGCACTACGAAATCAGCTATCCGGGCCGACAATGGACGA
Organism: Alphaproteobacteria bacterium; assembly: GCA_022823765.1. GTDB lineage: Bacteria > Pseudomonadota > Alphaproteobacteria > SP197 > SP197 > SP197. The sequence goes on along the minus strand of JAJEHK010000249.1, from coordinate 13,211 downwards.
GCGGACGCGAATTGCGGACGGCTCCGCTCGACAGGCGCTGGAAGAAAGAACGCGCGCATTTCGGCCAGGTCCATGCCTGGGAGCGGCCACTCTATTTTGGCAGGACGGCAGAGCCGAGGCTGAGCTTCGGAAGGCCGCACTGGCACGATGCGGTGGAACGCGAGGTTCGGTCCGCACATGGGGAAGCGGCCATCTTCGATCAGTCGACTTTCGGCAAGATCGAGGTTACCGGTCCGGATGCCTGCCGGTTTCTGGACAGGGTGTGCGCCAACCGGATGAACCGACCGGCGGGGCGGGCGATCTACACCGCCATGCTTAACGAACGGGGCGGATTCGAGAGCGACCTGATCGCGATCCGCGACTCCGGAGACCGCTACCGCCTCTATGTCGGGACTGCGTCAATCAAGAGGGATCTGGCCTGGCTGAGACGGCACGTGCAGGAAAGCGAGGGTGTCACGCTGACCGATTCAACCGGCGACTATGCAGTCATCGGCCTCATGGGACCCCGGTCAGGAGAGATTGCGGCGGAACTTGGCGCAGGCTCGCTCACCGGGATCGGCTATTTTCGTTCAGCCAAGGCGGAGTTCGCCGGACACCCTGTCCGGGCCGTCCGGCTTTCCTATGTCGGCGAGGCCGGTTGGGAACTCACCTGCCGTGCGCAGGCCGCGGAGGCGGTCTACGACGCCATGCGGGCCTGCGGTGCCTCCCCTGCCGGAGTGTTCGCCCAGACGTCCATGCGGATCGAGAAGAGGTTTCTCGCCTAAGGGCACGAACTCGATACCGATATCTCGCCGCTTGAAGCCGGACTCGAGTTTGCCGTGGACTGGAGCAAGGACTTTGTTGGCAGGAAAGCGCTGCTGGAGAAGAAGAGACAGGGTACCCGGAACCGGATCGTCTCGATCATACTCAGCGACAAGCGTGCCATCCCACTCGGCAACGAACCGGTCGTGGCCGACGGGAAGATCGTCGGAAGGACGACCTCGGCCGCATTCGGTTTCCGGATCGGTGCTCCGGTCGCCCTTGCGAACATCGCAGATCCTGAGGCCCGCAGAACGGGAGCAGGCGTTGTGATCGACATCGCAGGAACACGATTTCAAGGCCGCGTCGTCGCCGGCGCCACCTTTGATCCCCAAGGCCACAGAATGAGGTCTGTCTCCGGAGTGCAGTAGTGTCGGCACACCGCAACAGGCCCATTGCTCATGGCCTGCTGACAGACCGGCGGCTTCATGAGACGTCAAACGGCCTGGGCCGCCACCGTCGGCATCCCCGATGCGTCCACCTCGCGCTCGGCGGTCGCCCGGTCATGGTTGCACTGGAGGTTCACAAAACAGGCGCGTCCGTTCCCGAGCGGCTTGCCGAACCGGACTGCCATCCCGGCCGCGACCCATACACAACATCATGGAGCGTCCCCCGGGATGTCCCGAGTGCACCGGTCGAGGCCGTCTTGCCCATAGACAGCGCGACAGGGGAATCCTCGCGCAGAACCTCGCCAGGGTGCGCGGGTTCGATGGATGCGCGTCCCTCGATCATCGGCGCTCGTTCTCCGTCCCAAAGCGATTCAAAGGGAGCACCGGGATGCTGGATGTGACCCTCGCGGTGGATCGGCGAACAGGTTCAGCGTTCGAGGAGTTCTCCGACCGTGCGCTCCACGGAGTCGACCGTGATGTCCTTCATGGCCCCGGTCGAGCTTGTCACCACCGCCGTGTGGCGACCCCAGGGGGCATAGGTCTCAACCGGGCTCGGGCCAAAGAGGCCGACTGTCGGCGTTCCACTGGCGGCCGCAAGATGCATCAGTCCGCTGTCATTGGCGATCACGACGGCGCATCGCCGCATCACTTCGGCGAGGGTCAAAAGATGTTCGCTGCCGGTCAGATTCGAGGTCGTCTCGCGTGGCAGCGCATCGACGACGGGTTGAGTGAGACCGTGTTCCTCCGGCCCTCCCATGATGATGACACGCCCACCCGGCAGCGCACCCTCGGGGGAGGTCAGCCGTCTTGCCAGCGCGACGTAGTTCTCCCAGGGCCAGATTTTTCCCCGCCCGCTGGCTGTCGGGGCGAGACCGAGAACAGGACCTTCACAGGGCACGAGCCGGATGGCATGACGGCGGTGGCTCGGGCTTGTCCACACCTTCGGCGACGGGACCGGATCGACACCATACCAGCGCGCCAGACTCTCCACGCGATGGCCGGCGCCGCCTCTGAACTTGGTGCGTCTCCTGTTCCGCATGAGAATGAAAGGAACTGCCGAGGCCCTGAGGTCTACAACGAGATTCCACCAGGTGCCCACCGTCTGGCGCCACAGGACGAACCAGTGCTTCTTGCGGGGTTCCTTGTCGAGAACGATCACCCGCTCGAGTCCGGGCAGGCATTCGAAGAGTTCCGCAGCCACCGGCCCGCACACGACGGTCGTCTCAACTCCGTCACCAGCCACGAGATGATCGAGCAACCCTGTCGAGAGAACCGCGTCACCCAGTCGAGTCGACGTAATGAAGAGCAGCTTCACCGGCTCACCACGGCGTCGTGGAGAGCTTCGAGTTCAGAGGCCGCATCGTCCCAGGACCTGTCCCGCTGCAGATCGGCAGCGTCCTTCGAACGGCCGCGGTAGACGAGTTCCTCCTTGAGGCAGAGAATGGCGCAGTTGGAAAAGGCGGCGTCATCGGGCACCAGGAAGCCCGACCTGCTGTCCTTGATGCGCTCTACGGCGGCTCCCTGCTTGAAGGCCACGCCCGGACAACCGGCTGCCTGGGATTCGGCGAGCGTTGCCACGTAGGCCTCGCGCAACGAGCCGGGATGAAGGTGGACACGGGCATGACGAAACTCCCGTGCCATATCGGCATCCGGGAGTGGCCGCCGGACCACCACGCCGGCATCGCCTAGACCCTCAATGCGTCGCCACAGCGATGCCAGATCACCCTCTACCGCCCTGCCCGAAGCCGCTCTGGCGAGCAACCCGGAAAAGACATGCAGCTCCGCTTCGTCCACCATGGGATGGATCTTGTCGACCCAGAGATCAAGGAGCCAGGCAAGGCCGCCGCGCGGATGCATCGTCGTGACCGCCCTTGGCGGCCAGTATCCCTGGGGAGGCTCAGGCGCGAGGTAGGCCGGAGCAATGCCCGGACGCATGATCGCGACCAGCCCTTCATCACCGCTCCATGACGACACATGGTGATCCCCCATGAAGACGAGGCGGTCGATCCGGCAGGAATCGACCCTGGAAACGAGTGCCGCGACACCACTGTCGTCCAGTTGATCGGTCACCCAAAGCACCCGGCACCGGCCGGATGGAACCTCGTCCAGCAACCGTGCGTGCCTTAGCGCCATGACGAGATCGGCGTCAGGCGCCTCCCCACCATCAATGTGCTGCCAGAGCACACCCCGGACGGTACGGGCGCCATCGCAACGGTTCATCACCGTCACCTCGTGGTCGCGACGGGCCAAAGCCTCGGCGAGAAAGACCAGCCCCTTCTGCGCACCTCCCATCGGGTCGTTGCGCGGCGTGTAGCCGTCAAAGGCAAAGGAATCGTCGAGAAAGAGGATCTTCATCGGGCACCAGGGAAGAACGGGCTGGACATAGAAACCCCCTCAACCGGTTCAGGCAACCCCCGGAAGTACACTCGCAGTCCCTGGAGGACTTGCCGCAAGGCTGCGTCATCGCCATCCTTGTCCCGTTTCAGGATGCGGAGGTTGCGGGGATGACGGAGACATCGCGTGTGGCGCTTGAGAGTCGCGGCGTTCTCGCCATCGACGGCCCAGATGCACGCACCTTCCTCCAGGGAATCATCACCAACGACATCGGCCAGGTGGACCGGGCGTGCGCAATCTATGCCGCACTGCTGACACCCCAGGGCAAGTTTCTCTTTGACTTCTTCATTGCCGAGGATGGCGAAGGCAGCCTCTTCCTCGACACGAGACGGGACCGCGTAGACGCTCTTCTCGAGCGCCTCGACTTCTACCGGCTGCGGGCCAAGGTGCGCATCCGCGATGTCTCTGAAGACTGGGGCGTGAGTGCCATCATCGGCGACAAAGCGGCCAGCATTGCCCGCCTCGTCTCCCGCCCGGGCAATGCCCGCCTGGCAGATGACTCCATCATCATGATCGATCCCAGGCTGGCGGCGCTCGGCGTGCGCGTCATTCATCCCGTCGACAGGCCAGTGTTCGCGGAGATCGCCGGCAAATCTCAAGACGCCTACGAATCGCACCGCCTGGACCTTTCGGTCGGTGAGGCCACCCTGGACATGATTGTCGGAAAGTCCTTTGCACTCGAGAGCAACCTCGATCATCTCAATGCCATTGATTTCACCAAGGGCTGCTACGTCGGCCAGGAACTGACGGCGCGCACCAGGTACCGCGGAACCGTGAGAAGGCGCCTCTACCGGGTCAGCGCGACCAACGGCGGGAACCTGCCCGAACCCGGAACGCGGATCACCGCGGGAGAGACCGAGATCGGCGAGATGAGAAGCGGCCGGGGCGCCACCGGCATCGCACTGATCCGCATGGACCGGCTCGAGGAAGCCGGTGACAGAGAGGTTCGCGGCGGCACGACAATCCTCAACGCCGAACGACCCGGGTGGTTTCCGCAAGATTCGGCCTCCGCTGACTGATCCACAGCACACGGTCGCGTGCGCTGGTCTGGCCATCGCGCCGGGTCCGAGAGTCCGTGTGGACGATCTGTCACGCCGGATCGATGCGCTCCAGAAGATCAACGACATCCTTCATGTGAGGGACGCAATAGGTTCCCTCGATGCCATCGACACCCTCCGGCGCCCACCTGTCACCGTGGCGTGTCACCCGGCAATTCGTCCAGCCGCGCGCATTTGACGGCGCAATGTCATGGAACCGGCTGTGAGCGACGTGAAGCAGGTCATTCTCGCCGATTCCCTTTTCCCCGAGGCAGGCAACGAGAGTATCGAAGTGGCGTGGGCCGGGCTTGTATCCCTTGACGTCTTCGGCAGTGATGAGAATGTCGAATTGCCGCTCGAGCCGTGCGGCACTGCCGGCAAAGAGATCGCGATCGACATTTGAGATCACGCACAGGATCCGCCCCTGGCGTGCCAGCACCTCAAGGGAGCTCGCCGAATCATCGAAGGCCGGCCAATCGCCCACACTCTGCGCAAACTGGCTGCATGCGCCCTCGTCAACCGGAATGCCGCAGGCTTCGGAGAGACGCGCAAGGGACCGGAAGAGAACGTCGCGATAGGAAAGGAACGTGTCGCGACTTTGTTCGACTCTCTGCGCATCGAACAGGCGGCGGACAAGGTCCTCACCCGGAACATCAAGGCCGTTTTGCTGGCCCCAGGCGCCCAGCCACTCCGCGATTCCGCGCTCCCAGTCGATCAGCGTGCCGTAGCAATCGAAGGACAGTGCCTGGTACTTCATGATGAGTCCTGCTCCTGTATGGCCGCCTGGGCGGCTGCCAGGCGGGCGATGGGAATCCTGTAAGGGGAACATGACACGTAGTCGAGACCCGTCCGGTGACAAAAGGCGATGGAGGCAGGGTCTCCGCCGTGCTCGCCACAGATGCCCAGTCCGAGGTCACTCTTCGTGCACCTTCCCCTGGTGCTGGCAAGCGCGACAAACTCCCCGACACCCTCGGTATCGAGAGTGACGAAGGGGTCTTCGGCGAATATGTCTTCCTCAAGGTAGCGTTCGATGAAGCGCCCCGAGTCGTCGCGGCTGATGCCGAACACGGTTTGCGTCAGGTCATTGGTTCCGAAACTGAAGAAGTCGGCCGAGCGGGCAATGTCGCCCGCCTGGAGAGCGGCGCGAGGCAATTCGATCATGGTTCCCACCTGGTAGTGAGGACGCTCCCCGGCCTCAGCCGCAACAGCCGCCGCCACGGCGTCAATCGACTGGCGGATGACGGCAAGTTCTCGGCCTGTCGCGACCAGCGGCACCATGATTTCAAGATGCACCGGTTCACCCTCGGCGCGTTCGGCCTCGAGAGCCGCCTCGAGAATGGCGCGAACCTGCATTTCGTAGATTTCCGGATGGGAGATCCCGAGCCGGCACCCGCGATGTCCGAGCATGGGGTTGAGTTCCCTCAGCGAAGCAGCGCGCAATCGCACATGCTCGACATCGGTCCCGGTGTGGCGCGCCAGCTCCTCGAGCTCCCGCAAGCCGGTCGGCAGGAATTCGTGCAGCGGCGGGTCGAGAAGGCGCACGGTCACCGGCAGGCCCGCCATCGTGCGGAACAGCTCGACAAGGTCCGCCCTCTGCATGGGCAGGATCCTCTCGAGAGGGCGCCGCCGGCCCTCGACATCCTCTGCCATGATCATCTCGCGCATGGCGATGATTCGGCCGTCCTCGAAGAACATGTGCTCCGTCCGGCAGAGTCCGATGCCGTCGGCGCCGAACTCCCGCGCCCTTGCCGCATCGGCCGGTGTTTCTGCGTTGGCCCTCACACCCAGGGTCCTCGCCTCGTCGGCCCACGCCATGAAGATCTCGAATTCTCCGGACTGCTCCGGCTGCCGTGTCGGTATCTCGCCGGCAATCACCTCGCCGGTGGACCCGTCGATGGTGATGATGTCGCCCTTCCTGATCGTCACGCTGCCGGTCACCAGGAGATCCTTCGCGGGATCGACCCGGATTCCGCCGGCTCCGGTCACGCACGGACGCCCCATGCCCCGGGCCACCAGCGCCGCATGGGAGGTCTGGCCACCATGGCGGGTCAGGATGCCGCGGGCAGCGTGCATGCCGTGGATGTCCTCCGGACTGGTCTCCGGGCGAACCAGAATGACGGCCCTGCCCTCGGCGCCGAGCGCCTGGGCGTCATCAGCGTGGAAGACCGCCATGCCCGAGGCCGCTCCGGGCGAACCGGGCAGACCACGGGCGATCACCTGGCGCGGAGCGCAAGGGTCAGGGACCGGATGAAGCAGACGGTCGAGATCGCGGGGATCGATCCTCATCAACGCTTCCCGGCGTGTGATCAGCCCTTCCGTGGCCATGTCGACGGCCACCTTCAGTGCCGCCTGGACGCTGCGCTTGGCGTTGCGTGTCTGGAGCATGAAGAGACGGTGGCGTTCAATGGTGAACTCGACGTCCTGCATGTCGCGAAAGTGCTGCTCCAGGCGATCCATGACGGACACCAGTTCGGCCCAGGCATCCGGCATCCTCTCCTCAAGCGACGTGCCGTCGTCTGCCGATGCGATCGGCCAGGGTGTTCTCAGACCGGCCACGACATCCTCGCCCTGGGCATTGGCGAGATACTCTCCAAATGGTGTTCGCGTACCGGTGTCGGGATTGCGCGTGAAAGCAACACCGGTGGCGCAATCCTCACCCATGTTGCCGAAGACCATCGCCTGAACGTTGACGGCTGTTCCAGGGGTATCAGGGATTCCGTGAATTCTCCGGTAGTCGACTGCCCTCCGGTTGTTCCATGACCGGAACACGGCGCGCACGGCGCCCCACAGCTGCTCGAAGGGATCCTCGGGGAAGGGCTCATGAAGACGTGAATGCGCATGATGGCGGAAACGCGCGACGACTTCCTTCAGCGAAGCCGCGGTGAGGCCCGAGTCCTCGCTGATTCCCTCCTCATCCTTGATCTCGTCCAGAATGTCCTCGAAATCGCCGTGATCGAGATCCAGAACGACTCCGCAGTACATCTGGATGAACCGGCGGTAGCTGTCCCAGGCGAAGCGGTCACTGCCACTGGCCCTTGCGAGGCCCTCCACGGTGGTGCCGTTGAGCCCGAGATTGAGGACCGTGTCCATCATGCCGGGCATGGAGGCCGGCGCGCCTGAGCGCACGGATACCAGCAAGGGATCGGTGGCACTGCCGAAGCGCCGCCCCATCTGCTCCTCGATATCCTGAAGGGCCTCCCTCGCCTGCCGCGCGACATCCCCGGAAAGGTCGAGGCCACCATCGGCGAGAAATGCCGCACAGGCCTCGGTGGTGATCGTGAAACCGGGCGGCACGGGGAGTCCGAGAGCAGCCATTTCCGCGAGATTGGCACCCTTGCCACCGAGCAGGTTGCGCATTGAAGCAGTGCCTTCGGCTCCTCGAGGACCAAAGGAGTAGACCCAGGAAACAGTCATTTAGCCCCCGATCCTCGAAAAGTCTGCAACACGGTCCATGGATGCACGGATGTGCCCAAGCAGGTTGAGACGGTTTTCCCGCAAGGAGGAGTCACCGGCGTTGACGGTGACCGAATCGAAAAAGTCGCCCAGGGGTGGCCGCAGTGATGCGAGTGCTTCCATGGCACCGGCAAAATCCTCGGCGGTGAGCGTTTCGGCCATGGCTGCATCCGCGGTTTCGAGAGCCGTCACGACCGCACTCTCGGCCTCCTCCTCCAACAACTGCCGACTGATATCGCCGGTGAAGCTACGGCCGTCCTTCGCCTCCTCGATACGCAGGATGTTGGCAGCGCGCCGATAGGCCTCGAGAAGGTCGCCACCGTCCGGCGATGCAAGGAACGAGTTGAGAGCCTCGATTCGCCTCACAAGGCGCACGAGGTCGCTGTCCCGGGTACCGGAGAACACCGCATCTATCAGGTGATGTCCCAGCCGGCGCTCACGCAGGTGAACCCTGAGGCGGTCGGCCACAAACTCGAGGACATCGCCGGAGGCATCGCGCCCGTAGCCCTTCCCCGCTGTCTTCAGGGCCTCCAGAAGATCGAGGCGCAGGCCGTTTTCGAGGACGAGGCGCACGGTGCCGAGCGCAGCGCGGCGCAGGGCAAGGGGATCGCGCGAGCCGGATGGTCTCTCGCCGATGCCGAAGAAACCGGCAAGCGTGTCGAGTCTCTCGGCCATGGCCACGGCCACGCTGACGGGCGCCGAAGGGCAGCGATCGGAGGGTCCGGCTGGCCGATAATGCTCCGCGATGGCAAGTGCGACCTCCGCGTCCTCTCCGGCTGCGCGGGCAAGATGGCCCCCCATGATCCCCTGCAGTTCCGGAAACTCTCCCACGGTGTCGCTGACCAGGTCCGCTTTGGCGAGCCATGCCGCCCGGCCTGCCTGATCGGGGTCGCACCCGGGGATCGCCGGGGCAAGCCATCTGGCCAGGGCCTCGAGGCGGTGGGCCCGTTCCTCGAGGTTGCCCAGTCGGGCGTGAAACACGACGGTGGAAAGGCTGCTGATCCGGCTCTCGAGACTCACCCGAAGGTCGCGGTCCCAGAAATGCCGGCCATCGGCAAGGCGGGCCGCCAGAACCCTCTCGTTGCCGGTCCTGATGGACCGGCCGCCATCGCGGCCCTGCATGTTGGCGACAAACAGGAAGCCCGGAGCCAGGTCGCCAGAGGGCGTACGCAAGGGCATGTACCGCTGGTGGTGAACCATTTCCGTGGTCAGCAGATCGTCCGGGACCTCCATGTATCCATCATCGAAGACGCCAGCCATGACCACCGGCCACTCGACGAGACCGGCGAGTTCGTCAATGAGACCCGCCGGTGCATCGGTCACGAGGCCGAGATTGTCTGCCACGGCCACGGCCCCTTCCTCGATCAGCCGCCGCCGCTCGTCGTGATCCGGGATGACACAGGCATCGCGCAGTCTGGCGCAGTAATCGGCGTAACTGCGGACCTCGAAGGGATCGGGATGAAGGAACCGATGTCCCCGCGTCATGACGCCCGACTCGCAACCAGCAAAGCGGAATGGCACGACACCTTCACCAAAAAGCGCGAGAATCGAGACCACGGGACGGACCCAGCGCGTCTCACCGTCGGCCCAGCGCATGGACTTCGGCCACGCAAGGGCGGTCATCGCCTCGGGGACGACGCGCGCCAGCACCCCGGCGGTGGCCTCTCCTCCCTTGCGGGAGACCGCAAACCAGAACTCGCCCTTCGCCGTTGTCCTGCGGATGAGGTCGTCGGTCCCGACCCCGGCCGATCGGGCGAAGCCGTCGATCGCCCGGGCAGGGGCGCCGATCCTCGGACCCTTGCGTTCCGTCTCGAATGACGGCTGACACTCCGGCAACCCCTCGAGATGGACAACCATGCGTCGCGGCGACACATGGGCACGCCTCGACGAGGCCTTGAGATCTTCGTCCGCAAGGCGCTGCTCCAGGAGGTCGGCGAAGCGCTCTAGCGCGCGGCGCTGCATCGACGCGGGGATTTCCTCGGAAAGAATTTCAAGAAGAAAGTCGGCCACGGTTCAGGAAGGCTCCGGATGCTCGAGCCATGCCGCCGCACAGGCCCTCGCCAGATCGCGCACGCGGCCGATGAAGGCGGCGCGTTCGGTGACACTGATGACACCCCGGGCATCGAGCATGTTGAAGGTGTGGCTTGCGTGGATGCACTGATCGTAGGCCGGAATGACGAGTCCGGCCTCGACAAGACGCATGCAGGAGGACTCGGCATCGTCAAAGTGCCGGTGCAGCATGGCCACGTCCGCCATCTCGAAATTGTAACGGGACTGTTCCCTCTCGGTTCTCAGGTGAACGTCGCCATAGGTGATGCCTTCCCCGTTCCAGTCGATGTCACGGAAGTGATCGACCCCCTGAAGGTACATCGCCAGGCGCTCGAGACCATAGGTGAGTTCCCCTGGAACCGGCCGGCAATCAAAGCCACCAACCTGCTGGAAATAGGTAAACTGGGTGATCTCCATGCCATCACACCAGACCTCCCAGCCAAGGCCCCAGGCGCCGAGTGTCGGGCTCTCCCAGTCGTCCTCCACGAAACGGATATCGTGGTCGAGAAAGTCGATGCCGATCGCCTCCAGGCTGCCCAGGTAGAGATCCTGGAAATCTGCCGGAGAAGGTTTCATCAGCACCTGGAACTGGTAGTGCTGCTGGAGCCGATTGGGGTTGTCGCCGAATCGCCCGTCGGCAGGCCGCCTCGACGGCTGGACGTAGGCCGCCTTCCAGGGTTGCGGTCCGAGACTCCTCAGTGTCGTGGCCCAGTGAAAGGTCCCGGCACCCATCTCCATGTCATAGGGCTGCAGGATGACACAGCCCTTGTCTGCCCAGTAGTTCTGGAGTTCGAGAATCAGGTTCTGAAACGGCAGACCACGGCCTGTCGTGCCCATTTCTGGTCAAACTCCCCGGGGAATGTGGTGGGGGAACCTATGAAGCGGATGTGTGGCGGTCAAGCGGCCATGGACAATCACTGCGACCGCAGTGGCCATCCGCCGCCACCCAGTTGCGGCAGGCCGGACAGGACTGCATCTCGACCTCACCGGCCGTCCGCGGACCCAGCCCGAACCATTTCCGTTTCCTGCGCCGCACGCTCTCGCGTTCCTTCTGCTGGCGTTCGAGGTTGCGCACGAAGCGGAAGCCGAGCCAGAGGACAGCGAGAATGACGGCAAAGACCGCGAGTTTCTGGAACGAGAACATGACCGTGATTGTAGGGCGTCAGGTCAACCCGGCAAGGTCGATCTCCAGATGGACACGATCAGGGCCCAGGGGTATAGGGTCCCGACCACCGGAGACGATCATGAAGGATGGTGCCAGCATCTATGCCATGTCGCATGACACGGTGAGGATCAGCACGAAGCGGTTTGCCCTGTCACCGTGGAGTCCTGCCTATCTCACCGACGACATCCTCATGGGGATTTACAGTCGCCGGTTCTACGCTCTTGGCGCGACGAATGATCCGGTTGACGACTATTGGCACCTGAGAAGGGGGGTGGCCCTCTTCGATGTACCCGAACACCCCATCGAAATCGCCGGTCCGGACGCGTTGACCCTCTTCTCCAGGGTGTTCTGCCGTGACGTCTCGAAGCTGCGCGAGGGTCGCGCCACCTATGCCATCGCCTGCAACCACCAGGGCGGCATCCTGATGGACGGCGTTCTGATGAAACTGGGCGAGGACCGTTTCTGGTACGTTCTCGCTGATGGCGAGTTCCTGCCCTGGCTCGAGGCCCACGTCGGTGGTCTTGATGTCGCCATCACCGATCCCGACTCCTGGGTGTTGCAGATACAGGGACCTAAGGCGCTCGATGTCATGCCGGCCATCCTGGACACCATGCCGGAGGCCCCTTTCACGTACTTCTCCGTGCACCAGACGGCCATAGACGGCCATCCTTTTCTCATTTCCCGCACCGGCTGGACAGGAGAGCTGGGATTTGAACTCTATCCGCTGTCTTCGGATTTCGACGGACCGAAGCTCTTCAACCTGATCCTCGAAAGGGGAGCTCCATACGGCATGGTGTTCGCCAGCCTTGAGAGCATGGGCGTGAGGCGCATGGAGGCCGCCATCATGGACAACGGAACCGACATGGACTCCTCGATGACGCCCTTCGATGCAGGTCTGGGCCGATTCGTCGACCTTGACAGCGATGTTGATTTCATCGGCAAGGCCGCACTGCAATCGGCGCCCCGCGAGCCCCGCTTCTTCGGCATGGTGGCACCAGGCATCACGCCCATCGCCGCATCGCATGTCTACCACGAAGATCGCCAGGTCGGCGTGGTGACGGCGGGCGCCTGGTCTCCCTACCTGGAGTCGGGAATCGCCTTCGTGCGCTTCAGGAAGGCCGAAGACTGGGTGGGGCGCGAGGTCACCGTCGATACGCCTGAAGGGACCCGCGCCGGAGCGACGATCGTGGCGTTGCCGTTCTACGACCACGAGAAACGAATTCCCCGCGGTCTCGCCAACGAGATCCCCTGAAACGCAGGCCGGCGCCGGACAATCCGGGGTTGCACCCCTTAGCCAGCGATGACCTCTTCGATGTTCCGGAGGGCCTCCGCCGCCCTGGAGGCATCGGGACCACCGCCCTGTGCCATGTCCGGCCGGCCGCCACCACCCTTTCCGCCCAGCACCTCGACGCCGGCCCTGACCAGATCGATGGCATTGAACCGCTCGGTCAGATCATCGGTGACACCGGTGACGATGGCAGCCTTGCCGTTGTCGGTCGCCACCAGGATAACGATACCGCTGCCAATCTGCTGCTTGATCCCGTCGACCATGCTCTTGAGCTCCCTGCCCGGCACGCCCTCCAGGGTGCGCCCGACCACGGTCACACCGGCGATCTCGCGCACCTCCGGAGCCGCTGGCCCTGCGTCTCCTGCCGCCGCCACCTTCTGGCGCAAGGCAGCAACGTCCTTTTCCAGCGCCCGGCGGTCGGCCACAAGCTGGTGGACGCGTTCCTCGACGTCGGCCGGAGTTGTCCGCAACTGCTGCGCCAGACGGCGCAGACGCCGGTCCTGCTCACCTAGGTGGTCAAGCGCCGCCCTGCCCGTGAGCGCCTCGATGCGGCGCACTCCGGATGCCACGGCACTCTCGGAGACGATCCGGAAGAGGCCGATATCGCCGGTGCGCGTGACATGGGTGCCGCCGCACAG
>JAJEHK010000161.1 GCA_022823765.1 Alphaproteobacteria bacterium | reverse complement strand
GTGGAGGCCGCCTACCGCAAGGAACTGGTGTTCGGCGAGGACCACGAGGACAGGGCACAGCCGGAATCCGTCATCGAACTCTTCGCCAACGTGCGCAAGAACTACTTCCGCCTGTTCAAGCACTACCTCTACTTCGACATCGCGAAGTGGTCCTACCTCCAGTTCTCGGTGATCGTGCCCTACATCATGATGGGACCCACCATCGTGGCCGGCATCATCACGCTGGGTGTCCTGCAGCAGATCCTGCGCGCCTTTGACCGCGTCGAATCGTCCTTCCAGTTTCTGGTGAATTCCTGGGGCATCATCGTCGAGCTCATCTCGATCTACAAACGCCTCAAGGCCTTCGAGGACTCCATCAGGCACACGCAAAGGATGCGGGGCATGCCACAGACCGCGTGATCACATGTTCTGCAGAAGCCGCAGCACCGACAGGGGTATCAAGGCTTGAGCCAGAATGTGAGTGGTCTCCCCAGCGAGGCGGGGTGTACCTCCGGCGCTGCCGACACCGCCGCGGCTGGGCCGTCGAAACCGCACCGACTTTCGTGAGGTTTTCAACCCGATCCAGTTCATGCTGGGGACGGGGTGTCTGTGACGTGCCATTCCTCACTTGCGTTTGGATGGCCCGCACCATTCGAGCGCGGATGGAACGCGCTCCCGTGCATCGACACCTCAACCCGTCAACGCAATGAGCGATACTGCGAACCTGGAGATGTGCCGTCAGCTGCAGAAGGGCCAGAACTGATACCAGGAATCGCAGCGATAGCGATCCTCGCACTGTGCGAGCTGCGACTTGTAGGCGCGGGCCGTATCCCTGACCCGTTCTGCGGTGCGCTGCACCTCCGGCTTCGATTCCCAGCTGCCGCGTCTGTAGCCACCTCGGCCTTCGTGATAGGCCAGATAGAGTCGGTATGCGTCGGTGCGGGGAATGTCCAGTTCGCGCCAGGTCTTGTAATTGTACCATCCGATGAAGTCGAGCGCGTCCTCCATATCGGAACGGCTACGGAACAGCCAACCACGCTCTGCCTCGTACTCCGACCACACCGGGTCCTGAGCCTGTGCGTAGCCCTTCGCCGAGGAAACGCGCCCCCATGGGATGATCCACAGGAGCCACTCGCGTGGAGGGCGCGCATCGGACCGGAAGCTTGACTCGTGGCGCACGAAGGCCATCTGGATGTCCACCGGCGTGCCCCACTTGCTCGCCGAGAGGCGGGCGTAATCGTACCAGTCGGGATACTGCTCGAAGATCTCGCACACATTTTCCTGCTGCGTGGGCGGAGTGACGGCGCATCCTGCCATCAGCAGGGTCACCACAAGGGCAAGGAAACTCGCTTTGACAGACTTCATGGCAGCAGCTGTCCCGGCTCGGCACGCACACCGGAACCGTAACCCCCATGCGCCTCGAGCAACAGCCCGACGAACGGCATCCGTGTCCGCTCCTCCGGGCCGTGGAATGCCCCGGTGAACTTGTGGGAGGTCGCAATCATGTCCATGAGGCCGGATTCTGCGATCTCCTCGAAGCAGATTCGTGATGCCTTAGGTCAAGCTCTCAGACCTCTTCCGACTGCGGCAGGACGTCATCGAGGTGAAGCCACGGCAGCTTCGAAGCGACGAAGATGTGGCGCTCCCGGTTCCCGGCCCCCGGGTGAACCGGATCGTCGAGGATCCCCGGCATGAACCAGCGGTCATTCGGCTGATAGGCGACGTCGATGGCGATCTGACAACCGCACCGCCGGCAGAACGATCGCGTGACGCCGGGTGATGAATCATAGCGCGAGAGCATGTCCTCTCCCTCCGTCAGCGTCATGGCCGAACGCGCCACGATCGCATAGGTGGCGAACGCCGTGCCATGGATCCTGCGGCACATGGAACAGTGGCAGTGGTAGAGATCCGATGCCGGTTCGCTGACCTCGAAGCGCACGGCGCCGCACAGACAGCCACCCCGCATCATGGTCCGAATTCCGTCATCTTCTCGAAGGCATCATCGGGTTCGTACCAGCCGCACCGGGATTCCCAGAAGATGTGCCGTTCGTTGCCCTCCCGACCCCCGGGGTCGGCGCCGTCATCGAGCGTGCCCACCGAGAGGCTGATCTCGTCTCCCATCTCGCCGAAGACATGGCATCCGCAGTGACGGCAGAACCGTCTCTTCAGGGCAGGCGATGTCTTGTAGGTCGACAGGGCTTCCTCGCCCGCCAGCAACCTGAAGCCGGAGCGATCGACACTGGCATAGGTGAGATAGACCGCGCCCTGGCACTTGCGGCAGATCGAGCAGTGGCAGTGATAGAAATCGCGGATCTTTCCTGTCAGCTCGTAGCGCACGGCGCCGCACAGGCATCCTCCCATCGTCATCGTCACGTCTCCCCGAACCCCTCTACACGCTCCGCACCATCGCCCGGATCATGCCACCTCGCCCGGGATTCCCAGAAGATGTGCCGTTCGCTCGCCGGATCATGGTCCGGCGCCTCGCCCTGATCGAGGCTGCCAAGACACAGGAACACCGTGTCACCGTCTTCGGGGGTCTCGGCGAACACGTGCCCGCCACAGGTCGCGCAGAATCGGCGGCTGATGGCGTCCGAACTGCGGTATTCACGCAGTGATTCCCTGCCTTCAACCTTCAGGTCATCACGGGCAACACCCCCGAAACTCACGAAGAGCGCTCCTTGCAGTTTCCTGCACATCGAGCAGTGACAGTGGCTCACATGATCCACCTTGCCGGTCACCTCGTATCTCACTGCCCCGCACTGGCACGACCCCTTCATCCCGTCGCCTCCCTGGCCACTCCGCCGCCGCCAACAGTACGGGAAGGAAAGGACCATGAACACACCTTCCGCAGGTTCTTCAACGAAGCACGGCACCGTCCTTGCTGCAGAAGGGTCATTGCACGGCTTTCATCGCGGTCGGGAAGGACACCTGCGATGGCGTCCGCTGTGCCTGGCCCGCTTCTTCAGGAGCGGCATTCGCCGGACAACGGTTCATATCCTGCACCGGATGTCCGAGTTCAGGGTGTGCAGGACCGCGGAGGGACTTGTCGTGCGGGGTCAGCGCAGCCTGCGGGCTGCGGCGAGGAGAGCGTGCATGGCGCCGGTGGTCTGGCCGATGGCATCCAGGATGCGGACGGTGTTCTCGAGATAGTCGATGCAGGGGCCGAGTGGACCTTCGGCGAGGGCGATGTGGCGGGCCTGGACGGCGAGCGGGATGGCGTGGCCGTAGCGCTTGTAGGCGCGGTTGATGGCGAAGCTGGTGGCCGGCACGGTGCGGTCCCCGAGATCGGCCCCGACCCAGATCGGACGGTAGGCGCCAGCGAACATCTCGCGGCGCCACAGCAGCCGTGTCTCGCTCTCGATCTCTGAGGCACGGATGCGCAGCGCCATGCCCCTTGCCGAACCGCCCGGTTCGAGACCGAGCGTCAGTCCCGGGAAATCCGCCGTTCCCCTGCCGGTATGGGTCCACAGGTTGAAGCGGCGGTGCCAGCCCCTCACATGGGCCGGATGCCAGCCGGCGACCTCGAAGGCGGGGTTCCACATCAGTGAACCGAAGCCGAAGACGTAGAGGTCTTCCGACCGGGGATGGACTGCGAGGTGGTCGAGCCTGTTCCGTTCCCGCTCGTCTTCGGGTGTCGGCGTGACGAGGCCCTGATCGACCGCTTCCTGCATGGGCGGCGAGAAACGCTCGTCCATGAGGACTTCGCGGGTGATGGCGAACCGGTCGGTCACGGGTCCAGGGGATACATGGGCCGGCGAACGTGGCGGTAGGTGAAACGATCCAGGTCCGGCGTCGCAAGGGCGCCCGAGTCACAGACGATCACCTTCTCCGCAAGAGGCTCGTAGGTGGCCCGGAAATGCTGCATGGACTTCAGGGCAACCGTCTTCTTCGTGCGGGGATCGATGCCGTGGGCGAGGAACTGCTGGAGATCGACAATCTGCATGAGGTTGGAGACCACCAGCACGTCGATGCCGCCGGTGCGAAACACCGCCGTCGGTCCGAAACTCTTCGTCATGCCGGCGAACATCGGCCCGTCCAGGACCATGACTCCATCACTCGTCTGCATCACCTCGCCCGCAAGATGGAGAGGCGGGCCGCCGAACGCCGGGTCGGTCTTGCCGCCAAGCTTCAGGGTAACGGAGGTGCCGGCCCCGGCCGAAACGAGCGTGGCGGCGGCTTCGGGATCGAAGAGGGCGCCGAAACAGGCCTCGTCGAGCCCGGCATCGAGCATGGCCTTGAGAAGATTCGTCGCATCGCCATAGGCTCCCGCCCCCGGATTGTCGGCATAGTCGGCAATGACCAGCGGTTTGCCGGTATGGTTGAATCGTCGTGCCATGTCAGCGGCTTCTGTCACTTCGAGGTAGCGGTTGTTGACGACGTCCCGCGTCTCCCAGATGTCCGCCATGAGATCGTCCGCCATCTCCTGGAACGCCGGATCATCCCCGTTTCCCGTCACCGTCACGCTGGGTCCGACGTCATGAATGTCGGCCTGGCTGAAACCGGCATTGATCGAGATGTCGAGAACACCGGAATGGTTTGCCATGAGCCGGGCGGCCTTGTCCTGCAGTGAGATCATCGGCTCGACATCGGTGCGGCCGCCGTCGGCGCCCTGGATCATGGAACGCCGGCTGAAGGCTACGCGTGGCATGATGTCACCGGCCATCGCCCGGTGCAGGAGGTCACCCGCCCGTCTTGCCGTGGCCCTCATGTCGATGTGGGGATAGGTGAGATAGCTGCAGAGGATGTCCACCCGCTCGGCAAATGCAGGAGCCACGTTGGCGTGGAGATCGAGGGTGCAGCAGATGGGGACGTCGGTCATCTCGCGAATCCGGTGAAGAAGTTCCGTCTCCGCATCCTCGTGATCATCGGTCACCATGGCGCCATGAAGGGCAAGGGCGATACCGTCGAAGGGAAGTGCCTGGCGAAGACCCTCGATGATGAGTCCGGCGACATGTTCGAACGCCTCGGACGTGACCTTCCCCAGGGGATTTGCCATGGCGGCCACCGTAAGGACGAGATCCCAGCCGTGATCCCGGGCAGCGTCGATGTAGCCCGCGGTCTCGGTGTTGGTGCCCTCCAGGCGGGAGACGATCTCGTCGGGGCCCCGGGCGAGCACGATGCGCTCGAAGGCGGCGAGATCGGTGCCGAGGCGCGCGAATGTGTTGGTCTCGTGCATGAACTGCGCCGTCACCACGCGGAACGTCATCGCCCGTCCTCCCGGCGTGTGTCGATGCCGGACCTCTCTTGCGGCGGCGGCGATGCGAGACTTGCCCAGTACTGGCGCGCGAAGGCGAGGTAGCCCGGGATGACATGGCCGTGGCGCGGGGCGATGCGGCCGAACGCCTTGTCGAGGGCGTGGAAGGGAACGGACGGGAAGACGTGGTGTTCGGTGTGATAGGGCATCTGCCAGGCGAGCCAGCGCACCGCGGCGTTGGTCCTCATGGTGCGCGTGTTCTCGAGCATGTTGGCGTCAAAGGGAAGCAGCGTGTGCTCGGCCATGAGGTAGAGCCGGAGTGACCAGGTCGAGAGTGCAAGGGGAATGATCCAGTAGAGAAGCGGCGCCGGATCTCCCGCCCAGACGGCTGCGGCAAGGATTGCGACATAGCCGGCAAGATAGAGGCGCGCCTGGACGATGCAGGCCCGGCGTGTCGAATCATCGGGCACGAAGCGGTCCGTCACCCTGCCACAGGCATGGCGCACCAGGGTCTTGCAGAAGCTCCACCAGAAGGACTTGAGGCCGGAAAGATAGAAGAGGAGGGAAAGGCGCGTTGCCGGTTTCGGCTCTTCGAGTTCGGGATCGGCGCCCTCGACGTGCGTGAAGCGGTGATGCTCGAAGTGAAAGCACCGGAACCAGGTCGAGGGCAGGAAGATGACGAACCCGGTGAGCCAGGCCACCGCATCGTTGAGCCATGGCGAGCGAAAGGCCGTGCGGTGAATGGTCTCGTGGAGAGGACAGAAGAGAAAGGTGAGCAGGATGCCGAGAACGATCTCGGCCGGAACCAGGAGCCACCACGTCCCGGCCACCAGCCAGACGACAACCGCAGCGGCGGCAATCGCGCCGACGTGGGAGGCAAGCTGGATCAGACCCTTGACATCCGAACGCCTGGAGAGCGCACGGATCTCGCTGAAGGAACAGATGTCCCTGACGGCGACAAATCCTTCCATCAGGCCGCGCGTCCGTAGAAGCCGAGGCGTTCGGCGGCGCTGAACACGACGCCGGGACGATCGAAGTAGGAGAAGACGGCAATCAGGCGGTCGGTCTCGCCAACGACCGGCGTCACGCAATGGGCCGTGTTCCGGCCCTTGAAGACGGTCAGCGTCCCTGCCCGCTGGACGTGGGTGCGCCTTGCCGCATCCCTGCCCTCCAGAAGGCCGGCCACACCGTCGAGGTCATCCTGGGCAAGATCCGGCCGGTACTCGAGATGACCGCCATCCTGGGATGCCTGGATGAGAAGCGTGGTGGTGAACTCCGAGCGATCGAAATGCCATCCCAGTCCCTCGCCCTCCCGGTAGCCCATGACATTGACCCTGGCGAGCGGGTCTTCCATGAGATGAAGGCGGGGTTTTCCCATGACCCGGGCCAGGAAGTCCCGGAGCGGCGGCCACTCGTAGAGGGCGTGCACGAAACTCCAGGCGATCTGGTCATCGCACACCGTCCGGCTGGAGGTCTCCTGGAGTGCCAGTGCCGGGTGGTCGGCGGCGATTCCCGGGGGCGTGTCGGTGAAGTAGATGTTGTGGCGCCGCGAATGAAAGAAGGACCGCTCGCGCACGAGAGGCAGCAGCTCCTCAGCTGCTCCGGCGATCGACGCGGTCCTGACAAACCCCGGCAGGCTGCAGAGGCCCAGCCTCGCCAGTTCTTCGCGGCACCTCTCGATCAGAGGCTGGCAGTGCCCGGGTTGATCAAGAGGGTAGCGTTCAAGGTCGAGGTGCTCATGGACCGCCCTGGCAGCCAGAATGTCATGGGTCCGGTTCTGCATCCTGTCGTCCGTGGTCAATCGGGCGTGAAACGGGTCTCCGGCGCCAGTCTGTTGCATACGGAACTGGTCAAGCACAATATAGACAATCAGGCATCGAAGCGGGAGTGATGGCCGAAACAGGCGGGAGACCCGGTTCCGAGACCATACTTCTACCGAAGGACGTTGCCCTCAAGGCCGAGGACGTCGGTCTCATGAAGGCGCGTATGGCGCCTGCCCGTCTTGTTGTCCTTGCCATCATGGCGGGTGCCTTCATCGGCCTGGGCGCCATGGCCGCCATCACCATATGGACAGGACTCGACCACGTTCCATTCGGCCTCATGCGCATGGCCGGCGGGTTCGGCTTCACACTGGGACTGATTCTGGTCGTCCTGGGCGGCGTCGAACTCTTTACCGGCAATGTTCTCATGATCATGTCGATAGCAAGCGGTCGCATGAAGCTGCGGACCCTGATGCGGGCGTGGAGTCTCGTCTTCGTCGGAAACACCATCGGAGCCGTGGCCATTGCCGCGCTGGTGTTCCTCGCCGGACACCACCACCTCGACGATGGTGAGGCCGGTCGTGTCGCCATGCGCATCGCCGCCGCCAAGGCCGAGCTTCCTTTCATGCAGGCCTTCTTCCTCGGAGTCCTGTGCAATGCCCTGGTGTGCCTGGCGGTCTATCTCTGCTACGGCGCCGCATCGACGACGGACAAGATCCTCGCCATCCTGCTTCCCATTGCCACCTTCGTTGCCGCCGGTTTCGAGCACTCCATCGCCAACATCTACTTCTTCACTCTGGCGCTGCTGATCGATGATCCGGACGCTGCCTACACGGCCGTCACCGTCTCGGGCGCCCTCAGGAATCTCGTGCCGGTGATCCTCGGGAACATTGTCGGCGGTGGTGTCCTTGTCGGTCTCGTCTACTGGTTCGTCTATGTCTACAGCGTACGCAAGTGAGACGGTCCGGCCCTCACGACCGGGGACGCAGGTTCCGGGAATCGTAGGCTGCCTCGCGGAGAACCCGCGCGGGCCGCGGCGTCCCGAGGATCATGACGTCGAGCGGCGTGTCCGGGCGGGCGGCTTCCGGCGTCACCCAGGCAAAGCCCAGAATTTTCCCGGTCCGGTACCCCCGGGCAATTGAACTGACGGCGCCCACGCGCGTTCCCTCGGCGAGGACCGCCTCGCCGGCGTGGCCGTCGCAGTCGTCGCCATCCTCCACCTCGAGATAGGCGCAGGCCCACTTCAGGGGGCGCGAAGCACACTCGACGGTGACCCGGCGGCCGACAAAGGCTCCCTTGTCGAGCCTGACGAAACGCATCATGCCGGCTTCCGGCATGGTGACCTCGTTGGTGAGTTCGGCTCCTCCCCGGAAGGCCTTCTCCAGGCGCATCGCATTCATGGCGAATGATCCGAAACGGCCGATGCCGTGCGGCGCCCCGGCATCGACGAGTGCATCGTGAACCGCCGGCAGCACGTTCCGGTGGCAGTGGAGTTCCCAGCCCAGTTCCCCGACATAGGAAAGGCGCAAGGCCCATACCGAAGAGCCGGCAATGTCGAGGCGCCGCGCCGTCATCCACGGAAAGGAGGCGTTGTCGAGCGCATCGCCGGTGACCGCGGCCAGGATGTCGCGCGATCGCGGTCCCTGGAGGGAGAGTCCCGCCCATGTCGCCGAATGGTTGGTGACCGTAACGCTCCGGCTGACAGGCAGATGGTCAATGAGACGCTGCTCGTGAGCGGCCGAGGCGATGAGCAGGAAGCGATCCTCCGCCATCCTGACGATGACGATCTCGGTCTCGATGCGGCCGGCCGAATTCAGCATGTGAGCAAGGACGATGCGGCCGTCCCTGCCCGGCAGGCGGTTGGCGACCAGACCGTCGAGCAGGGAATGCGCGGCGTGACCCGCCACCTCGACCCTTGTGAAGGCGGTGATGTCCATGAGACCTGCACGGGAGGCAACCGCGCGCACCTCTGCAGCCACGAAGTCGTCGACAACCGTGCGACGAAAGGAATGGTGGTCCACCGCGACCGCACCTCCGGCGGCAAACCAGCGGGGCCTTTCGTGACCGCAAACCTCTTCGAAGACGGCCCCGGCATCGACGTTGCGGTCGTGGACCGGCGAGGGTCTGACCGGGCGTCCGGCCTGCCTGTTGAGGTCGGGAAAGGGAACTTCGTGACGCAGGCAGTAGTCTTCCCTCGCCTTGATCACCTGCCATTCCCTCGTCGCCCACGATCCGTAGCGTCGCGGGTCGAAGGCGGTCATGGACAGGTCCGCGGTGCCGTGGACGATCCATCGCGCCAGTTCCCGGGCGAGACCTGGCCCCCACCCGATGCCGATCTGCGTGCCGCAGCAGCACCAGTAGTTTCTCGCTCCAGGGACCGGACCGATCAGCGGATTGCCATCGGGGGGATGGGAAATGGCGCCGTGGACGGTTCGGCGAATGCCGACCTCGCTCAGGACCGGCATGCGTTCCATGGCGTTTTGCAGCCACGGCATGATGCGTTCGAAATCGGGTTCGAAGAGCTCGTTTTCCGCCTCCCAGGGGCAGTGCTCGATCCACACCGCATTGGGGTTTCGCTTCTCGTAGATTCCGATGAGACCGGATTTCTGCTCCATCCTGACGTAGCCGGAGACCAGGTGGTCGTCGCGCACCACGGGGAGTTCGCGATCGAGATCGAGAAACCGGGGAACCGTATCGGTGACGAGGTAGTGATGGGTCATCGAGGTTGCCGGAATGTCGATACCGTTCCACGCGCCGATCTGTCTCGCATAGGCGCCTGCCGCATTGACCACGTGTTCGCACGTGATGACGCCCCTGTCGGTGGTCACCGCCCACTCGTCCTGGCGCCCCCGGGCAATGCCGGTCACGCGGCAGCGGCGCACGATTTTCACCCCTTCGCGGCGCACCACCGTGGCAAAGGCCTGGACGACTCCGGAGGGGTCGACGTGACCGTCGTCGGGGGTGTGGAGAGCACCGAGGACCCCGTCGAGATTGTAGAAAGGGTGAAGGGCGCGAACGCGATCCGGACCGACGAGTTCCATGGCGAAGCCCAGGGATGTGCCCACGCCAAGGGTGTGGCGCAGCCAGTCCATCTCGTCTTCCCTGTAGGCGAGACGCAGGGAACCGCATCCATGCCAGGTCACCGGCTGTCCCGACTCTCTTTCGAGATCACCCGAATAGAGACGGATGTTGTAGTCGACGCACTTCCCCAGCGTGAGGCTTGATGTCGAATGGGTGATCTGTCCGGCGGCGTGCCACGTCGAACCGGACGTGAGCTCGGCCTTCTCCAGGAGAACCACGTCCCGGCAGCCCTCGGCGACGAGCCCATGGGCCAGACCGGTTCCCATGATGCCGCCACCGATTATGACGATGCGTGCCGTTGTGGGGATGGCGGTCGCCATCGATGGAGTGATGGTCACTCTCGGGAGAGAGCCAGGATCATGGAAAGCTGACACAAGGGCAGGCCGGTCTCGTCGGCCCATGCATTGAAGGCGGCCCCGACCTGGCGTTTCGCGGCCTTGCCCGTGGGCGGGCGGGAGACGATGTCGTTGTCGATCAGCGCCCCGATCACATCGCCGGTCAGGACGAATGTGTCCTTTCCCGCCATTCTGAGGAAGGACGGGCCCGAGTTGCCGCCGAGCTGCCTGAACTCCTTCGCCAGCGTGTCCCACAACCCGACGATGTCGTCGCCTGGCCAGGCCGCGATCCACGATCCGAATCCGCCGTGTTCCGCGGATATGCCAACCATGGACGTGGCGTTGCTGCGAACCGCGCAGATCTTGGTCCAGTGGCGGATGAGAGCCCGGTTGGCCATCAGATCGTCGAGATTCTCGTCGCTCATCATGGCCACCCTCCTCGGTGCGAAGCCGTGAAAGGCGTCTTCGAACGCCGGCCACTTCGAATCGACGAGAGAGTGCTTGAGACCCGCGCGGAAAATGCGGAGCGACATCATCGAGAGGTAACGGTCATCGCCCGTACCGGCAAGGTCTGCCGTCGCTTTCGGCCGAGGGAGCCGGGCCTCGAGATTCCGGCGTCCACCGGAACGGGCGGTCGCCCGCTCGAGAAAGGGCCCGAACGGGGTGACCATCAGGCTGGCCTGAACGACGCCACCGCGGCGACGGCCGCATCCCGCAGCAATGCATGATCCGCAACTGCGAGCACCATGTCATAGCCTCTCTCGAACATGGCGACGGGATCGTCGAAGGGCGCCGGAATGCCGCCGAGCAGCCGTCCCGATTCCCTGATGCGGCGTTCCGCTTCGTCCAGCAGTTCCCGGGCCTCCTGAGAGGTCTGGTCGTGAAGCCGGTCGATACTGCTTGCAAGATCGTTGCGACCAATGAAGAGAACATCGATGCCCTCGATGGTGCCGATGTCGGCGAGATTGCCGACGGTCACCTCGGTTTCGACCTGGCTCAGCACAAGGACGTCCTCACCGCGGTTGCGTATGAAAGCGTCCTTCTCGTAGCCGTAGCGTGCCGCCCTGACGTTGCCGGGAGCCACTCCGCGCACCCCGAGCGGCGGCATCCTGCAGGCGGCCACCACCTGTGATGCCGCTTCGGCGGTTTCAACGAGTGGCACCATGATGCCGTCGATGCCCGTATCGAGGGCCTTCTTGATGAACTGGGTGTCGTTGTCCCTCACCCGCATCATCGCTGTTTCGGTGCCACCCGAACGAATGGCCTGCAGCTGGGTGATGGCGGACAGGGCATCGCCCGGACCGTGTTCCTGATCGATCATGATGAAATCGAAGCCGGCGCCAGCCATGATTTCGGTAGCGATCGGGCTTTCCATGTTCACCCACGCTCCGAGCTGTTTCGCGCCACCCTTCATGGCACGGCGAATGAGATCACCTGTCGGCACGGTCGCTGTCTCCCCGGTTCTGTGTTCTCCTGGTGTTGCCGGCTGCAACCGGCCGCAACAGAAACGCCGGCACGAACGGGCCTTCGCCGAAGGGGACGGCGCCGGCATCTTCCATCTCTCTCACCGGGACCTCGCCCTTGGCGGCCGCGCGGCGACGTGCCGTCGCATCCTCCTTCTCCCAGTTCCGCCGACCGCGACGGCGGTTCTCCCGGGGACTGTCGGGTGCGCAGGCGATGTCGACGTGGCGGATACCCTCCAGTTCGACCACCGGCAACTGGCGGGAGATGAGCCTGGCAATGGCATCAAGCGCATCGCGGTCTTCGGGCGTAGCCAGCATGTACGAGCAGCCCCTCATGCCGGCGCGCCCGGTTCGTCCGATGCGGTGGACATAGTCCTCGGCATTGACTGGAACGTCGTAGCAGATCACATGGCTGACACCGAAGATGTCGATGCCCCTGCCGGCCACGTCGGTACACACCATGGTACGGGAATCGCCGTTCCTGAAGGCAGCCAGGGCAGTCTCCCGGTCATGCTGTGACATGTCGCCCTGCATGCGTACGGCATCGATGCCGCGGCGAACCAGGGAACCATGGAGGGAATCGACATCGCGCTTGCGGTTGGCGAAGACCATGGAACTCGTCACTTCCTGCATGCCCAGAAGGCGGCGCAGTGCCCGTTCCTTTTCACGACCATCCTCGACGATGACGAGAGACTGATCCACCGTATCGGCCGGCGAATCCGGAGGTGCCACAGCCACTTCCCTGGGGTTGTGGAGAAATCTCTCTGCCAGCTTGCGGATCTCTGCGGGCATCGTCGCCGAGAACATCAGCGTGTGGCGAAGCGGCGGCAGCATGGTGCAGATGCGCTCGACATCGGGAATGAACCCCATGTCGAGCATCCGGTCGGCCTCGTCGATGACGAGGTGCTTGACGCCCATCATCAGAACCTTGCCGCGCTCGATCATGTCGAGCAGGCGCCCGGGCGTGGCGATCAGGATATCCACATGACCTGTCAGCGCCTGTTCCTGGGCCCTCATGTCGTTGCCTCCGACAAGCAGCGCCGCCTCGAGCTCGGTCAGGCTGGCGTAGATGCGGAAGTTCTCCATGGTCTGTTGCGCCAGTTCGCGGGTTGGCGAGATGATGAGCGCCCGCGGCATGCGCATGCGCGCCCTGCTCCCCATCAGGATGTCGATCAGGGGCAGGACGAAGGCCGCAGTCTTGCC
Organism: Alphaproteobacteria bacterium; assembly: GCA_022823765.1. Classification (GTDB taxonomy): domain Bacteria; phylum Pseudomonadota; class Alphaproteobacteria; order SP197; family SP197; genus SP197. The sequence goes on along the minus strand of JAJEHK010000161.1, from coordinate 18,620 downwards.
GGTCCCGGTCTGCGCACAACCGAGGAGGTCGCGTCCCTGCAGGGCTATCGGGATTGCTTTCTGCTGGATTGGTGTGGCTTCGTGGTAACCGGCTTTCGCGATTGCCGCCAGGACTTCAGGGCCAAGTCCCAGGTCTTCGAATTTCATGCCTGTCCGTGTTCCTGGTCGAGTGTGGCCATGATGAGGGAAACACAACGGTCGCTGCGGAGCGGATACTCCGTTGATGTGGTCGAGGTCAACCAGCGTCCTCAGATGATGGGAAGGAGAATGATGGGGTCGAAATCGGGTTCGTCCGGACTGCGGCGCGGGAAGGCACCGATGGCGGCAGCCCTCACAGCCTGGCGGAACGAGGGAGAGTCGGGCATGAGCGGCGGCGATGCCGTGGCCCGTGCCGTGGCGATGGCTCGTCCGCCGTGACACAGGGCAATCACGACGTCGGCGTGGCCGATGACCGGCGTCATGTCGCCGCTGCAGGCGCTGTCCCCCGACAGGGTCGACGGTGCGTGGACCGCAAGAGCGATGTGGAAAACAGGTTCATGCGAACCCGGACGATCGATGGTCAGGTCGGAAAAGGGCATCCAGCCGATGTCGCCCAGCGCCGTCGCAGCTTCGACAGCCCATCGGGCATCCCCGTCGGCCGTTGACACCCGCATGACGAGTCCCTGTGGCGACGACGCGAGGTGGTGCAGAAGTCCCGGCGACCAGAGTGGCGCCTGATTGACGTGGGTCACAAGTGTCCGCGATCCGTCGCCGGCGCATCCCATGAGAGCGAAGACAAGGCCCACCGCCGCCATGAGTTTCCAGGGCTTGCGGTCAGATATCGAGTTCACCGACATTGCCGGCATGCTGCCTGATGAAGTTGAAGCGCTCCTCGGGACGGCGCCCCATTAGGTTCTCCACGACCCGCAGTGTCCGTGTCCGGTCGTCGTCCGGGATCTCGACGCGGAGCAGCAGACGGCTGGACGGATCCATGGTCGTCTCCTTCAGCTGGGCGACGGGCATTTCGCCGAGTCCCTTGAAGCGGCTGATCTCCACCTTGCCCCTGCCGTTGAAGTGACTCTCCAGAAGATTGTCCCGGTGCCGGTCGTCGCGAGCATAGACGATATCGGTGCCGCGCGACAGGCGGTACAGCGGCGGCACGGCGAGGTGAAGCCGTCCCTGGTGAACGAGTTCGGGGATCTCCCGGTAGAAGTATGTGATGAGCAACGAGGCGATGTGCGCGCCGTCGACGTCGGCATCCGTCATGATGACGATACGGTCGTAGCGCAGGTCTTCGTCCCGGTAGTTGTTGCCGACACCGCACCCCAGGGCCTGCGAAAGGTCCTTGAGTTCCTGGTTGGCGCGCTTCTTGTCGGCGGACGCACTGGCCACGTTGAGGATCTTGCCGCGCAGGGGCAGCACGGCCTGGGTCTCCCTGTTGCGTGCCTGCTTGGCCGACCCGCCTGCCGAATCGCCCTCGACGAGGAAGAGTTCGGTTCCCTGAGATTCGCGGCGCGAACAGTCCGCCAGCTTGCCCGGCAGACGCAGCTTGCGTGCCGGAGTCTTGCGCCGGGTTTCCCTTTCTTCGCGGCGGCGCTGCCGTTCGCCGTAACGCTCGAGCGCCGCGCGCAGCAGCTCGTTGGCGCTTTCCGGGTCACCGGCAAGAAAGTGATCCACATGATCGCGCACCGCATTCTCGATGAGGCGGGTCATCTCCGGATTGACCAGCTTCTCCTTTGTCTGTCCCTGGAACTGCGGGGACCTGACAAATGCCGACAGAAGGATGACGGCCCCGCCGGCGACATCGTCGGCCGAGAGCCTGTCAGCCCTTTTCGCTCCCACCCTCTCGCCATAGGTGCGCAGGGCCCGGGTCAGGGCATTGCGGATACCGCTTTCATGGGTGCCGCCCTGGGGCGTGAAAACGGTGTTGCAGTAGGTCGACACGTAGCCATCGCCGTCAGCCGGCCACGAGATCGCCCATTCCACGCTGCCCGTCTCGTCTGCAAGGGAAGCGTTGCCAACGAAGGGCCTGGCGTTGATGGCGGCACGATTGCCAAGAAGGACCTCAAGGTAATCGGCGATTCCTCCGGGGAACCGGAAGACGGCTTCTCCCGGCGTCCTGGTGTCGACGAGAGACGGATCACACGTCCAGCGAATCTCGATTCCCTTGAACAGGTAGGCCTTGGAGCGCGCCATCCGGTAGAGGCGCGCCGAACGGAACCCGGCGGTGCCGAAGATCTCGGGGTCGGGATGAAAACTCACCTTCGTGCCGCGCCTGTTGGAAACCCTGCCGGCCTCTTCGAGACCCGTTACCGGTTCTCCTCGCCGGTAACTCTGACGCCACAGGGTGCGCTCACGAGCAACCTCGACCGTCAGCCTGTCGCAGAGCGCATTGACGACACTGACACCGACACCATGGAGGCCACCGGACGTGGTGTAGACATCGCCCGAGAACTTGCCGCCCGAATGCAGCGTCGTAAGGATGACCTCAAGGGCAGACAGCGAACGGTTCTTCGGGTGGGGGTCCGTCGGTATGCCCCTGCCGTTGTCCTGGATGGAACACGTACCGTCGGCCGCCAGCTCGATATCGATGCGATTGGCAAATCCCGCGACAGCCTCGTCCATGGCATTGTCGAGGACCTCGGCGAAGAGATGGTGGAGACCGTGCTCATCCGTACCGCCGATGTACATGGCCGGACGCCGCCGCACGGGATCAAGACCTTCGAGGACCTCGATGTCGTCTGCGGTATAGCTTGATCCCGACCCGGGCAGACTGTCGAAGAGATCATCCATCGCTCAAGGTGGACTATAAAGGGAACATCGCCCGGATTGCAAGGGGCGGCACAACTTCATATGGTGGAGAGACCGATGCCGGCCTCCAAGACCGTGCGGAATGGACCTGACTCCGTCCTGTCGATGGCAACATCGCTGTCAGTGTTGGCCCGTTCTGTTAGGGTGAACGTCAATCGCGTCCGGAGCCGGTCATGAGGGACATGAGGATCCACCCTCTGTATTTTGCGTTCGGTGCCTTCAGGAAGACTTGGGCCGGCATCGATTCCATTCTGCGCCTGTCATGGTTCCCGGTCCTGCTTGTCGCCGTGGCAGTCCACTTCCTGACCCCCGGCACTCCCGTAACCGACGGCACCGGCCTGCCGCCCGACGGCATCCTGCGCCTTGCCATTCTCGCCATTGTCGGCCTCATGGTGCAGGCCATGATCGCCGTGGCATGGCACCGCGCCATGCTGGCCGGGTTCGACGCATCGAAGGTGCGGATCTACATCCGCTTCGGGTTTCGCGAGTTTCTCTACGGCATCATAGCCGTCTTTCTCGCCATCATCGTGGTCATGGGCCTCTACGTGGTGACCGGCGTGGTGGCCACCCTTCTGGCAGCCACACTGGGAGTCTCCGGTCCCGTGTGGCAGATGTTGGCCTTTCTGATCGGCATGGTGCCGGCCATTCTCATCGTCGCCCGGTCGTGCCTCGTACTCCCGTCCATTGCCCTGGGCCAGGGGGCCGACCTCATCCGCAGCTGGCAGGTCACCCGGGGCCATGGAGCCCAGATGTCTGCAACTCTGATCCTCGTCTGCCTGCCGCTGGTTGTTGTCAGCATCGTCCTGCTTCACCTGAGCGGCATGTTTGTCGAGCGCGGTCTCGGTGCCGTGGTCGGGCTGGTCATGAACTACGTGAACATGATCGTCAACATCGTGATGATGTGCTTCGTGGTGACAACGCTGAGCCTGTTCTTTGCCGAACTTCATCGCGGCAAGGCCGACGAGGATCCCCAGACTTGATCGCCAACCCTCCACCTTGGCCCGGTGGCGCTCGCTGTGCGGTGGCCTTCACCTTCGACATGGATGCCGATTCCATCCTGCATCTCGGTTTCCACCGCACGGCCGACACCAGGGTGGCCGCTCTTTCCGCCCTGCGCTACGGACCCGAGGTCGCCGTGCCTCGGCTCGCCGACATCTATGCGGAATTCTCCATGCGCCAGACATTCTTCCTGCCGGCGTGGTGAATCGAGCGCTATCCGGCCGCAGTGGACGCGATCCTCGAGGGAGGCCACGAGATCGGCCATCACCATTACCTCCACGAACACGCCAACGAGATGCCGGCAGCCGAAGAGCGCTCCTGGTTCGAGCGCAGCCTCGACGTCATCGTCCAGGCGACAGGCCGTCGGCCGGCTGGGTACCGCGCCGCCACATACCGTTTCTCGCGAAACACGCTCGACATTCTCATTGATGCAGGCATCCGTTACGACGCTTCGCTCTTCGGCGACGATGTGCCCTATGTCCTCGCGAATGACCGCGGGTCGATTGTCGAACTGCCGAGCCACTACGGTCTCGATGACTGGCCCCATTTCCAGTTCTCCCGGGACTTCCAGACCCTGATGCCGATCAAGTCGGCGGCAGAGGCGCACAGGGTCTTCCGGGAGGAGTTCGATGCCGCCTGGGAATATGGCGGCCTGTGGGTTTCGGTGTGGCATCCCTTCCTCAGCGGTCGCCTCGCCCGGGCCCGGGAAATGAGGACACTCATCCGCTACATGCACGAGAAAGGTGATGTCTGGTTCGCCACCCTCGAAGACATCGCCGCTCATGTCCGCCACCTCGAGGAAAGCGGCTCCTGGACACCACGGCGCGACCGTCTTCCCTACTATCCCGGCCCAATTCCGGAACTCGGCGAAGCCGAGCCGGGAAACGTCGAGCCACTGTAAGGCCCCGGCGGGGCGTCGCGGTGACGACCGTTTCGATGTCGCGTTCTGAAAAGGGAATGTCGCAATCACACAAATGCAGACCGGCATTCGGTGCATGGTTCGGGGTGGCTAGTCGGATTCGAACCGACGGCCTCCTGGACCACAACCAGGCGCTCTAACCGACTGAGCTATAGCCACAACAACGACCTTTCGTTCTCTACGACGCCAACCGTCTCCTGGTCAACCCGACACGCCGGACCTGACATGATTCCTGCCGACAATCTCCAGAACATGGGCTCCGAGACCGCGTTTGCCGTGCTCGCCCGCGCCAACCAGCTCGCCGCCGAAGGGCGCGACATCATCAATCTCGGAATCGGCCAGCCGGACTTTCGCACGCCGGACCATATCGTCGAGGCCGCGGTCAAGGCCCTGCGCGACGGCCACCACGGGTATACGCCGGCGCCGGGCATGATGCCCCTGCGCGAAGCGGTGGCGGCCGACATCCTGAAGTACCGTGGCGTCGAGGTGTCCCCGGAACAGGTCATGGTGGTTCCGGGAGGCAAGATGACGATGTTCTTCGCCATCCTCATGTTCGGTCAGCCTGGCCACGAGATTCTCTATCCCAATCCGGGATTTCCGATCTACGAATCCATGATCCGCTATACCGGCGCCACGCCCGTTCCCATCGAGCTTCATGAGGACAGGCTGTTTTCCTTCAGCGCCGACGAAGTGCTCTCGAAGCTGTCGGACCGCACGCGGCTGGTCATCATCAACAGCCCCGGCAACCCAACGGGCGGCGTCATTGACGACGAGGAGCTCGACCGCCTTGTGGCCGGTCTCGAGGACTTCCCCGAGACGGCCGTGCTGTCGGACGAGATCTACTGCCGTCTTGTCTTCGACAACAGGGCCCACCGCAGCCTGCTCGGCTATGAATCGATCCGCGACCGCCTCATCCTGCTCGACGGCTGGTCCAAGACCTACGCCATGACCGGCTGGCGGGCGGGCTACGGCGTGTGGCCGAAGAGCCTGGTGGAGGCTATCGACAAGATGATCGTCAACGCCAACTCGTGCACCAATGCGGCAACCCAGATGGCCTGTCTTGCCGCTCTCACCGGTCCGCAGGACAGCGTCGAGACCATGCGCCAGGCCTTCGAGGAGCGCCGCGGGGTGATCGTCGACCTGCTGAACGCCATCCCGGGATTTCACTGCGTCATGCCCGGTGGGGCGTTCTATGCCTTCCCCAACATCGCCGGAACGGGACGCAACTCCTGGGAACTCGGGCAGGCCCTGCTCGAGGAGTGCGGCGTCGCCACAGTCCACGGCACCAGCTTCGGCGCCATGGGCGAGGGATTCCTGCGTCTCTCCTATGCCGCGTCCATGGACAACATCCGCGAATCGGCCCGCCGCGTGAGCGACTATCTCGGCTGAATCCGGCGGCACCAGTCCCCCGGGATGGTCATTCCTTCGCTGGCGGAACGTGACAGGGTTGCCGCCGTCGCACCGGACGGGAGGTGACCACGGAACTCTTTCGACAAGGGAACCGTGAAGATGGCGTGCTTGCCTGAAGCCCGCTCCTAGTGTTGTGTCCCGGAGATAACTTTACAAAGTCGTTCGATTTTGGCGAGGATCGATTCGGCGGTTGCGACCCAGGCGAAGGGGCTGGCCTGAGCATTGTACTGGTCCACGAAGGCGTTGATCTTGCGGGTCAGCTCCTTGACGTTGGAGAACGAGCCGCGGCGGATGGCCTTTTGTGTAATGAGCCCGAACCAGCGCTCGACCTGGTTGATCCAGGAGGCGTAGGTGGGTGTGTAGTGCATGTGGTATCGGGGCCGGCGGGCCAGCCACGCCTTGACCTTTGGATGTTTGTGGGTGGCGTAGTTGTCGACGATGAGATGGATGTCGAGGGACTGGGGCACGTTGGCGTCGATGTGCCTCAGGAAGGCGAGGAACTCCTGGTGTCGATGGCGCCGTTTGCACTGCGCGAGCACTTCGCCGGTGGCCACGTCGAGGGCGGCGAAGAGGGTCGTGGTGCCGTGGCGGACATAGTCGTGTGTCACGCCCTCGACGTAGCCCAGCCCCATGGGCAGCATGGGTTGGGTGCGCTGCAGGGCCTGGATCTGGCTTTTTTCGTCGACGCACAGCACCATGGCGTGATCGGGGGGATTGAGATAGAGCCCGACGATGTCGCGGACCTTTTCGACGAAGAAGGGGTCGTTGGAGAGTTTGAAGTGCCGTTGGCGGTGCGGTTGGATGCCGAACAGATCGAACCAGCGTTGCACGGTGGACTTGGAGATGCCGGTGTGTTCGGCCATGGAGCGCACGCTCCAGTGCGTGGCGTTGGGCGGGGTGCTCTGAAGGGCGGTGTTGATCACCTCGGCGACGCGCCCGTCCTCATGGGTTCGGGGCCGCCCCGGGCGCAGTTCGTCGTGCAGGCCTTCGAGGCCGAGGTCGAGGTAGCGCCGGCGCCACTTGCCGACGGTGACGTTGCTCACGCCCAGGCGCCTGGCGATGGAGGTGTTGGACTCGCCCTGTGCGCAGTCGAGCACGATCTGGGCTCGTTGCACGAGCCCATGAGGCATGGAGCGGGAGCGGGCGATGCCGAGCAGTTGGTTTTTCTGTTCGTCGGAAAGGACAACGGGGACAACGGGACGACCGCGAGGCATGGGCGTACTCCTGACAGTGAACACACCCATTATTATATAACTTAATTATGGGACACAACACTAGAGCACCTCTTCAAAGTAGCGCACGGCATACTCGACCAGGCTGCGCATGGGAAACAACACAGATGGGGCATCGCCGATCCGGCCTCGTCGCGCTCGTTCTTCAGTGGCGAACTGCTCTCCGACAACAGGGAAGAGCGTACTGTTGTCGTCCGCAACATTCGGCACTTCCACCCATGTGCGTCGTCCATTGTCCAGCACCGGGAATCGCAGGGTCTTGAGACGTCGCCTGTCGATCTGTGACTCGGCGAAATGCAATGCCGTGCACCGGTTGAAACCCACGCCGAGAAGCAGGATCCGGCAATCGAGGTCGTAGAGTTTCTCAAACGGCCCGCCCGGACCTTCCGGAAACGCCAGGGGGTGTTCGCTGACAATTCCTGGCGCCTCAATGCCGCGGGCACAGACGGACTCGACCGGGTGATTGCTGCGCAGGGTGTCGGGCCAGTTGCGGAAGCTCTCGCATATGGCGCCCATGGTCGTAGGTGTCGTCCGGGCATCGAAGACCGGAAGATGCTCCCGGACGTCCTCCAGCCAGGCTTCCGGCAGTCGGGGACTCGTCCATGTCGCAGGGTCCGCGCAAAGAGGCGTCTCCGCCGGCATGACCAACGTACCGCCTTCTCCGAGTGCGGACAGGAGAGCGCGCACCACGGTTGGAGCCCCGCCGACGACCCAGCCGATCGAACTCAGCGAGGAATGGACCAACAGGGTCATCCCGGGTGTGACGCCTATCGTCGCAAGATCTTCACGGAGACCGACTTGCGTGCTGGGCTTGCCCTCGAACGATCTCATGACCTTGACCTCACATGACTCTCGCGAGGCGCCCCCGTGCCGGAGAGGACAGCGCAACCGGCGGTCCGCGCAAGATGGTTCGTCCGCACAGGCCGAACAACATGCCCGAGACTGGAAAGCACGCTTTCGGCTGAAACTCCCACCCCGAGCGTTCGTTCATGACAGGCGCGACCCGCTCGTGTTGCCCCTGATCCAACTGTACCGCTACACGGAGGCTGGCACCGATGCTGGAACGAGGCCGTCACGCGATCAAGCCGCAACGTCTCTATCGGAAAGCGGGCCTGCGGGCTCCGTATCCTGGCCACTGGTACTGCATCGAAACTTGACCACACTGCGATGACGGATAGGGTTGCCGAAATCACAGCAACTGGGGGATCGGATCGTGAAAGCATTCGATGAACTGAAGCGGGATTTCTCCGAAGGGCGCGTCGACCGGCGTGACTTCATCCGGCGGGCGACAGCCATAGGCATGGCTGCTGCGATTCCGGCCGGAATCCTCGCCGAAGAGGCAAGGGCATCGGAGCCCACGCACGGCGGGCTGTTCCGTTCGGCGGTGCGTGGCGGCGCCACGTCGGACAGTCTCGACGGTGCGGCGCTGCTCGATACACACAACATCATGACGTCCTGGACCTGCCGCAACAACCTGACGGAAGTGGCTGCGGATGGAAGCATTGTCGGGGAACTCGCAGAGAGCTGGGAAGCCTCGGCAGATGCCGCCACCTGGGTCTTCACGTTGCGCAACGGCGTCGAATTCCACAACGGCAAGTCCCTCGATGCGGACGATGTGATCTTTTCCATCAATCATCATCGCGGCCCGGATTCGACATCGGGCGGTTCAGGTGCCGTCGCCAGCATCGACAGCATCGAGGCGGACGGCAAGGACAAGGTCGTGTTCAACCTCTCCGGCGGCAGTGCGGACTTTCCTTTCCTGATGGCCGACTACCATCTGACCATCGTTCCCGCCGGGACCGATGCGGCCGGCTGGGAGTCGGGCATTGGCACCGGCCCCTACATTCTGACGGCCTGGGAGCCGGGAATTCGCTCGGCCGGTACGCGCAATCCCAACTACTTCAAGGAAGGACGGCCGTACTTCGACGAGTGCGAAACACTCAACGTCGGTGACACGACGGCGCGGATGACATCGCTTCGGACCGGCGAAGTCGATGCCATGGAGGAGCCGGAACTCAAGGGAGTGGACTTGCTTGCGGAGGTTCCCGGTCTGAGCGTGAAGGAGGTCGGCGGAACGAAGCACTTCACATTCCCGATGCACACCGACGCCGCACCCTTCGACAACAACGATGTGCGGCTGGCGCTGAAGTACGCTGTCGATCGTGAGGCCATCCTCGATACCATCCTGCGGGGTCATGGGTACCTCGGAAACGATCATCCGATCGGTGCAAGCCAGCGCTATTTTGCGGCCGATCTGCCCATACGCGAGTACGATCCCGACAAGGCCAGGCATCATCTGAAGAAGGCGGGCCTGGACAGTCTCACGATTCCGTTGCATGCCGCCGATATCTATGCCGGTGGCATGGACAGCGCACTTGTCTACAGCGAGAGCGCCGCTGCCGCCGGAATCACGCTCGAGATCGTCCGCGAACCGATCGACGGTTACTGGTCGAATGTCTGGATGCAGAAGCCGTTCAGCGTGTGTTACTGGGGCGGACGTCCGACATCGGACTGGATGTTCTCGACCGCCTACGCTGCCGAAGCCAGCTGGAACGACACGAACTGGCAACACGACAGGTTCAACGAGTTGCTGGTTGCGGCGCGCGGTGAACTCGATGATGCGAAGAGACGGCAAATGTATCGCGACATGCAAGAGATTTGCCGGGACGAGGGTGGCGTGGTCGTTCCAGTCTTTGCCAACTGGCTCCTCGGAGTGAGCGACAAGCTCGGGATGCCGGAGCGCATTGCCGGCAATTGGCCCATGGACGGCGACAAGGCGCCGGAACGCTGGTGGTTCGCCGCCTGATCGTCTGCGTACCTCTCGACACGGTGCTGTCGCTCCGGGGCCTGGCCCCGGGGCGACAGTTTCCCTCCGAGATCGTGCCATGGCTCTGGTGATCCATGGCCGGGCGAGAAAGCTCGGCGACGATATCGATACCGACCAGTTGGCACCGTATCCCTTCGGACGGAACTGGGAAGAGGTGCGTGACCGGATACTTCCCGACCATCGGAGTTTCGTCGCGACATTCCGGCCCGGTGACATCATCGTCGCCGGACGGAACTGGGGCTGCGGCTCCAGCAGGGAGCCGGCAACCGTCAACATGAAGTCCCTGGGCGCAGCGGCGATCGTCGCGGAGTCCTTCGCCCGGATTTTCTTTCGCAACGGAATCGCACTGGGCCTGCCATGTATTCCCTGCACCGGGATTGCGTCTGCTTGCTCCGATGGCGACGAGATTGCGATCGACCTGGAAGCCGGTGTGGTCCGGAACAGAACGAGCGGACATACGCTCCGATTCCCCGCCTTTCCCGACACCATACTGACGATCCTCGCCGAGGGCGGCATCCTGGAGGTTCTGGGCAATGCCCCTGTCGCCGAGATTGCCGTGCGAGCATTGGACGATCTCGAACCGGGCCAGACCATGGCCGAGAAAATCCTGGCCCGTGCCAGCGGACGGACAAAGACCAGCCCGGGAGAACTGATCATCGCCAGGGCGGACCGTGCGATCCTGATCGAATTCATGGTTTCCTGCGTCGATCGCCTCACCGAAGCCGGAGTGCGGAACTTCTGGGACCCGGACAGGGTCTCCTCGGTCAGCACCTTGCGGTTTCCGGCTCCCGATCCCGAAGCGGCCCGTGTCCACAGCCGGATGAGGGAGATCGCAGCCGAGAAGGGCATCTCGTGCTTCTATGGTCACGAAGGGATCGTCAACCAGGTCATGGTCGAGAAGGGCGACGTCCTGCCCGGTAACCTCGTGTTCGGGACGGATTCGCACAGCACCTCCTATGGCGTCATGGGCGCCGCCGGAACAGGTCTCGGCATCTCCGAAATGAGCTACGTCCTGGCGACCGGGCAGCTCTGGATGCAGGTGCCGGAGACCATCCGGTTCTCCCTTGACGGTTCACCCGGACCAGGCGTGATGTCGAAGGATCTCATTCTGTATCTGCTGGGTCGCTACGGCGCTGATTTCGCGCAGTACAAGGCGATCGAGTTTGCCGGCGACCTTGTTGGACGCATGAGTATCTCGAGCCGGTTCACCATGGCCAACATGGGCGTGGAGATGGGGGCCAAGTTCGCGATGTTCGAGGCCGACGAGAAGGTTCTGGATTATCTCCAGGGGCGGACCGATGCCCCCTTTGCCTCATTCGGCCCCGATGAGGATGCCCGCTACGCATTCAAGGCCGAGATCGATGTTTCCGCAATCTCGCCTCAAGTGGCGAGGCCTCACAGTCCCGCGAACGTGAGCCCGGTTGAAGAGCTTGAGGGAATGGCGCTCGACCAGGTGTTTCTTGGCTCCTGCACCAATGCCCGGCTGGAGGACATCGCGATCGCCGCAAGAATCCTGAAAGGCCATGTTGTCGCCCCCACCACGCGCCTGCTGGTCACGCCGGCGTCGCGCCGCACGTTGCTGGATGCAACACGGGCAGGCTATGTAGAAACCCTGCTGGAGGCGGGCGCTCACATCACCCCGTCCGGTTGCGGGGCCTGTCCCGGAGGGAGCAACGGGGTCCTTGGCGCTGGCGAAACGTGCCTTTCGACTTCCAACCGCAACTTCAGGGGGCGGATGGGCAGCCCCGACGCCTTCATCTATCTCGCCTCACCCGCCACGGCGGCAGCGTCGGCGATTACCGGGAAGATCACGGATCCGCGTGAGTTCTGGCGAGAATCCAGCCCGTCCTGACTTCGCCCCCGACACTACGAGCCTGAAGATCACCGCGCCGATGAGGATTCGAAGACCATCGTCGTCATTCAACTCCGCGGCACAGGTGTTGCGACGATGACCGTGTCTAGAACTCGAACACGCCCTTTCCCGTCGACTGCCTGTCAAACAGCCGATAGGCGCTTTCGGCATCGTCCAGGGAGAACCTGTGGGTGAAGATGCGGTCGAGATCGATGCCGCGCTCGGCGATGTATCTGGCGCAATCTCCCTGATCGACACACGAGAACGTCCATGACCCCACGATGGTCAACTGTCGGCGCATGATGTCCTTCGAGACGTCAAGGGTCACCGACCCACCTTCCCCGACAAAGCACGTGGTGCCCCAGGTCCGGGTCGAACGGACCGCCTGCACCCGTGCCTTCGGTGACCCGCTGCAGTCGATCGCGAGACTGGCCCCTTCGCCGCAGGTCGTCTCCATGATCGCCTCGACCGGATCCACGGCCTGCGGGTCGATGGTCTCGGCCGCACCGAACGTACGCGCCATCTCCCGTCTCTCGTGGGAGAGTTCCACGGCGATGACGCGCGCGCCCATCTCTGCCGCAAGCAGGACGACGCTGAGGCCGACGGGTCCCTGGCCGAACACGGCGATCGTGTCCCTTCCGGTCAGGTTCATGCGCTTGAGCGCCCTGAAGGCCGTGCCGGTCCCGCAGGCAATGGCCGCACCTTCCGAGAACGAGAGCGGTTCGGGCAGGCGAACCAGGGTCTCCGCCGGCACGCGCATGTAGGGAGCGTGGGCTCCGTGTGCCGTGGCGCCATAGACAACGAAGCCTTCGGAACAGAGTTGCTGCCATCCGGAACGGCAGGAGGAACAGATGCCGCATCCGCTGTAGTGATGGCACATGACGCGTTCGCCCAGCGCCAGATGACCTTCGGTAACATCCTTCCCCCGGGCCACGATTACGCCGCAGGGCTCATGCCCGGCAATGACCGGGCCGTCCGCAAGATCGAGGCCCAGGGACTTGGCGCCTTCGGCGGCGCGATAGAAATGCAGATCACTTCCACACATGCCCGATGCCTTGATCTCCAGCACGACATCGCCCGGGCCAGGCTCCGGATCGGGGAAGTGCATCAATTCAAGGACGCGGCTTCCGTGGAACACGACACCTTTCAAAGTCTCGACCTTTCGACTGGCTGGGCCCGCTCTACAACGCGGCGAGCTCCGACAAGAGATCCGTGCGTCCCGGGAAACTCGCCAGGTTCGCCCGTGGAGCTATCCGATGACAAACGGGTTGTCCATGCTTTCGGCCATGGAGATCCAGACGCTCTTGGTCTGCAGAAACTCCCGGATCGCCTCCTGCCCGAGTTCCCTGCCCAGCCCGCTCTTCTTGTATCCCCCGAACGGCGTGGTGTAGCTCACGGCCCTGTACATGTTGACCCAGACGGTTCCCGCCTGCAGACGGTTCGCCATGGTGATGGCCCGGCGCATGTTTTCCGTCCACACGCCGGCCGCCAGACCGAATGCGACGTCATTGCCGATCGCCACCGCCTCATCGTCGTCCCTGAACGGAATGACCGACAACACGGGCCCGAACACCTCTTCCTGGGCGATGCGCATGTCGTTTCGCACGCCCGTGAAGATTGTCGGTTCGACGAACCAGCCATCACCGCATTCCGGCCGGGTCGCCTTCCCGCCACCGAGCACGACTTCCGCGCCCTCGTTCCTGGCTATATCGATGTAGGCAAGCACCTTTTCGAACTGGGGCATGTTGGTGACGGGCCCCACGTTGGTGTCCGCGTTCATCGGATTTCCCATTGTCGCCCTGCTCGCGAAGGCAACGAGGCGGTCCACGAACGCGTTGTGAATGCTCTCCTGGACGAGGAGCCTTGATCCCGCCACGCAGGTCTGGCCACTTGCCGCGAAGATCCCCGCGACGGCGCCCTTGACGGCATTGTCGAGGTTGGCGTCCGCGAAGACGATGTTCGGCGACTTGCCGCCGAGTTCCAGACTCACGCGCTTGATGTCGCGGGCAGCATCCGAGTAGATGCTTGCCCCCGTCTTCTCGGATCCGGTGAAGGAAACCTTGCGCACCAGGGGATGATCGATCAGGGGTTGTCCGGCTTCCGGCCCGAAGCCCGTTACGACGTTGACCACGCCCTTCGGAAAGCCGGCGCGCTCAACGAGCTTGATGAACTCCAGAGTCGAGGCGGATGTGTATTCGGACGGCTTCACGACCACGGTGTTGCCTGCCGCAAGCGCGGGCGCGAGCTTCCAGGCGGTGAGCAGCAGCGGCGAGTTCCAGGGCACGATGGCTGCACAAACACCCAGTGGTTCGTGGCGCGTATAGGTGAAGGCTGCCTTGTCGGTCGGAATGACCGATCCCTCGATCTTGTCGGCGAGTCCGGCGAAATAGTGGTAGAATCTCGGGGCATACCGCAATTGCCCCACCATTTCACTGAACAGTTTGCCGTTGTCCCTGACCTCGAGGCGGGCAAGATCGTCCGCGTTTTCGGCAACGAGTTCCGCGAGATTGCGCAGCAGGGCGCCGCGCTCGCTGGCGTTGAGATCCGGCCATGCGCCCGTGGTGAAGGCGCGATGTGCTGCTCGGGCGGCACGATCGGCATCATCAGCCGTGCCGCGCGGAACCAGGCACCAGGGCTTGCCGGTGAAGGGGTCGTAACTTTCGAAGTACTCACCGCAAGCGTGCTCGACGAATGAGCCGTCGATGTACATTTGCAGTCTTGGCAGATCCTTGGTCAAGGCGGACATTCCGTTTGTTGCTGGATTGGGGGTCAGTACCAGGCGTCGTCCATGGACGCCTTTCTCCTGGTGCAATAGTCCGTCAACTCCTCGTCGACGGCGGAATCGATCGGCGGCTTCTCGTAGTTCTCGATGATTCGTGTCCACAGGGCGCAGGCCCGTTCGCGCGTATCCTTGCCGCCCCGATCCGTCCACGCTTCGAAACTGTCGGAATCCGGCAGTTCCGTACGAATGTTGGCCGTCGCGGCATTGCGCAGCGTATGGCTGACGCCAAGGAAGTTGGACTCGTCTCCGAGTTCCAGGAAGGCATCGCCGGCAAGGGTGTTGTCGTCAACGATCAGGCCCTGGAGGAGCCTCGCGATGCCTGTGCACTTTTCGGCATCGGCCATGAACTTCTCGAAGCCCGTCGTCAGACCGCCTTCCAGCCAGCCGGCGGACTGATGAATGAAGTGCGCCCCTGCCATGACCGCTGGGGTCATCGATGCAACGGATTCCTCCATGGCCTGTGCGTCAAGCAGTTTCGAGCCTGTCAGATGTCCGCCGCATCGGACCGGCAACCCCAGACGGCGCCCGAGCTGGACGATCGCGAGGTTCGCGAGACTCGATTCCGGCGTGCCATAGGTCGGTGCGCCGCTCTTCAGGTCCATGGTCGTGACGAAGACGCTGTAGAGCACGGGCGAGCCCTTTCTCACGAGCTGGGAAAAGGCAATTCCAGCCATGGCTTCCGCATGGGCTTGCGCCAGGGTGCCCGCCATCGTGACTGGCGACATGGCGCCGGCAATGATGAAGGGCGTGATCATGTTGGCCTGGTTGGCCGTCGCATAGGTTCTGATTGCGCCGGTCGTTGCCGCGTTGAAGGTCAGTGGTGACTGCACGGCTGTACCGGCCAGGACCACGGCATGATCGTCCAGAAAGCCGTCGCCGAAGACAATGCGCGCCAATTCGAGCGTGTCTTCTCCGCGTTCCGGCGTGCTGACGGCCCCCATGATCGGCTTGTCCGAGTATCGCAACTGGGAACAGACGATGTCGAGGTGCCGCTTGTTGACCGGCACGTCGGCAGGCTCGCAGATCAGCGCCGGGTTGTGGTGCAGCGCCGGAGCATGCTGCAGCAGTTTCGTCAGATCCTGGTGATCACTGATCGTGCCGTACCGGCGGCCCCTTTTCATGTCGGTGACGAAGGGTGCGCCGTCGGCCGGGGCCATCACCACATTGTCGCCCCCGAAGACAACGTTTCGCGACGGATTGCGCGCATGCATCGTGAAGGTCGAAGGTGCCGTGGTGCAAAGCGAGCGCGCCAGGCCACGATCGAACCGCACCCGGTCTCCATCAACGCTGGCCCCCGCGTCCCTGAACAGCGTGCGTGCATCCTGGTCTCCCTCGATGCGGATGCCGATTTCCGCCAGAAGCCATTCCGCCTGTGCCTCAATCTCTTCGAGAGCCTCCCCCGACAACAACTCGAATCTCGGGATACGGCGGACGATGTATGGCGACACGCATGCACTCGGTGCGTTGCGGAGTCGTCTCGCTCGCCTGCTCCGACGCCGAGAAACGTCACTCGTGCCTGCTGCGGAGCGACGCTCGTCCCGGTCTGCGTGCGTCATGAAGCCGTTGCGCCGCGGTCGGTCCAGCCATGTGTAAACGAGCGCGTCGTCCTTTCCGCTCCCTGCTGTCTTCCGGGGATCGAGTCATCCCGGGGTCTTGGATGATCGGCCCAGTGACCCGACGGATCCGCGCCCCGGCAAATGACCGAATCCCTGTTCCAGCCGTCAGAGGCACGGACGTCGCATGACAGGTAACGCATCGCCAGACCGCAACGGCGACGGTCCGACCTGTTGGGTTCCGATCCGTGGAGAATCCAGTCGCTGTGCAGGGAAACCTGACCGGCCTTGAGCTCAAGCGATACCGGAGCATCGCCATAGTGCTCCGGGTTGTCGACGGTCTGACTGAGAACGTTGCGTTCTTCCGGAGTGCTGCGGCGAAAGGGAATGGCAGGGCGCAGATGCGAGCGGGGAATGACCTGCATCGCGCCGTTCGCCGGACAGGAATCGTCGATGGCAAGCCAGACCGAGATGACCTTGCTCGGAGTCAATGGCCAGTAGGAGGCATCCTGGTGCCAGCTCACGCGATGGCCCTCGCCGGGAAGCTTGATGAAGAAGTGGCAGTTCCGGAGAATGACCGTGTCGCCCAGGAAATCTTCCACGATATCGACAATGCGGGGGTGGGTGACGAGATCGTACACGCCCCGGCAATGGAGGTGCCAATTGGTCAGTTCGCCCGCCGTCCATCCGGCGGCAAGCGCCCCGTTCAGCAGTTGGTCGAAGTACTCTCGAACGTCTGCGATTTCGCGATCATCGAAGACACTGATCGGTGCCAGGAAACCCCGGTCGTTGTAGCGCGAAACCTGCTCCTTGCTCAGCGTCCTGGGCGAGTCCACGCCGAGCGGGTGAAACCTGAGTTCCCGTGCAAGGTCCAAAGACGCGTTCGCATGCCCTGCCATCATGTCGTCCCTGTCAGGATGACCGGCCCCACCGACTGGTCCAGCATTGATGTTAGTGCATCGCCGCCTTCTCGGCCAAGCAGGTCATATGGTGGTACGACTACGCCCGTCTATCCTGCCGGTCGAGCAGCGTCGATGTTTCTGGCAGCGGCATTGACAGGCGACAAGAACTGCACCGGACTGCTCCTTGGCGCAGTACGTGAATTCGTCCAGACGGGTCGTCACGGCAAAGTCGAGACAACGGCATGGTGCGATCCATGAGGTTGCGGAGTGGATCATTGGCAGCACAAGCGCCGATGTTCTTTGGCGGGCTGATCTCCGCTAGATTGCGCATCGCTCTGGCCGGCATCCGCATGTCTGTTGCGCATTCCTGATACGGGAGGGAATCGGGAACACAGTGGAAAAGGCGGACCTTGTCTCAAGATGCGTTTCTGTCGACCTCGAAGTCTCTCCGAACTCCGGCCGGATTCTCAGCTTTGCAGCCGTCCGGTCGGATGAGAGCGCCACCTGCACCTATCGTGGTGGCAATCTTGCGAAGGCCCTGCGCGCACTTGATGCCTATTCTTCCGGCGCGGACTTCGTGCTTGGTCACAACGTCATCCTGCACGATCTGCCACACATGCGGGAGGCGAATGCCCGACTGCAGATCCTGGTGACGCCTCCAATCGACACACTCTGGCTCAATCCGCTCGCCTTTCCCCGCAATCCCTATCACCGCCTGGTCAAGCACTACAAGGACGGACGGTTGCAGGCGGGAAGCGCCAGCGACCCCGAGCAGGACGCCAAGCTCGTCCTCACCGTCCTGCAAAGCCAGCTTGACGAACTATGCAAGCTTGCAGGAAACGATCCCGACCTCTTGGCCGCGCTCCACTGGCTCATCACGTCGGTGGAAAACCCTCAGGGTTTCGATGCGGTTTTCCGGTCGGTGAGAGACGCGCCCAAACCGGGTGCATCTGAGGCTTACAAGGCCATCCGACATGCCCTCGCCGACCGGGCCTGCATTCACCAGACGAAACAGGCGATCCTAGAAGCCGAGCGGACCGGGTGGTCCCTTGCCTACGCCCTTTCCTGGATTTCGGTGGCTGGAGACGACTCCGTCATGCCGCCATGGGTGCGCCACCAGTTTCCTGAAGCCGGCGCACTCGTCCGAAGGCTCCGTGACACATCCTGCACCGACCCTGACTGCGCGTGGTGCCGGACCTGGGCAGACCCGGCCGGCCTTCTTGGGAAGTGGTTCCAATTCCAGGGGTTCAAGCCAAAGCCGGCCAGCGAAGACGGCCGTTCCCTTCAGGAGGCCATAGTCGCGGCCGCGCTCGCAAAGTCCCCGGTTCTCGGAATCCTTCCCACCGGGACAGGC
>JAJEHK010000138.1 GCA_022823765.1 Alphaproteobacteria bacterium | reverse complement strand
GACTTCGACATCGACTTCTGTCAGGACCGCCGGGATGAAGTAATTGCCCATGTCCAGGATCGTTATGGCGCTGAAAGGGTGGCGCAGATCATCACGTTCGGCACTCTTCAGGCGCGCGCCGTGGTGCGCGATGTAGGGCGCGTCCTGCAAATGCCCTACAATCGTGTCGACAGTCTGGCGAAGCTCATCCCCAACAACCCGGCCTCGCCGGTCACCCTGCAGGACGCCATAAATGATGAGCCGGCGCTGAGGGATGCCATGATGGACGAAGCGGTCGGCCGGCTGATCGAGAATGCCCTCCGACTCGAGGGTCTCTACCGCCATGCCAGCACCCATGCTGCCGGAGTCGTCATCGGTGATCGCCCTCTCCAACAGCTGATCCCGCTCTATCGCGACCCGCGTTCGGAGTTTCCGGTGTCACAGTTCCACATGAAGGACGTGGAAAAGGCCGGTCTCGTCAAGTTCGATTTTCTCGGTCTCAAGACCCTGACGGTTCTCGAGCGCGCCCGTGCCCTGCTGGCGCACCGCGGCTCGAACGTCGATCTCGACAACCTTCCACTGGATGACGCCGACACATTTGCCATGTTGTCCAGGGCGGAGACCATCGGGGTCTTCCAGCTTGAAGGGCAGGGCATGCGCGACGCCCTGAGCCATCTCAAACCCGACACCATCGAGGACATCATCGCCCTGGTATCGCTCTACCGCCCCGGGCCCATGGACAACATCCCTCAGTTCTGCAACCGCAAGCATGGTCAAGAGGAGATTGACTACCTTCACCCATCGCTCGAGGAAGTGCTGAGCGAAACCTACGGCGTCATCATCTATCAGGAACAGGTGATGCAGATCGCCAGAATTCTGGCCGGTTTCAGTCTTGGCGAAGCGGACCTGCTGCGCCGCGCCATGGGCAAGAAGAACAAGAAGGAGATGGCCGCCCAGCGCGATCGGTTTGTTTCCGGCGCCACGAGCCGCGGCGTCGATGAGAAGCTGGCAACCGAGATCTTCAACCTGGTAGACAAATTCGCAGGGTACGGATTCAACAAGAGCCATGCCGCCGCCTATGCCATCGTTGCCTATCAGACGGCCTGG
Organism: Alphaproteobacteria bacterium; assembly: GCA_022823765.1. GTDB lineage: Bacteria > Pseudomonadota > Alphaproteobacteria > SP197 > SP197 > SP197. Next base: position 2,234 of record JAJEHK010000138.1, on the reverse strand, counting down.
CTGAAGACGCACCATCCCGTCGAGTTCCTCGCCGCGTCGATGACCCTTGACATGGGCAACACCGACAAACTCAATCATTTCAGGCAGGAACTCACCCGCCTCGGGATCGCCTTGCTGCCACCGGATATCAACCGATCGGGTGTCGCCTTCACCGTGGAGGAGATCGAAGAAGGCAGAACAGCGGTACGCTACGCGCTTGCCGCCATCCGGAACGTCGGGGAAGGAGCGATGGAGGCTCTCGTTGCGGAACGCGAAGCCAACGGTCCCTATTCGGGCCTCTTCGAGTTCGCCTCCAGGCTCGATGTTCGCGTCGTCAAGAAGCGGCAACTGGAAATGCTGGCCTGCGCCGGCGCTTTCGACTGCATTGATGACAACCGGGCCCGGGTCGCTGCCAACATCAACCGTCTTGTCCAGTTCAATGCCAGCATTGCCGAAGAACGCGAAAGCAAGCAGCAGAACCTGTTCGGTGACGATAGCACTGCCCGTGATCCCGAACTCGTCGAAGCCATCGCATGGACACCGGCCGACGCCCTGAAGGCTGAAGCGGAAGCAATCGGCTTCTACTTGTCAGCCCATCCGCTTGAAGCCTACGATGGCGAACTGGCCAGGCTGGGTGTCATGACGCACGCGGACACCCTGCACCTTGCCCGTGAACACGGCACGGGACCCTTCAGGCTCGCCGGCGTTCCGGTCGCCAGGCGTACGAGAACAAGCGCCAGGGGCAACCGCTACGCCTTCCTTGAACTCTCTGACCGCTCCGGACATTACGAGATTGTCGTCTTTTCCGATACGCTTGATGCCTGCGCCCGCACACTCGAGGGGCCAGGACCGTTCTTTCTGGAAGTCGATAGCCGTGTGGACGGTGAGAATGTGCGTTTTTCGGCGCGCCGCATCGCCCGCCTTGACGAGATGGTATCAAAATCCCTCAAGGCCTTTGTCCTTCACATCGATGCAGGCGAATCTCTCGCTGGCCTGAAGCAGGTTCTCGACAACGCCGAACCGGGAGGAGGACGTATCACGCTGTCCTATGCCGCCCTGAGCGGCAAGGTGGTGGACATAGTCCTGCCTAGGATGTTTTTTCTCTCGCTTGGTCTGAAGGCCCAGATCGAAGCCCTGCCGGGAGTGCGGTCGGTGGAGACCGCCTGAAGCTTGATGTCGGGGTGGTGACGGTCTAAATACCGCCCATTGATTCAACCCGCACGCGGACCAGATCTTTCCGGTGCCGGTACGTCCGGTCCCGGTCCGCGGAGGCAGAACCGGAAGAGGAGCGAGATGTCATGACAATGCCGCAGTTCACCATGCGCCAGCTGCTTGAAGCCGGAGTTCACTTCGGACACCAGGCAAGGCGCTGGAATCCGAAGATGAAACCCTACATTTTCGGTGAGCGCAACGATGTTCACATCATCGATCTCCAGCAGACCGTGCCGATGCTGCGGCATGCGTTGCAGAGGGTTCGAGATGTCGTCGCCGGAGGTGGCAGGGTGCTGTTTGTTGGCACCAAACGCCAGGCACAGGAAGCCATCGCCGAGGCTGCCGGACGTTGCGGCCAGTATCACGTCAATCACCGCTGGCTTGGCGGAATGCTGACCAACTGGAAGACTGTGTCGAACTCCATCAGGAGGCTGCGCGAGCTTGACGAGCGCCTCGGCGAGGACATCACCGGCCTCACCAAGAAGGAGGTCCTGCGCATGACCCGGGAACGCGACAAGCTCGAACGCGCCCTCGGAGGTATCAAGGACATGGCTGGACTACCCGACATCCTTCTGGTGATCGATACCAACAAGGAGGACATCGCGATATCCGAAGCGCGCAAGCTGAACATTCCCATCGTTGCCATTATCGACAGCAACTGCGATCCCGACGTGGTCGATCTCGCCGTCCCCGGCAATGACGATGCCATACGCGCGATCACGCTCTACTGCGACCTCTTTGCCCGCGCTGTTCTCGATGGAATTGAAGCCGAACTCGCGGCATCCGGCGAGGATCTTGGTGCCCGCGCCATGGTCGACGAACCGGCGATCGATACGGAGACCGCCGGGGAAAGCGCGGACGACGATGTGGAACCGACTGACGTGGAATCGACGGAAAAGGAAGCTCAGGCCCAGACGCCGGATGCTCCGGATACTTCATCACAAGGCGCAAGCGCCTGAGGCAACAGCACTGCCGGGGATCGAACAATGACAGCTATTTCAGCGGCGCTGGTCAAGCAACTGCGGGACAGGTCGGGCGCCGGA
>JAJEHK010000119.1 GCA_022823765.1 Alphaproteobacteria bacterium | reverse complement strand
TACCTTGCTCGAGGGGCTGTACGGCATGATCGGATCCACGTGCTCAATCCCAGGGTGTGCCCTGGCGAATCGCTGCAACGTCGCCGCGCACCAACTCAATCTCACCCCGTTTCCAGCAGATTTTGAAACAGCGCTCCGTTGCAGAACCCGCTAGGCCCCTGCCTTCCTTCAAGTTAACAGCAGATTGGCGCCTGGCGAAACCCGCCAGCGCTTGCGACATCGCCACCTCGTCGTGCTGAAGAGGGCCAGTACGACCGCGATCCACTGCGAGCACTTGAGCCCAATACCGTTCGTCTGCACGTTGTCGAATTGTAGGACGGATCTGCAGAATGTATGATTGATGGCATGAATGAGCACAGGCACAAGTCCGAGCCGCCCGACATACCGGGGTTTCCTGAGGGTTGGCGTGAGGAGATCAAGGCTGATCTGGCGGCCCAGGTCGAGGCTGGCGGTACGCTCTACGGTGTCCGTTCGGACGGCGCCTATATCGCACGGACCAAGGAAGGGGACCGAGTGCTCGTTCCGCCCGGGCGGAAGCACGACTGACCCCGTCAGCGTCGGCGGTTATGCCGACTCTCCTCGTGGTTGCCGGCCCTAACGGATGCGGCAAGTCCACGCTGACACGCACGAGTGCATTTGGCGGGCTCGAGATTATTGACCCCGATGCCATTGCGCGTGACCTGACGGTCGGCAACCTCGGACAGGCGGCGCGTGAGGCGTTGCGCCGCCGACGGGCTGCTCTCGGCGGGGGAAGGTCACATTTGGTGGAAACCACGCTTGCCGGTTCCGGCATTCTCCGTCACATGTCGGCCGCACGGCGGGCAGGCTACCGGGTCGTCCTGCACTATGTGACCGTTGGTTCTCCGGACTCCGCGCTCGACCGTATCCGCAACCGGGTCGAGCTCGGCGGCCACGATATCCCGGAGGCAGACGCGCGACGGCGGTTTGCGCGCTCTCACGCCAGTCTACCGGTGGCGATGGCGCTGGCGGACCTGACCGTGCTCTACGACAACTCCGGTCCCGACCGGCCGCACCGGGAGGTTGCGATCTTCGGGGACAGGATCCGGTGGATCGCAGAGGATGTTCCTGGCTGGGCGGATGCGGCTCTCGTTCCGTCGCACCGTGGTTGAAGGCGGTGCCCCGAATTGCAAGGTCCTGCTTGCATGGAGCGGGAACGTCCACTACGTGATTGCGGAAGGTGAACCGGAGTGATGCTGATGAAACTGGTCCTTTCGATCCTTGTTGCGGGTGCTGTGGGAATGTCTGCGGCTGTGGCCGGAGACGAGGGCACCGTCAGGTTCCTGAGAAGCTATGTCCAGGATTACACCACAATCGACCATGCCGGCGCACAGGTGACCGGCGGCACCCTCAAGGGCGTGGTCACCATCATCGATGCCAGTGACGGGCCCTTTGCTCCGGGGGCGCACTCTCCCGTGACCTGCATCGTCACCTCGAAGGCTTCCGGGCAGGACTTCAAGCTGGAAGCTCCCTGCACCGCCCAAAGTGCTTCGGGGGATCAGTGGTACACGTTGTCGACACGCGACAGCGGCGATATCGAGACCGGTGGCGCGGGCACCCTGGAACTCGCCGGTGGCACGGGCGCCTTTGCCGGCGTGACCGGTTCGTGCACGTACGACGTCAGCTATCTCGAAGGCGACTGGACCGCCATGATCGCGGACTGCACCTGGCGCCGCGAGACCGACGGGGAAGGATGACGACCATGTCCAGTGAAGTGCTGTGCGGGATTGATGGCAAGGTCGCCACGGTGACCATCAACCGGGCGTCGAAGATGAATTCCATCAACCCGCCGTTCATGAAGGAACTCTCCGATACCCTGCGGGGCCTCGACGACAATCCGGATGTATCGGTCATCATCCTCACCAGTGCGGGACCGCACTTCGGAGCGGGATACGATCTGAAGTATGCCTGGGGCGAGACCTATGGCCGGGGTCCGATGGGTGCGCGCAAGATGTTGAAGGACTGCGCCGACTTCGAGTTCGGGCCCTGGGACTGCTCGAAACCGGTCATCGCCATGGTGCGGGGATACTGCCTTGCGGGGTCGTGCGAACTCGCCATGATGTGCTGCATCACCTATGCCAGCGACACCGCGATGTTCGGCGAACCGGAGATCCGCTTCTCGACGGCTCCGCCGGCGGTCATCATGCCCTGGATCATCGGTCTCAAGCGGACCCGCGAACTCCTCTACACCGGAGACATGATCACGGCCGAGGAGGCGCGCGATTTCGGCATGGTGAACAAGGTGTTTCCAGATGACCGCCTCGAGGAGGAGACCATGCGCTATGCCCGCCGGGCATCGGCCATCTCCCTTGAAGGCCTGCAGACCACCAAGGCCTCCATCAACCAGGGCGCCGAGATCGCCGGCCTGAGAAGCGCCATCACCTACGGCGTCGAAGTCGGTGGCATTCTCGATTCGGCCGAGACGGAGCAATACAGGCAGTTCGAGGCGGTGAAGAAGGAAAAGGGGCTGAGTGCCGCCATCAGGTGGCGGGAAAGCCAGTTCGAGTAGGCGCCATTCACCTTCGACGACCGGTTCGCTTTCGAGCGTCCTTGCGACGGCAAGGCGGTTCTATTCGGGAACGGTCCGGGGATCCACGCCCCACAGCGTCTCCATCGCCATCCAGCCCCTCGTGTCGGCGACGGTGACCTGACACCAGCCTCCTTCGCAGGGACCGAGCTTGGCGATGACACCGGGTTCCGCCCGGAAAACGGGGGAACTCGCCGCGTCGGGGCGGTCGTGGGCGGTGGCCAACGCTGCTCCGGCGACGATCACGGTCCGTGTGCCCGACAGCATCACCCGGTGAATCCATCCTTCCTCCCCGTCGACATCGCGGACAAGGCGCCAGACGTCCTTCTCATCGGTAATCTGGATCGGCATGTCCTTGCGCACATAGACCCACTTGACCGGATAGTCCTTGCCCGGTCCGACACGCATGTAGACCTCGTCGGCCTTGAGCGAGGCGAACCGTGGCAACGCCGCCGGATCCTCGGCAGCCAGGGGATGCAGGAACGCGGCGCAGAGAGCGAGGCACGGTAGCAGGAACAACGCTCCGCGTTGCCTGTTGGCCCGGTATCTGGTAGGGAACGCGACCACGGGAGCCCGCTTGTTCCCGGTCGTCAAGGCAGTGAAAAAGCGCATGGCCCGACCCAAGAAACCCGTTGTCATTGTAACCAGAAAGCTCCCTGACGTCATTGAGACGCGCATGATGGAGTTGTTCGACACCAGGCTCAATGACGATGACCATCCGCTGCCGCGCGAGGAACTGGTCGAGGCGGTCAGAACGGCCGACATTCTCGTTCCGACGCTCACCGACCGGATCGACAAGGGAATTCTGGCGCAGGCCGGCGACAGCTTGAGACTGATCGCCAACTTCGGTACCGGCGTCGATCACATCGACCTTGCTGCGGCCCGTGAACGGGGCATCACCGTCACCAACACGCCGGGCGTCCTCACCGAGGACACCGCCGACATGACCATGGCCCTCATCCTCGATGTGATTCGCCGGGTGAGCCAGGGGGAAAGGCTGATTCGCAACGGCATGTGGTCGGGATGGAGTCCCACTCACATGCTCGGCCACCGCCTGTGGGGCAAGCGTCTCGGCATCGTCGGCATGGGACGGATCGGTTCGGCGGTGGCGCGGCGCGCCAGGGGGTTCGGCCTGTCGATCCACTACCACAACCGGCGGCGGCTGCCGGACTATGCCGAACAGGAACTCGAGGCGACCTGGTGGGAGAGTCTCGACCAGATGCTGGCCCGCATGGACATCGTCTCCGTCAACTGTCCCCACACGCCGGCGACTTTCCATCTCCTGTCGGCCCGCCGGCTCAAGCTGCTGAAGCCCTCATCTGTCATCGTCAACACGTCACGCGGCGAGGTCATCGACTAGCAGGCGATGATCCGCATGCTCAAGGCCAACCAGATCGCCGGGGCGGGCCTCGATGTCTTCGAGCACGAGCCTGCGGTCAGTCCGATGCTCGTGGCCCTCGAGAATGTGGTGCTCCTGCCTCACATGGGCTCGGCGACGATCGAAGGCCGGATCGACATGGGCGAGAAGGTTCTCATCAACATCAAGACCTTCGCCGACGGCCACAAACCACCCGATCGCGTCATCGACACACTCCTGTAGGCGCCAGCCTACGGTGTGTCTTGAGTTTCTGGTTGCTGGAAGCGAACGGGAAACTGGTTGACGAGGTGACGGGCGTAGCTTACCGGCTCGCCTGATGGTGGTGCGACAATCGTTTCGAAGTCGGGTTCGATGAAGATCCCCATCGAACACCGGTCGGCATCCTGCCCGCCCAGAACCTGGTGCGGCGTGGCCTTGAGGCGGCGGTTACTCGGCACCTCCATGAGATCTCCGCAATGAACCGAAAGTCCGTCGGCGACGACGGGTACATCACGCCATCTGTCGTCTGGTCCCTGCATCTGAAGACCGCCGATACTGTCCTGCCAGATGATGGAGAGAACACCGGTATCGACGTGGCGGTTCGTGATGACATGGGGGCCATCGCCGGTTCCGGTGACGTCACCGTGAAGGAGGCGCAGGGTTGCATTGCGACCCCTTGCCGGTGAGACCACGACATCCTCGTCGAGGCCCAGCCCCCGTGACACCGCCGCAAGCAGGGTCACGCCGACATCACGCAGGTCGTTGAGCATGGCGAGAGTCGCCTCGCGCCAGCCCGGCCAGGGTTCGTCCCCTGGCCAGTTGTTGGGTTCGCGGAAGGACTCTGCGCCAGGCACGTCCGGCGACGCCATCGGCGGTTCGGGACCGACATCGAAGGATTCCCGCCTCGACCATGAATCGTTTTCCGTGATGGGGTAGTAGCCCCGGTAGATGTTCCGGTTCTCCGGACGGAAGCGGCTGACGGCGCACGATTCCTTCGAATCGTTCGCCATGCGGAAGAAGGCGCAGAGTCGGGAAGCCTGACGGTCGATCCCCGGCCAGGCACCGCTGGCGACAAAACTGCCATGAGTCTCGAGGGCGTGGGCGACGGCGCGGTCCGTCCGGTCGTCTTGCCTGCCTGGTGACGGGCCGAAGAGCGGGCTGACATCGATGATGGGGGTCAAGTCGTGGGCCGGGCGGTTCATCGGTGCCTCCTCGAAAGCCTTCAGAAACTGACCATCTCGCCGTGGTCGATGGCATGGATGAGCGTCACGAGTCCCGCCACCTCGATTTCGGTGTCGTCACGCAGGGCTTCGGCATCCCATCCCGTTGCGCGCAGGCCACTTTCACACACGATGAAGGACACATCGAGCGCCCGGCATGCTTCCAGCAGGGTTTCGATATCGGCCACACCCCTTGCCTTCATGTCGTCGTCGCGCGAGGCGCCGTCGAGTTGCCGCCATCCTTCGGAATGCAGAAGGAGCGGGACGGCGTCCATGGTGACGAAAAAGACGACCTTGCGATCGATGGAGGCAGCGGCTGCCGCGGTCATCAGCGCAACGTGAACGCGCAGGTACTCCCCCGACAGGACGATGAGGCCAAGAGGGGGTTTCACGTCAACGGGCGACCTGCCGGTCGGGGTCAAACCAGGTTTCCGTGCGGCCGTCGACATGCATGCCGTCGTCGCCGTAATAGCGTCTCTGGTTTGCGACGACGGGCCGGGGCGGGTCCGCCTTCAGCCACAGGCGCAGGAGGAGGCGTTTCCTGTCGTCCTGCGGCCAGTCCTCGAAGGAGGTGCGGGAATGGAGCACCGTGTAGTTGTTGATGAAGGAGGCCCACCCCGGGCGCAGGTGGAAGCGGAACTGCATCGCATCGCGTTCGATCACTTGCGTGAACACGTCGAGGGCCTCGTTCTGCCGCGCGTCGAGCGGAACGCCGGTTTCCTCGGCAGCCATGCGGATGAACTCGCGCAGGAAGACACACGAGAGCCGGTCCTTCTCGTAGCCGAAGACGGGAACGGGGTAATCCGTCACCGGGCCCTGGCCGGGAGGCTGTTCGCCGAACCAGTGGTAGTGATACCCGGCGAAGAGCGGCTCCAGAAGATCAGGCCGCTCGCGTGCGATCTCGTTGTAGACGGCGACCGAACTCACCAGCCGGCTCTCGCCGCCTGACATCGCCTCGCGAATGCAGAGCAGGCTCACGATGTCGTCCGAATCCGTGTGGAGGTTGAGCTCCTTGGCGCTGCGGTATCCACGCTCCCGCTTGCCGGGTTTGGAGACGTCGATCACATAGCCAAGCCGATCGCCCATCGGACTCTGCGAGACGCCACGCCCGAAACCGGCGCCGAAGGCCCAGTAAGCCATGCCCAGCTCATCATGGGTCATCTCGTCCACGGGCCAGCCGCGCACCAGGAGGAGGCCGCGCCCCTCCATCAACTCATGACGCAGCGCCCGGAGTTCCTCCGCGATCTCCGGCATCGCGGTTTCCGCTTCGGTCAGTTCCTGGAGGGAGCGCCCGGATTCCCGTGCCCGGCGGACGACCGACCACAGCGCATCCCTGTGCCGGTCTTCGAGATCGAAGGAAACATCGTCGGGGCTGGCGAAATCGCTCCCCTTCCATGCAGATGGATGGTCGATGATGGCCGTATGCACCGTCTTGTCTCCCACTGCATTGTCTGCCGGACCAAGTATGCGTCCACAGCGGAGTGAATGCCAGCACCCGACATGCCCGATGGGGGTTCCCCCTCATGTCTGGAGGATGCCTGAGGGAACGCAGGGACAGAAGCGCCCGCGCGATGTCGTCTGGAACGCAGTCCGGGTCATGCGGATCGCGACCGGCGATGAGGACAGCAAAGCCTCTGTAGACAGGGCGCTCGGGGCGAGGGGTGGTAGGGCTCGGGCATCGAAATCGTCTGCAGAGAAGCGCAAGGAGATTGCCCGGGGAGCGGCGAGTGCCCGCTGGAAGGTCAAGCGGGACAGGCAGGCCGCCCTTACTCCATTTGTCGCTTGATGAAACTTGACAGGAGGGGCACAGCAAACAGGTACTTGCCGTATCTGTTCTTGTACACGAGCCCCGCGTGACTCAGCGACACCAGCATCTGGCTGATGTGGCTACGGCTGAAGGGCTTGTCCAATACAGACCTAGACAGGTCGGCAACCTCCTGGACCGTGAATTCGGAATCGCAATTTGGGAGCGAGGCGATGACCTCCATTAGTTCTCGCTGACGGTCCGTGGCTCGTGACCACCGGCCAACAAAGAAGTCCGTATCCAGCTTCCTCAAGATGTCCGCATTGACGACGGACATCTGCTCACCCTTTTTGTTCTGACTGAGCCAGGTATCGAAGTACTCCCGGCAGATGAACTGGATGAAATATGGATAGCCGCCAGAACTCTCTCTTATGAGCTCGACCGTCCGTGTCTGGAAGGTGATCGGGCATTGATCGTTCTCAATCGGCTTCGTGATCGCATCTCGACTATCCTTGTCGTCCAATTGGTTCAAGAACAGCATGTGGAACATGCGTTCGGCGTATGTGCGAGCCTCTACGAGTCTTGGGAACAAGGTCGGGAGGCCAGTCAACACAAGCAGATACGGCACACCCATTCGTTGTATGGACTGGAAAACATCAAGCATCAGCGAGAGGGGGAATTGATCCTGCTTGGCATGATCCGATAGATTCTGAGCCTCATCGTAAGCAAACACGATCCCCGGCGTGCTTCCCGAGGGAAGGGCTTTCCACACAAACAACAGGACAGCCTTGAGCTTGTCCGAAACAAGGCCCGGCGTAGCTTCGAAGATGGAATGAAGATCTCCATAGCCTATTGGACGGTTGGCTTCGATATCCTCACGGCCGATTCCCATCTGACGGTGCGTTTCTGTTCGAACGAGCATTCCGGATGTAGCCACTGCCAAATCCGCCATCATTCGTTTGGATAGATTCTGTTCGGTTAGACTCGCTGCTTCAGAGAGGTCCTGGCCTACCCACAGCCAGCCGGCCCGCCTTGCAATTGGCTTGAAGGTCTCCAGCAAGACCGTTTTCCCGACGCCGCGCAATCCGGTGAGAATGACGTTTTCCAGGATCGTCGTCTGGCGCAACGCCTTTCTGAATTCGTCCTGTTCGTTCGTTCGCCCGGCGAGGTATGGAGGCATGTGGCCCGCTCCAGGCTTGAACGGGTTCTCGAATGAGTAGTTCGGCGTGGTCATGGAATCATCTTTCGTTAGCGATAACGCTAACATTAGCACAACGACTAACGTTAATCAAGAGAGCAATTCGGTCTAATCTGAGTACAGGGACTTGTTTCTTTATGAGTGGGCTTCGGGCGATACGCGAAAGCCAGTCTGTTGTTGGATCCTCAGTGGCCTGGATGACTTGACTGAAACCGAGCGCCTTGGGCGAACGGACGAGGCTAGATAACGGCTGCCGCTGCAGGTCCCCTGGTCAGGTGTTTGGACGAGACAGATCGTTGCGGATTGCATGGTGTTCAACATTCGGGCGTGGAATCGATACCTGCCTGAATGTCCTGCAACGCGGGTAAAGGCTTGATACAGGGGAATTCGCGAAGGGCGTCCTGACCCCTTGGCAAGGTGCCGATCAAGCCTGGCAGGCCAGCCGCCCCAGGCGCCCGGATACCAACCCCGCTGCGATCGGCTACAATGCGCCGGGCCTTCCCCGGCGATGTAGCGGAGACCGTGCAAATGAGCGACTACTCGGGGGTCGACATGAACGCCCGCGATGCGGAGGGCTGGACGCTGCTCCACCGCGCGGCAAGCTGGATCAAGGTGCCCGAGGTTGTGTCGCGACTGACCGAGGCAGGCGCCGACCTTGAGGCTCGCGACAAGTTCGGCCGTACACCCCTGCACCATGCGGTCGATAGGGGGACTGTGCCGGCAATCGTCTCGATCCTGATCGAGGCCGGTGCGGACCTCGAGGCACGCGATGAGATCGGCCGTACGCCGCTCCACCTCGCAGCGACGTTCAACGACGAGACTGCGATCATGTCCATGCTGATCGAGGCGGGCGCCGACCTCGAGGCTCGCGACGAGGACGACCAGACGCCGCTTCACCATGCGGCGGCCTCCAACGACACGCCCGGGGTCGTGCAGGCGTTGATCGAGGCGGGCGCCGATCTAGAGGCCCGCGATGCGGCCGGCTGGACACCACTGCACCACGCCGCCGACGCGAGCGATGGGCCTGAATCCGTGATCGCGCTGCTCGAGGCGGGCGCGAAAGCGAGAGCGCAATCCACGGGAGGGGCCACCCCCTGGGATCTTGTCCAGTCCAATGGTGCACTCAAGGACACCGAAGCCCGCCAGCGTCTCCATGACGCGCACTTCGCCGGGTAGCCCGAAGCCGGCCGCTGCGCGAAGCGGACACATCCTCTTGCCGTTGTCACCGCGCCGATGAAGTTCCGTTCATGCTGCTCGCTCGAGATCAGGCTGCTGCAGCGTGATTGTGGAGTTGCGAAGCGCTCCAAACTCTCTGGCGCGTCATCTGCCTGTCCGTCGCCGACGGTGCAGGTGTTGGAGCGGTGCCGGTTCCTCGGAGTTTCCGGCCCGCGCTGGCATCGACGCCATGGTGCGCTGATTGTACGCTGGAGACGGAATCGGCATGGTCCTGACCGGCCATGCCTCAAGGGCAATCATGTGTGGATAACGGTATGACGGAACACCGGCCGGACGGACTGGCAGGCGGCATACGCATCGGCATCGACATCGGCGGGACCTTCACGGACGTGGTGCTGGAAGGCGACGGTGTCCGCCATGCCGCCAAGACCCTGACGACGGCAGCGCCCGCCGAGGGATTCATGACCGGTCTCAGGGAGGTGATGGAGGCTGCCGGCGCCGTGGCCGGTGACGTCGGTCTCGTCCTTCACGGCACGACCCTGGCGACCAACGCCCTGATCGAACGCAAGGGAGCCCGCACGGCGCTCTTCGTCACCGAGGGCCACCGGGACTCCCTGGAGATCGCCTACGAGAACCGTTTTGATCAGTACGACATCCTGGCCGATCGCTCGCGACCCCTGGTGCCGAGGCGCCTCAGACTCCCGGTGCCAGAACGGATCAACGCCAGGGGCGAGGTATTGGTGCCGCTCGATGAAGAGGCCGTTGCGGCCTGGATTGATCGCCTTGGTGAATTCGGTGTGGAAAGTGTGGCTGTCGGTCTGCTTCATGCCTACGCCAATCCGCAGCATGAACGGCGCATTGCCGCCATGGTCGCCGAACGGCTGCCCCACGTGGCGGTCTCCGTCTCGAGCGATGTGTGTCCCGAAATCAGGGAATACGAGCGTCAGACGACAACCGTGGCGAACGCCTACATCAAGCCCGTCATGGCCGCCTACCTCGCCGACGTGGAACACGCCCTCGAGGAGGCGGGATTCACCTGTCCGTTCCTCCTCATGACCTCGGGCGGCAGCCTCGTCACGATTCCGACGGCGCGGGCGTACCCGGTAAGGCTCATCGAGTCTGGCCCCGCGGGAGGGGCGATTCTGGCCGGTCACATCGCGCGGTCCATGGGGGATGACAAGGTCGTCAGCTTCGACATGGGGGGCACGACGGCGAAGATCTGCCTGCTCGATCACGGCGAACCGCTTCTGGGGCGCCATTTCGAGGTCGACCGGGCCCATCGCTTCATGAAGGGAAGCGGCATACCCCTCAAGATTCCCGTCGTGGAAATGGTGGAGATCGGTGCCGGCGGGGGATCCATCGCCTCCGTCGACCAACTGGGAAGGATCAAGGTGGGCCCGCAGAGCGCCGGCGCCGAACCCGGGCCGGCATGCTATGGCAAGGGCGGCGCCGATCCCGCGGTCACCGATGCCAATCTCGTCCTGGGCCGTCTCGACGCGGCGGACTTCGCCGGAGGCGCCTTCGATCTCGACCCGCGAGCCGCGGCCCAGGCGATCCTGGGTGGCGTGGGCGAGACGCTGTCGCAGACTGCCGTCGAGGCGGCGCTGGGCATCGTCGAGATCGTAGACGAGAACATGGCGGCGGCGGCCCGCGTGCATGCGATCGAACGCGGCAAGGAGATCGAGGATCGCACCATGATCGCCTTCGGCGGAGCAGCGCCCGTGCACGCACTGCGCGTCGCCGAGAAACTGGGCATCCGCAAGGTCGTCGTTCCGGTCAACGCCGGCGTCGGATCGGCCGTCGGGCTGCTGCTTGCTCCGGTGGCCTACGAGGTGGTGAGGAGCCACTACCAGCGTCTTTCCCGCTTCGATGCCGCCGCTCTCAATGTGCTCTTCGACGCCATGAGCCGGGAGGCGCACGACGTGGTGGCTCGGGGTGCGCCTGGTCAGGCCGTGAAAGAGCATCGCCACGCTTTCGCTCGCTACATCGGACAGGGTCACGAGGTCCGGATCGATCTTCCGGACCGGGCGCTCTCCGACGGGGACGCAGGTTGGATCGCCGATGCCTTCGAGGGCGCCTATCGCCAGCAGTTCGGCAGAACGGTTCCGGGGCTCGAGGTCGAGGTGCTGACCTGGTCGCTGACGGCCGTGGCGCGTGTCGCCCATTCTCCCGCCAGCCGGATGGCGCCGTCGGCGACCGCCAGGGACGGCGCAAGGTCGTTCCGTGGAATCGTCTTCCCGGGCGACGACGACGCGAGCAGGACCGCTGTTCTCCCGCGTCATGCGCTCGCCCCGGGAGAGGGGGTGACCGGTCCCACGGCGATTGTCGAGACCCAGACCACGACCATCGTGTCGCCCGGTTGGCGGGGCTCCCTCGATGAAGACGGACACCTCGTGTTCAAGCATGGCAGCGAGGTCACTGCGCACCTGGTGGCGGGACTGCGCCACCAGGTGCTGTGGGACCGGTTCATTGCCGCCGTCGAGGAACAGGCGCAGGCGATCATCCGCACGGCCTTTTCGACGACCGTGCGCGAAGCCGGCGACCTGTCTGCGGGCATATTCGACCTCCAGGGCCGCATGCTTGCCCAGGCGGTCACCGGGACACCCGGCCACGTCAATGCCATGCCGGCGGCGGTCGGTTTCTTCCTCGACAAGTATCCGGTCTCCTCCATGAAGGAGGGTGACGTCTTCGTCACCAACGATCCCTGGCACGGCACCGGGCACCTCTTCGACTTCACGGTCGTGACCCCGTGTTTTCGCAAAGGCGCCGCGGTGGGGCTCTTTGCCTCGACGGTGCATGTCGTCGACAT
>JAJEHK010000268.1 GCA_022823765.1 Alphaproteobacteria bacterium | reverse complement strand
CGGTCGTGCGCACCATGCCCAATACGCCGGCTGCCATCGGCAGGGGAATCACCGCCATGGTGGCGAACAGTCACGTGTCGGGCGAATCGAGGGGAACCGCCGAATTACTGCTGGCAAGTGTCGGGGAAACCGTCTGGCTGGACGACGAATCGCTCATGGATTCCGTGACGGCACTCTCCGGCGGTGGTCCGGCCTATGTCTTTCTGCTCATCGAGACACTGACCCGCGCCGGTATCGCGAATGGTCTGCCTGAGGCGGTCGCGTCCAGGCTGGCTCTCCACACGGTTGCCGGCGCGGGCGAACTGGCTCTGCAGGCGGACGAGACTCCGGCCCAGCTGCGGCGCAATGTCTCGAGTCCCGGCGGTACGACGCTTGAAGCTCTCGGCGTTCTCATGGCCGAGGACGGCATTCAGCCGTTGTTTGACCGCGCGGTCGAAGCAGCCACCCGCCGTTCCAGGGAACTGGGCCGGCAGTGACGCGGCGGTTCCGGTTTGCCACCACAGGGATGGCAGACTACTCTCGATGCAGGTGGAAGCGGGAAGGAGAATGGCCAGGAAAGCGGACGTTTCCGATGTACTCCTCGACGCCGCCCTGGAACTGGCGGCAACGGCAGGCTGGCGAGATCTCACCATGCGTGATGTCGCCGAGGCAAGCGGTGTCACGCTGGCGGAACTCCATGCCGTCTATCCGACACGCAACGCCATACTGAAGGCGTTTTCCGCGCGCATTGATGCGGCAGTGCTGGCCGGCGACACCGGTGATCTTGGCGATGAATCGCCCAGGGACCGCCTGTTCGATGTCATCATGCGCCGGCTTGATGCGCTTTCGGCCCACCGCAAGGCGGCCTGGTCCATCATCCGTGCTTCACTGGGGAATCCGGGGTCGGCCCTTCAGGGCTTCTGTCTGACTCAGGCCTCGATGCGATGGATGCTGGAGGCAGCGGGAATCGATGCCGGAGGCCCGGCCGGCGCCCTGCGCACGAAGGGTCTCATGCTGGTCTGGCTCGACGTTCTTCGCGTCTGGCAGTCCGATGAGAGCGACGACATGGCGCGCACCATGGCCCATCTCGACAAGAGGCTGGCCTTGGCCGAACGTCTGCAGAACCTCGCCTGGCGTTCACCGGGTCCGGAACCCGAAGAGGCCGGTGCGTGAGCACACCCGTCATTCCGTTCGACGCTTTCCTCGATGTCGATATCCGCGCAGGCACCGTGGTCCGTGCGGAACCCTTTCCCGAGGCCCGCAAACCGGCCCTGAAGCTCTGGATCGATTTCGGAGAGGAGATCGGCACGCGCAAGAGTTCGGCGCAGATCACCGATCGCTACACGGCCGATGATCTTGTTGGCCGCCAGGTGGCGGCCGTGGTCAACTTTGCGCCGCGCCAGATCGGCCCCTTCATGTCGGAGGTCCTCACCCTGGGGTTCGCCGATCATGATGGCGCCATCGTGCTCGTCTCTCCGGACAGCAGCGTCCCCGACGGCGCCCGCCTCGGGTAGGGCGCCCTACAACCAGCCGCTCTCCCGCAAGGCCGGCTGGAAGGAGCGGCTGACCGGCACCATGGCGCCATTGGTGAGCTCCAGGAAGATGCGGCCGTCGCGCCGCACCACACGTCTGACAGCATACCGCGCCACCCAGTGGGAACGATGGACCTGCATGCCGTCGAGATCCTCGACCTCGCGCAGGGCATCGCGGAAACGCAACAGCACGAGTTCGCTTCCCCGCACAGTCGCCGCCTCGACATAGTGATCCTGCATGTGAAGATGAAGCAGATCTTCACCGAGGCGGGCCGGCAGGCGTGACAGGAAGGGTGAGCGGGCAGGCGGTGGGGCAGAGGAGGTCTCTTCGCGTGTCCGCAAGGGCAGTTCGACGAGGTGCCAGGCAAGGAACGCCAGCACGAGGTAGACCACCACCACACAGGCGTAGAGCCATGCCAGCATGGTTGCCGAGGCGGTGGTTCCGGCAAGTCCCCATTCGAGAATCCACACGAGTCCGGTGCCGGGCAGGGCGGCGATCGCCGAGCCAGCCGCAATGCCCGCTATGGCGGGTCTGCCTGCCTGCTGGAATAGGCGGATGGCAAAGGGAACGGTGGTCATGGCAATCAGCCAGTTGCCGGCAATCGACACGGCCCAGTAGGCCACCAGGAGCCCCGGTTCGAGGCGGGTGGCCGTGCCAAAGGGACCCAGCCACGAGAAGACGGCGATCGACAGCACCACGGCGATGAGATGGCGACGCAGGCGCCGTGTCGATTCGCGTGACGCGAACGGCAACGTGACATTCATCGGCGAAGGATCCCTGCCTTTCACGCAACGGCGATTGAAGCTCCGCATGACCGTGCCGAAATGGCGTCGGCGTTTCAACCGACAGGAGGCAATTCATCATGAAACGACTGACGACACTCGCCGTCACGATCCTCGGTTTCCACGCTCCCGTTCTCGCGGGTGAACTGGCGATCGACGTGACCGGCATCCGCTCCGATGACGGACGCGTTTTCCTGGCCCTGCACCAGGAGCGTGCCGACGTCAGCTTTCCCGACGATGAGGGCGCCGTGGCAGGTGTGTGGATCAATGCGGCTGCAGGCACGTTCAGCCTGGTGTTCCCGGACCTTGCCGAAGGGCGTTATGCCGTTGCCGTCATGCATGACGAGAACGGCGACGGCGAACTCGATACCAACCTTCTCGGCGTGCCGACGGAGGGCTATGGCTTCTCCAATGACGCCACCGGCATCATGGGGCCGCCCGGCTTTTCCGATGCCCTGGTGGTCATTGGCGACGAGCCGGTCCATGCCACCGTCACGTTGCGTTATTGAGGAGGGGGCGATCATGCACGACCGCAG
>JAJEHK010000035.1 GCA_022823765.1 Alphaproteobacteria bacterium | reverse complement strand
TCCCCGTGCTGGCCGAGGTCAGCAGGCGGGCCCGGCATCATCCCGATCGGCTGACAGGTCGTGTTCACCGTCACGGCGCCTGCCCGCGATGGAGACTGGCCAGTTCAGCGGCCTACTGCGCGATGAGTTGTGCGCTTTCCATGTCATCGTCGGGATCCGGCGGCTCGCCATAGGATTCCGCTGGCCATGCGAGGCAACGTCCCTCCTTGTCGCCGGTCAGGAAGCCGCCCGCACCGCCATCGGGGCCGCCCCAGCGATCGGACTGTCCGTTGTCACGGTAGTTGAAGAAGAGATACTCGGTCTCGAGATCATAGCCCATCGCGATGGCCTCTTCGGTGAGGGCGCCGTTTTCGTCGACCCAGGCGATTCCGTTGGCGTCGAGGAAGTGGTCGTCGGCCATCACGCCCTCGAGCATCTTGTTGCACTTGTCGCCGTGGCCGAAATCACGATTGTCGAGCGTGCGGCCGACCCGCCCATTGCAGTCGGTTCGGATCTGGTTGAGGCCGTAGAAGGACGATTCCATGAAGGGTGAGCCGTCCCACTCGATCAGGCGGCCGTTCTCGTCGGTCGCGAAGTGGCCGCCGGCGAAGTGCAACATCAGCCACCAGTCGTCAGCATTCTCCGAGGCGACCGTCCTGATGTAATCCCTGTACCATTCGACGTAGTAGCCATAGGCGTCCCAGGGCCAGTTGGTCACGCCGGTCAGGGACTGGCAGTCATAGTCGTCATGTGCGCAGGTTCCGCCCCGTGAGCCTTCGGTGTTGTAGTAGGCCCAGCAGATGGTGGACTGGCCGAGATCTGAGTTGCTGTATCGATGTTGCAGGTCGTAGAGATGCGCATGAATGGTGGGATAGCGAATGCTGTCGAGAAGTTCCTGTGACGGTTTCAGTGACAGAAGCCCTTGTTCCGCATCGATGGTCAGCGTCATCTCGCCATTGACCATGGGATCGCCGTTGGGCACCCAGCCGGGCTCGTAGCTGTTGGGCGCTCCGCACACCGGAAAGGTGTAGGTCAAGATTTCCGAATGGCTGATTCCGGGCATCGCGCATGCCGCAAGGACGGCCACCACGGCGGCCAGTCCGCTTTGGGGTTTCGTGAACATGACCGGATTTCCTCCCCTACGTCGCATCGACGGGTTGATTCTATCAATTCTCAGCCAATCCCGTCCACGAATTCTGACTGACCAGTCAATCAGACGAAGAGTTCCTGTGACTCTCACCTGTCAACCAGACATGTCCCGGAGATGTCGCTGGGGACCGGACCACGGACGTCGGCAATGACGAACACGACTTCGCGACAGCCCCACCGAGTCCAGCACCCCGGCAACGAGCCCCGGGGAGATGATCCGACGGTCAAGGTGAGAAACTGTCAGTCCCAATTGGCAGACTGTCGCGAAACGGCCCTAGAAGAACGTCGACATGGTCCTCGGCAGCAGGGTCTGGTCGAGAATGACCTTGCGCAGGGCGATGCGCCACGAGGTTCCTTCGGGCCGCAGGTGATCCTCGCGCCGGCCGACATACATGACCTCGGTGCGCTCCAGGCGTGACTGGTAGGCAATCAGGTTGCACCGAACATCGAGTGTGCCGCCCTCCATTTCGTCGATCTCGACATTCGAGATGACATAGCGCATCCGCGACGGTGGCTGTTCCGCATGCGCGAGCGATGACCGCAGGCGTTCGATGCGGGCTGACATGAAGTCCTTGTCGTCATCGAAAAACGCCATCTCGCCATCCCTGGCAACGGCGTCAGGTTGTCCGGCGACGGTCTCGCGTGCCGGCATCCAGTACCGCGCATCGTCGGCGAAGAGATCGAGCCATTCCTCGAAACGCAGTTCGCTCAACAGCCGCACTTCGCGGTAAAGGAACTGCTCAACGCGATGCTGCAGCTCGGCGTCGACCATGTGACCGTCCGGACCAGGGCGAATCCATGAGCTCCACCCAGTGTCGATAGAAGTTCAGCTGGTTGGTCTCGGAGATGTAGGGAGAGAACCGGCCCGGACACCCCGGGGGGCCTTTCAGCAAGTCCTGTCCGACATTCATCTGGTAGTTGAAGTCCAGCCGCTGACCAACCACCCCGCGTGTGGCTTCGGTCACCTGCTCGAAGTTCTCCGTGTCATCCTGCGCGGCGATACCACTCACCGATTGTATGCGCGTGAAGTCGACCCGCGCCTCGTCCTTGATGACCTGGGGCGCGTCACGATCGACTCCACACCAGTTCCAGGCTTCCAGACGGCAGGGACCCTTGGGGATCCAGAGATAGAACCCGATCGGTCTCAAGGCGCTGAAGTCGTTGAACGACAGGTTCGGGAACATGTTGCTGAATGACGGGGCGTACATCCCGGCCTGATTGCTGGGAAGGGCCCTGATCAGCCGCTGATGGCACTCCTCGACGTACTCCACCACCTCGGGTCCATACGTCCTGGCCAGTTCGCGGTCGACCTCATACCGTTCGCCGCCGAAGACGACACCGGTCAGGCCATGACCGTTGTCGAGTCCGATGTTGTAGTACTCCCGCTCCTTGCCGCGGAAGTTGGGGTTCGCGGGATTGATCTGACGGATGTCGAGCCTGAACATCGAGCCGTGCGAATAGATCAGGTGATAGGTGTCACCGGCGAAGTTCTCGCTCGCAATCTTCCAGTTCGCGTTGAGTGAGTAGCGCTGCATGCCGGGAATGAACTCGATACCACCGATCTGGCGCTCGATCATGACGTCAAGATACCAGCGAAGGTCGCCCAGAAACTCGTCCAGGCTCTCGGCGCCGGCGTCCCAGTTGCCGAAGATCATGCCGCCATAGGTCGCGAGTTTCGGTACTTCAAGCAGTCCTCAGGCTTTCTTGTCGAGACGGTCTCCGTAGGCTTCCTCGCCCAGGGGAACGCCCTTGAGTTCGCCGCTGTTGGCATAGGTCCAGCCATGGAAACTGCACGTGAACTGGCGGGCGTTGCC
>JAJEHK010000105.1 GCA_022823765.1 Alphaproteobacteria bacterium | reverse complement strand
TCGTAAGACCCAGATCGCGGTCCTGCAGGGGGCGGTACCAGGGTGTTTCCGGATCTGACTCGGAGGCGCGATCCCGGGCATCCAGAATCTCGAAGCCTGCTGCGCTCAACGCTGCACAAACCTCTGTCGTGAACGCGATGTACGGCAATGCATCCCCCACCATGATGTCATTCTTGATTCGCTGATGCTCTGCATTGCCGGGGTCGAATTTCGCGGTCAGGCACCACTCATAGGCGGCGAAGTGGCCCCCCGGGCGCAGCACCCGGAAGATCTCCCGGAACACCGCCGCCTTGTCCGGTGCGTGAGGCGTGGCCTCGATGGCAAAGGCAGCATCAAAGCTGCAGTCATCCACTGGGATCTGCATGAAGTCCCCGTGAATGAACCGGCACAGCGGCGCGACATCACGGGTGTGCAGTTTCGCGCGCTCGATCTGGTAGGCGTTGTTGTTGATGCCCACGAAGCCTGCACCCGTAGAGCGGGCCAGATTGGCCATCGGGCCGCCGACACCGCACCCGACATCGAGCACCTCCATGCCGGACCGCAGCGACAGCTGGTCTGCCAGGAACGTCTGGTGGCGCAGCAATGACGCCCTGAATCCCTCGCCCCGGCGTCGGGGAGCGAAGTGAAAGCTCCGGCCCCAGCCGAACTCGTAGAAGTCGGTGACAAGATCGTAATAGTGATTGACAAGCGAACGGTATCGTTCTTTGCGGTTTTCCACGCCTCCGTCGTAGATGTCGTTGTATTCGTCGACGACGGACTGCACCTCGTCGGAAGACAGATTTGCAAGTGAACGGGAATCGGACGGTTTGACAGAGGGATCGCTCATGCCGACATTCCCGCAAGATTCAGCGTACCAGACTAGCACGCGAGGCTCATCGGGCGATACAGTTTCGACGGTCGATGGCTCAGATTTTCTTCCAGGGATCGTGCAACCATGCCTGAAGGTCAGGCTCGCCCAGCATCGTCAGGAACCACGACGGGTTCCGGAGCACCGGGAATCCCGGCCGTGTTGTTCACGGCGCTGGTGGTTGTCATCATGGCATCGGCTGCGATTGGCGCACGTTACTGGTTCCGCGGTGATGTCGACATCATCCATGGCGTTCTGACTCTGTTTTTTTCCGTCAATCTGGTGATCTGTTACTGGGAGGTGTGCCTGTTCTTCAGACGGGACTACATCGAGCGGCGCGCCGTGTACTGGCGTCGGCGCTGGCAGGACACGGGCAGGACACCAGCTGTCGAGTTCCTCACCGGGAAAGTGCCGTGGACGAAGGTCTTGTCGGCAACGGTATGGGCAGATGTTTGGGCCGCCTACTCGCAATACGATGAGTCATATGCGGACCGTCGCACCTACGGCTTCAATGTGGATATCGGCAACGGCTTTGTGACGCCCTTGCCGACCGTGGTCCTCTACGCTGCCTTCACGTTTGACATTCTGCCCGCCCTCATCGCCGGCATGATTGGAACAATGCTGTTCTGGCAATTGCTGTATGCGACGTCGATCTACTGGGTCAGCTTCTTCGTGGCCAGGCGACAGCACCGGATCAGCCGGCGCGACATGTACATCTATGTCTGGGGGACGAACTCGCCGTGGATTCTGGGGGCGCTCCTGGGACTGTACGTGTCCATCCGTCTGATCCTGGACGGTGACTACAGCGTGCTCGGCTACTGAACCCGATTTTCCGGCTTGCATCACGACGGGGCGTTCGGGCCCATCATCCGTTGCGCTGCTCGCAGCCCTGATGCTTCATGCCGATGGTATTGTGGGCGAAATGCGGCGATATTGATCCTGAATCCAAATTGTGGCACTGAACATAATCATGGATTTTCCAGAAGTGCGTCAGGATCGATGCGCAGGAGCAGGGACGGCTCCCCTGGAGCCGACCAGGATTCCTGACGCCTACGTGGACCACTACCCGAAGGCGCGTGCGGTTGACCAGGCGAGGGCGGCGAATTACGTCGCGCACACCGTCATCGGAGATCCGCTGGCCGATGCCATGATCGTTGATCTCGAGGCGATGGGAGCCGAAAGGTCCACGAAGCTGATCGGGCATTGCATGGCCGGAAAGGGAGGCGAAGCACTTCGAAGCGCGCCGGCAACCGTCAAGGCTTTTTTCGAACACTGTGCGGAACCGCCTGCATGGGTCGATCTGCCCGGGTTCCTGCCCGGCTGCCGCATGTTCCACAGGAATGTTCCGCTGGTCCTCGCGGGCATGGTGGGTGGCGTTCTCGTGGAAGGCTTTTCCACCAACATTGCCAAGTCATTCTTCATCACCGGCAGACTGCGTGATCAGGGTGTGCGGCGTCTCAAGCAGAACAACCGCCACATGCTGGAGATATTCATGCCGAGCGGCATGGATGTATACAACGACGGGTGGGCCCATTCTGTCCGGGTGCGCCTGGTTCACGCGAAGGTACGCTATCTCCTGAGCCAGTCTGACGATTGGGACGAGGACGAACTCGGCACGCCTATCAGCGCGGCCCATGTCGGTTTTGCCATCGTGGCCTTTTCCGCAAGGTCGCTGGACTATCTGAAGAAACTCGGAGCCTCCTTCAGCAAGGAGGAAAGCAGGAGCTTCATGGCGGTGTGGCGGTATTCCGGATACCTGATGGGCATTCCGGAAACCATCCTCTACCGCGACCTTGAGGACGCGCTCGAAATCTACAGGATTGGCCGTGTGTGCGAACCTCCGCCGTCAATGGAGTCGATCGCGCTCGCCTCGTCCCTCCTGAATTCCGCGCCGTTGGTCGCCGGGGTGACCGAGACGGACAAGCGCCAGATGCTTGCCGGAGATATCGCGCGGGTGTCGCGCGCCCTTGTCGGCAAGGAGCTTGCCGACGAACTCATGATTCCCGAGAGCGCCACATTCGGAATCCTGTGGAAGATACGCATGCTGAGCCGGATAAAGCGGTTGGCGGAGAGGCTGAATCCCCGTTACTCCCGGCCTGTCGAGGACATCACCAGAATCCTCGACATCTCGATGTACGACGAGGGCGGGATCAGCTACAGGTTGCCCGACAACCCCTATGCCGAGTTGTCGTCCAAATGGTAGCACCCGAGCGGTGTAGACCTAACCCCGTTCCGTGATGACAGGAATCGTCGAGTCCTTCATTGCAGCGATCCTGCGTCGCCGGTGGCTGGTTCTCGCCCTGGCGGGGCTGGTCATGGCGGCGTTGACTGCCGGCGTCAGTTTCGTTGGCGTGACCAACGACTACCGCAGCCTGTTCGACGAGAACAATCCGCAGCTTGCGTCATTGAATGCGCTCGAGGCCACCTACGGGACCTCCAACAGGGCGCTGATTGCCGTCGCTCCGCGGGACGGCTCCGTCTTCACCTCGGAAACTCTGGGAGCCATCGAGAACCTCACCGAGGCGGCGTGGCAGACACCCTATTCCACGCGGGTCGACTCGCTTACCAATCATTTCCACAGTTGGGCCGACGGCGACGAACTGATTGTCCAGTCGCTGGTCGAGGAAGCAGACGCCTTGACGGACGACGATCTCGAGTGGATCCGCGAGGTCGCGCTGAACACCCCCGAGATCGCCGGACGTCTGGTTTCGCACGACGGAGAGGTTGCCGGGCTCGTGATCGACTTTGTCCTGCCGGAGAACCCGGACGCGGCGGTGTTCGACATCACCGACCATCTCCATCGCCTTCTCGACGACGCTCGCGCCGGCAATCCTGATATCGCCTATTACCTGACCGGGGATGTGCCGCTGAACCGTGCATTCGCCGACGCCACCAAGGATGACATGGAGACCCTGGTCCCGATCGTGTTCGCCATCATTGCAGGCGTGGCGGCCATCCTCTTGCGGTCCTTCATGGGGACGGCGGCGATCGTCGCCGTGCTGATGTTCACGGTCAACACGACCGTGGGCTTCGCCGGCTGGCTTGGAATCGTGTTCAACCCAGCGAATTCCGGTGTTCCCATCATCGTCATGACGGTGGCGGTGGCCCATTCGGTCCACATCGTCGAGAGGACGCTGGCCGGTATGGCCGGGGGCCTTGACCGGAACGCCGCGATCGCCGAGTCAATTCGGGTCAATGCATGGCCGGTGTTCCTGACTTCGCTGACGACAGTCATCGGATTCCTGAGCCTGAATGCATCCGATTCACCGCCATTCCGCGTGCTCGGAAACCTCGTGGCGTTCGGCGTGTTCTGCGCTCTCGTCTATTCCATGACGGTGCTCCCCGCTGTGCTGTCCGTCCTGCCGCTGAGGCCGCGCCCGGTTCGCGCCCTGATGCCGGGGTTCTTTGATCGACTTGGCGAATTCGTGGTCGCCCGGCGAACCATGCTGCTGTGGAGTTCCGCAGTCGTTGCCATCGTGCTGATCTCGGGCGTCCCCAGGCTCGAGTTGACCGACAACTGGACCAGCTATCTGAGCGAACGCTACCAATTCCGGCAGGACACTGATTTCGTGATCGAGAATCTGACCGGCATTGAGACGCTGGAGTACACGCTCCAGTCGGGTCGCGAGGGAGGCATCACCGAGCCCGCCTATCTGGAGAATGTCGAGGCCTTCGCCGAATGGTTCCGCCAACAGCCTGAAGTTCTCCACGTCGAGGCCTTTCCCGACATCATGAAGCGCCTGAACATGAACATGCACGGAGACGATCCGGCCTACTACCGCCTGCCGGACGATTCGGAACTGGCAGCGCAGTACCTGTTGCTCTACGAGCTCTCCCTTCCGTTCGGAAGGGATCTCAACAACCGGATCAGTGTTGCCAAGTCGGCCACGCGGATGAGTGTCGTCCTGCACAGCCTCACGTCCAAGGCGCAGAGGGAACTCGATGCGCGCGCCCAGGAATGGATTCGCGGCAACGCTCCAGGCCTTGCTTCCGAGGCGTCGGGAGTCAGTATCATTTTCGCTCACCTGTCGCAGCGGAACATCGTCAGCATGCTGACCGGGACCATCATCGCCATGGGTCTCATTTCGCTGATCCTGGTGTTCATCTTCCGGAGCCTGCGGGTCGGGCTCGTGAGCGTCGTGCCGAACTTCATTCCCGCCGCGATGAGCCTCGGTCTCTGGGCATACGCAGTCGGCAACGTCGGACTTGCCGGTTCGGTGATGACGGCGATCGCATTCGGAATCGTCGTCGACGATACAATCCATTTCCTTACCAAGTATCAGCGGGCTCGCCACGACGGGCTGGACGCCCAGGAGGCGGTGCGTTCCGCCATGCGCACCGTTGGCCATGCGCTCATGACCACCACCGTTGTGCTCGTCCTGGGATTTCTGGTGTTTGCCTCGTCCGGATTTGAGGTGAGCTGGGCTCTCGGGCTCCTGGTTTCGCTGACGATATCCTTTGCGCTCCTCGCCGACTTCCTGTTCCTGCCGCCCCTCCTGATGCTCCTTGACCGGAAGAGGGCCTGACCCCGGTCTTGCCGGTTGGAACACGCGCGGGCGTGCCGGACCGGGCAGAGACGCAGATCAGGACTCCCGCCGTGCGTCGGCTGCCCTGCTTCGCGGGGATCGTCCCCGTCCGGCGCTGCGAAGATGTTCATCGGCTTGCTGATTGAAAGAGGCCAGTCAACAAGGGGGATCCCGAGCGTCAGGCGGCGGCGATCAGGCCCTGGTGTCCTCAGTCCCGGATTCACCAGCCACGCCATGGTGCGTTCTGGCGTCCTTGGGTCGACTTTCCCGACAGCGCCCGCATCCCTTCGTTCCATGACGTCTCGCAGGGTGCGTTCGCTCTCTGCCGAGCCATGCCGGGTTCGTGTCGGGAGCGGGCTTCACCGATGTCGCAGGAATCGGACGAACGGCGCCCGTGGCCGGTCGGTGCCGGTGCCACGAAGGCACCGGCACCTCCTGGCAGGTATCAGGACGAGATATCCTTCGGTGGAACAGGACGGCCCAGGGGCGTGCCTATCTCCTCGAAGTAGTCCCGGGTGACCTTGAACACCATCGGCGCAAGCAACAGCAGCCCGATCAGGTTCGGCACCGCCATCAACCCGTTCAGCGTGTCCGACAGGTTCCAGACGAAGTCGACCTTGACGTTGGCGAACGCCAGGGCCGCCAGGACCCAGAGTCCGCGGTAGACGATCAGGCTTTTCTCCTTGAACAGGTACTGCCAGCAGCGCTCGCCGTAATAGGACCAGCCAAGAATGGTGGTGAAGGCGAACACCGCGAGGGCAATGGTGACGATGTAGTGCCCGCCGGTCAGGGACATCTCGAAACCGGTTGACGTCAGCACGGCGCCGGTGAGGCCCGAACCGTCTTCACCCGTCATCACCCATGCGCCGGAGGTCAGGATCACGAGCGCGGTGATCGTGCACACCACGAGGGTGTCGATGAATGTTCCAAGCATGGCGATCACGCCCTGGCGAACCGGGCTGTTCGTCTGCGCCGCCGCATGCGCGATGGCGGCAGAACCAAGGCCGGATTCGTTGGAGAACACTCCACGGGCAACACCGAAGCTGATGGCCGCGGCCACCGCGGCGCCGGCAAATCCGCCTGTCGAGGCGGCAGGCGTGAAGGCGTAGGTGAAGATCATCCCGATGGCATCCGGGATCGCCGTGATGTTGATCGCCAGGATCACCAGCGCGGCACCCATGTAGAGCACGATCATCGCCGGTACCAGCTTGCCGGCGACCTCGCCGATCCGCCGGATTCCGCCGATGACGACGATGCCGACCAGCACGGCCACCACCACGCCTGTCAACCATGTCGGCACGCCAAAACTGTTGATCAGCGCGCTGGCCATGGAGTTGACCTGGACGGCGTTGCCGATACCGAATGCGGCCACCGCGCCGAAGATGGCAAAGGCGATGCCGAGCCACTTGCCGAGCTCGGGCGCAAACTCCCCGACCCCGTTGCGCAGGTAGTACATCGGCCCGCCGACGTACTTTCCGGTTGCGTCGACTTCTCGGTAGGTCACCGCGCAGACGGCCTCGGCATACTTCGTCGCCATGCCGAAGAGGGCGATCAGCCACATGTAGAAGATGGCCCCCGGGCCACCGAGG
>JAJEHK010000107.1 GCA_022823765.1 Alphaproteobacteria bacterium | reverse complement strand
CCTCGAGGATGTCTGCGACGTCTTTCGCCGCACCCCCTATATCGCCGATCTCAAGCCTGGTGGCCGTTACGTGGCCAAGGACCTCTATGGAATTGGCGGCATTCCGGTACTTATCAGGACCCTTCTCGATGGTGGATTCCTGCACGGCGATACTCTCACCGTGACCGGAAAGACGCTCGCCGAAAACCACGCCGACGTCGTTTTCCCCGAGGATCAGGACGTGGTGCGGCCCGTGACCAATCCGCTGTCAAGCACCGGCGGCGTGGTCGGTCTCAAGGGCAATCTCGCGCCCGAAGGCGCCATCGTGAAGATCGCCGGCCTCTCTCGCCTTCAGTTCCGTGGCCCGGCTCGCTGCTTTGACACCGAGGAGGCCTGCCTCGATGCCGTCCTCGCCGGCGCATTCGATGAGGGAGACGTCCTGATCATCCGCTACGAGGGGCCACGAGGCGGGCCGGGAATGCGCGAGATGCTGGCCACCACGAGCGCGCTCTATGGTCAGGGAATGGGTGAAAAGGTTGCCCTCATCACCGATGGCCGGTTCTCCGGAGCCACCCGTGGATTCTGCATCGGTCATGTGGGACCGGAGGCGGGAGCCGGCGGACCGATCGGTTTGCTCAGGGACGGTGACATGATCGCCATCGATGCGGCCGCGGGAACACTCGACGTCGAACTCGACGCGGCTGAACTCGAGGCCCGCCGCAAGGCGTGGAAACCCAGGACCACCGACTACAATTCGGGTGTCATCTGGAAGTACGCACAGACCGTCGGACCGGCCCGTCTTGGCGCCGTCTCACACCCTGGTGGCGGAGGTGAGACCCACGTCTTCGCCGATCTGTGACACGTGTTCGGCTGATGCCGCAGTGCCCCGATCAGTCGGGCGGGGCCGGAGAAGAATCGTTGGTGGTTGGCGTCGTGTCGAAGGGCAGGTGCACGGTGAACTCGGTGTAGGAATCGGGTTCGGAGTCGACCGTGATGGTGCCGCCGTGCTCGCGAATGATGTCGTTCGACATCGCGAGTCCGAGTCCGGTTCCCTGGTCCGTCGGTTTGGTCGTGAAGAAGGGGTTGAAAATCTTTCCGATGACATCGTCGGGGATGCCGGTGCCGTTGTCTCGAATGGAAATCTCGACACCGTCATCCAGCTTCTTGGTGCTGATCCGGATAACCGGGTCGAAGCGGGCTGACGGGTCTGCCTCGCGCACCTTGCGCCGACGGTCATCGGCGGCATAGCAGGCGTTGCCGATCAGATTGAGAAAGACGCGGCCGATATCCTGGGGAATGATGTGCATCTCCGGGACCTCGGGATCAAGTTCAAAGACGAGTTCTGCCTGGAAGTTGGTGTCCGTTGCCCGGGCGCTGTGATAGGCGAGACGGGCATGCTCGTCGACCAGTGGATTGATGGCGGCCGGCTGACGCTCACCCGATCCACGGCCCATCATCAGCATGTTCTGCACAATACTGTCAGCGCGCGTGCCATGCTGGCGTATGAGTCTCGTGTTCTCGACCAGGTCGTCGACAATCTCCTGGACGAGATCACGGCGTTCCTTTGTTTCTTCGTTTTCTTCAACATCCGCAAGCAATGCCTCGATCTCCTCCACCATCTCCTCGAGAAGTTCTGTCGAGCCTTCGGCAAAATTCTTGATGAAGTTGAGCGGATTGCGGATCTCGTGGGCGACACCGGCGGTGAGTTCACCGAGTGCCGCGAGTTTCTCGCGCATGACAATCTGGTCCTGGGCCTTCTCGAGATCGTTGAGGGCTGTCTCGATAAGTTCGTTCTTCGCCTTCAGTTCGTTGGCCATCTTTTCGACGAGATTGAGTCGCTGAACCTCAAGGGCATGCTGCCGGAACACCTCCAGTGCAGAGGACATCTCTGCAATCTCGTCACTGCCACGTACCTCGATCTCTCTCTCCAGGTCACCCTTCGCCATGACCCGCATGTGGTCCGACAACAGTGAAAGTCGCCGGATGAGGCCGCGGCCGACATAGAGCCAGGAGATCAGCGCAGCCCCTACGAAACTGGCCAAACTGATGCCGATCAGGAGATTGCGCCCGGTCAGGATGGCATCCTCGGAAGCCGCGGTCGCATTGATGGCGGCGTCTTCGGCTACGCTGACCAGTTTCTCGACGTTGTTGACCAGGTTGAGTGCCAGTGACTGGTTCAACTCCAGGGTTTCCTGGAGTTCGATCTCGGCCTCGAGCTCCCGTTGACGAATGTCGAAACCACTGCCCTCGCCGCTGCCAAGCCGGTCCATTTCGGTGAAGAGATTGTCGAGGAGTCGTCTCTCTTCGCCGTCGGGAAGGGTGTTGATGTTGTTGTGAATCCCCCTTCTGACAGCTTCGAACCTTTCCCTGAGTGGCTCGAGAAGTGTGATGCTGGACGTGTTGAAGACCGTCGCCAGGATCTCGAACGCCACCGTTGTGCCGGAATGGACTTCCGAGAGGGTTCGGTAACGCAGTATCTCGCTGTCGGTGAAGGCGTGGGTCCGAACCATCGGCACTTCACCGAGAACCCGGTAGCCGGTCATGGCATAGAACAACTGGTCGTCGATGGCGGGAGCGAGAAAGTGATTGAATTCCCTGGAGAGTACCGCCATCCGGTCCCTGAGACGCTGGCGTGATGCCTCGAATGCGAAGAGGTTCCACATCAGGTCTTCTATGTCGACGATGGTGCTGACCAGAGCACGTCCCTGGGTGCGGATTGGCTGGAAATGCTCCTCGTCGCCGCCGAGCTCCTCCAGCAACTGCAGTTGCCTGGCGAACTCTTCGCGATTCTGCTGAATCTCGAAACCGGCGTAGGTCAGGTCAAGTTGCGTGCTGGCCGCGGCAAGCTTCGGCGCCGCCGCTGCCAGGGCGCCGCTTTGCTGGGCGATACCGAATGCAGCGGCAATGGCC
Source organism: Alphaproteobacteria bacterium (assembly GCA_022823765.1). Lineage (GTDB taxonomy): Bacteria > Pseudomonadota > Alphaproteobacteria > SP197 > SP197 > SP197. The sequence goes on along the minus strand of JAJEHK010000107.1, from coordinate 31,038 downwards.
GGAACCGTTCCCTCGCTGACGCGCCGTTGGGCATCCGCCACGCGATCAAAGGAGTACCAGCCCACCATGCCGGAGATGACCGTCATGGCCACTGCTCCCATGATGGCGATGGTGAGCTGCGCCGAGATACGCGAGCGCAGATTGTAGAGGCGCCGGAACATCGTCATTCCCCGCCGCCGGCGTCACCTGCTGTTTCGACGACCTTCCGGTAGCGGCCCTGATCATCGACGACTGTCAGGTAGACCGCGTCGGACCCCTGGTTGTCGTATCCGAACCGGACCGAGAACCCCCCAAGGTCGATGACATGGTGGTAGGTCATGGTCTCGAGGAAACAGGCGCGATCAGGAGATACGCCACAGCTCTCCAGGATACTGACGACCAGGCGACCCGCCAGGTAGCCTTCGAGTGAAACGAAGCCGGGCGGCGTCTGCGGATACATCCTCGCCAGAAGCTGCCGGTAGTGTTCGACAATCGGCAGGCTGGTGTCGGTGGTGTCGGCGCCGACGCTGTGAAGAAGCCCGTCTTCAATGATGACAGCGCTTTCGTTGCCGTGCGGTGGTGGAACAACCTGGGTCACGAATATGCCGCTGCTTGCGGGTCCGAGTTCTTCGATGAGTGCATTGCTGCCGACAAACGAGATGGTCATGAAATGGGGCTCGAAGCCGATCTGCTTCGCCCAGGCGATGAAACGGGCCACCGGTTGATAGGCGCCAATGAGCACAACCGCATCGGGGTTGGCCGACCGCAGATCAAGAAGCCCCGTCTTGACCGCCCTGGTGTTGCGCGGATAGACGCCGGTCCCGACCATCTGGAGACCGCGCCGCTCCAGAGCGATCTGGACGCCGCGCAGCCCGGCTTGGCCGAATGAATCGTCCTGGTAGAAAACTCCGATGCGGTCGATACCCAGCGACGTGGTGAGGAAATCGACGATCTTCTCGGTTTCCTGATAGTAGGACGCCCTCAGGTTGATCACGTTGCTCCACTGGCGGTCACGCAGGAAGGCAGCGCCCGTGAAGGGCGCGATATAGGGAACGTCTTCGGCATGGGCAACCGGGACGGCAGATCTTGAAGTCGGCGTGCCGACGGCTCCGATCAGGGCGAACACGTTCTCCTCTGTGATCAGTTCCATCGTATTGGCGATCGCGGCTTCCGGCTCGTAGGCGTCATCAAGTGAGACAAGTTCAAGGGCGCGGCCGAAGACGCCGCCTGTCTCGTTGGCTTCCGCGAATGCCATTTCGATGCCCCGGCGCATCTCAATGCCAAGATCCTGTGCCGGTCCGCTGAAGGCAGCCGACTGTCCGAACGTGACGGAATCGTTATCGACACCCGCTTCGTCGGCATGAGCGAGGTTGGCAGCGAGCACCAGCACGGCAGCACACAAACGGGGCAGTATGGCCCGCTGCATCAACTCCTCCGTTTGGAGAGCGCCACGTGGTTCTTGTCGTCAACGCGCCAGTAACGGGCGTCATCCACGAGCGTCTTGACGAAATAGACGCCGAGTCCGCCAATCTTGCGGTCTATCAGTGCCGATTCCGTGTCGGGTTCCGGGGCATCCTCCAGGGGATTGAAGGGATCGCCATCGTCGACGATCTCGACCCTCACTTCATCGTCATCGGACTCGATCGTGACTGTCATGTCGTGATCGAGGTCGTCGCGGTGGGCGTAGTTCACCACGTTGGTGCAGAGTTCATCGAGGACCAGTCTGATCTTGAACTCGATATCCGGCTGCCAGCCCTCGGCGCCGGAGATCTCGTCCACGGCGGTCTCGATCTTCTGCAGTTCCTCGATGGCCGTCTTGATGACGAGGGTCGTGCTGGCTGTCACACCATCACCCCGAACGGTAGAGAGTGAGACAGGTGATGTCGTCGAATTGCGGGGCGTTCCCCGAGAAAGCCTCAACTGCCCGGAACACGGCATGGTTGGCTTCCTTGGCACTCGTCGGCGCGGACTCGCTGAACAGCGTTGTCAGCTGTTCCAGACCGAACTGTTCCTGGTCCTCGTTTTCAGCCTCCGTCACGCCGTCGGTGTAGAAGACGGCCATGTCGCCGGACTGCAAGCGGATCTGCTGTTGCGTGTACTCGATTCCCGGCACGACCCCGAGTGCCACGCCGGCGGTGGTGCCGAACTGCGTGTGGCTGCCATCCGCGTGAATGATGAGTGGGGGATTGTGCCCCGCATTGGCAAAGGTGAGCATGCCCGAGGCGGGGTCGAAGATGGCGAAGAACAGCGTCACAAACATTGAGGTCTCGTTGTTCTCGTTCAGCAGGTCGTTGACTTCCTGCAGCACCTCACTTGGCGAGGTTCTTCCAACCGCGGCGCCCTTGAGAAGGGTGCGGCTCGACATCATGAAGAGGGCTGCGGGGACGCCCTTGCCGGAGACATCCGCAATGGACAGTCCGATCCTGTCGTCAGGCAGGTGGAGGATATCGAAGAAATCTCCGCCGACGTCCCGGGCGGGTTCCATGTTGGCAAAGACCTGGTAAGTCTGCGACTCCGGGAAACTCGTTGGAAGGATCGCCTGTTGCATCGCGCGTCCGACGCTGAGTTCGTTCTCCAGGGCGACGAGTTTGTCGCGCGACTGCAAAGCTTCGCGGAGCATCTCGAGATGCCGCAGTGTGCGATCGATGGTGACCCTCAGATCGTCGAAATCTAGCGGCTTGGTCACGAAATCGAAGGCGCCGCGATTCATGGCGGTGCGAATGTTCTTCATGTCGCCGTAGGCGGAAACAATCACCGACCGGATGTTCGGGTCTACCTTGGGAATTTGTTCAAGCAGTGTCAGGCCGTCCATCTCGGGCATGTTGATGTCCGAGAGAACCATCTCGATCTCGGGGTCCTTGTTGAGCGCCGCAAGAGCCTCAATACCGTTGCCGGCAAATGTGAAGTGAAACTTCCCGCGTCTGATCTCCCGGCGCATCCGCTGCAGCATCAGGCGTTCGAGATCCGGTTCATCGTCAACGACAAGTATCTTGCGCGGTTCGGTCATGTGGCGCCCATGATCAAGTTAAGCCAGGGGAAACGGGTGATGCGACCTTACTTTTCCTGGGTTGCGTCAAGTGCCTCAGCCTTGTCGGCGCACACCTGGATGATCTTGTCGAATCCGGCGATGGAAAAAACTTCCTGGATGGATGGTTGCAGCGAATGGAGCGCCAGCTTCGCATTGCGCGTCCACAGGTTCTTGGTGATCACGAGAACCGCCCTCAGACCAGCGCTGTTGATGTAGCTCAGATTCTCGAAGTCGACGATGACTCTCCTGATGTCATCGGTGATGGCCCTTTCCATCAGGTGCTGGAACTCGCTGACCGTGGCGCTGTCTATGCGGCCGTTGACGGTGGTGACAAGGACATCGTCCTCTTGCTCTGTCCTGACTTCCATGGTTGAGACCCGCTTTCTCCTGTTGGCGCTGAAGTGGCTTGTACGTCAGGGAATTGGATGGTTCCCCGAGGTTGAAACGGAATGCCGCAGCCTTCCTGCCGATCGGCAGCCTCCGGTACTCCCGATGATCATGCAGCGAAACCTAGAACGCCACTGTCCTCTGTTCAAGCCTGTCGCTCATGTCTGTCGCTCATGTCTTTGTGCCGATGCCAAGGATCACTCCGAAGTGGTGTCGCGCCTGATTGGCTGCATGATCGACGGAATCGACAAGGGCGTGGGAGACAAGCTGCCCGCCGAGCCGCTCCATGAGCGCGGTGTCGGCCAGGCTGCCGACCGTCAACTCGTTCCCGGTCAGCCGCGCCATGCCCTGGAGATTGTTCCAGAGTGCCGTCGTTTCGCCGAGTTCGACGGCGACCTCGTCGGCGATGAGGGAGAGTTCGCCGGCCCGTTCGAAGACCCCGATGGTGTTGCCGGCCAGGACCGTCGGAGCGTGGGAGGCATGCAGAAGTTCCAGGTACTGAGCGATAAACTCGACATCGAGAAGCCCCCCTGGCATGTGCTTGATGGTCTCCTCAAGGTTCCGGTTCTCCTCACGAATGCGGTCCCGCATGGAGATGACGTCGCCGGCGAGGGTCGACGGGCTGCGCGCCAGGGTCAGAACTTCCTGGCGCACTCTTGCGAAGTCGTCGCCAAGTTGTCCGCTGGCGGCGACCACACGGGCCCTGGTGAGGGCCTGGTGTTCCCAGGTCCATGCATTCTCGTGCTGATAGGACTCGAAGGAACTGAGGGAACATGCGATGGGGCCGGCCTTGCCGGAGGGGCGCAGTCTCATGTCGACGTCATAGAGGCGGCCTTCCCTGGTTGGCGCCGTGATTGCGGTAATCAGACGGCGGCACAGGCGCGCATAGTACTGGGTGGCCGGGAGCGGCTTGCGGCCGTCCGATATCGCCTCGCTGCCGCTCTGGTCGTAAAGAAACATGAGATCGAGGTCGGAACTCACCGTCATCTCCCGACTGCCGAGTTTTCCGAAGGCGACGATCGCAAAGGCGCCTCCGGGAACACGGCCATGGTCCGCCTCGAATTCCCGTTCGACGACAGGCAGCAGGGCGGCGATGCAAGCGTCGGCTATGTCGGAGAGGGGGCGGGCGGCCTCGACGGGAGTCAGCATGCCCTCGAGCAGGTGCACGCCGATCTGGAAGACCTTGTCGTTTGCCCACCGCCTGACTTCGTCAAGCACGTCCTGGAAGTCCCTTGCCCTGCCGGTGGCTTCGGCAAGCTGGGACGCCATCTCGTCCCTGTCGAGTTCGAGGGTATAGAACAGGCGCACCAGGCCCCGGCGGGCGGTTTCGGCGATCTCGGCTTCAAGGTCTTCGTCATCGAAGGAAAGATCGGTGAACTCGCGGGCAAGGACACTGTCCAGCAGTGCCGGTTTGCGGGTCAGCCAGCGTGACAGGTATGGCGCCACTCCCAGGATCTCGCCGAGCAGCTCCAGAAGGTGTGGGTGGGCGGCGACGAGAGAAAGAAATGATGTGCCGGCGGGCAGGCGGGACAGGAATTCGTCGAACTTCATCAGAACGCCGTCGCAGTCGCGCAATCCGGCGAATACGGCGAGAGCAGACGGGGCAAGGCGCATCAGGTGTTCGGTGGATTGCGGAGCCCGTAGTGCCGGGTATGGCCCCGCCTTCCACGCAAGAACGGTGGCGGCGGCGCTTTCGGGCTCCCGGTAGCCCAACGCAGCGAGGCTTTGGCGCGTTGTGTCATCCACCGCATCTCCGGTGAAATCCATCGGCTGTTGCCGGACGCTCTCCGACCTTTCCGCAAAGAGATTGGCGTAGTGCCTTTCGACGACGGCCACAGCTTCGAGAAACGAGCATTCCAGCGCTTCAACGTCAGAGAATCCCGAGAAAGCCGCAATGTTCCCAATGCCTTCCGCGGTCTCGGGAAGGCTGTGGGTCTGGCGGTCGTCGACCATCTGCAGCCGGTGCTCGAGAGTGCGCAGAAAGCGGTAGGCCTCTTTCAGTTCAATGGCCGCTCCGTGAGTCACGTGTCCGCCTGCAACCAGGATGTCGAGCGTTTCGCAGGTTCCCCTGGTTCGCAGGGCGGGTTCGCGTCCGCCCCAGATCAACTGCTGCGCCTGTACATAGAATTCGATCTCGCGAATCCCGCCGCCGCCGAGCTTGACATTGCGTCCCAAGAACGTTCCGCCGTCGCGTGAACGTGACGAGTCGATCTGCTGCTTGATGGTCCGGATATCCTGCATGGCCGCGAAATCAAGGTGACGTCTCCAGATGAAGGGCTGCAGGGCTTCGAGAAAGATCTCTCCCCTTGCCGTATCTCCTGCCACGGTGCGAGCCTTGATCATGGCCGCGCGCTCCCAGTTGCGCGCCGATTCGCGGTAGTAGGTCCCGGCGGAGACAGTGGAGATGGCCGGGGGCGTTGACGACGGGTCGGGACGCAGTCTCAGGTCCGTGCGAAAGACATAGCCGTCGGCCGTCTGTGCATCGATGATTCGCGTCAGCCCCTGGGCGAAACGCGTCATCGTCCTCTGCAGGTCCTCGGCCCCGGTGGTTGGCACGATTTCAGGATCAAAGAGAATGATGAGATCGATATCGCTGGAATAGTTGAGCTCTCCGGCGCCAAGCTTGCCCATGCCGAGTACGAAAAGCCCGCACGTCGTTTCCGCGTCCGTGGGATCAGCCAGGGCAAGCCTTTCCCTCTCGTGAAGCGCCCGCAAGAGGTGCCGGCAGGCCGTCCGGAGGGCGGTTTCGGCAAATTGCGAGAGGTTGCCTGTGACCTGCTCGAGAGACCAAAGGGACGAGATGTCGGCGAGGCCGGCGGTGAGGTGGACGCGCCGCTTGGCACGTCTCAGGCGGGTCATGAGTTCCTTTTCGGATTCCCCTTCGATGTCCGGTTGCGCCATGGCGATGGCCTCATCAAGGGCGACATCCGGGCCGGCGCTGATCAGCGTCATGGCGAACACGGGATCGACCGTCACACAGCGTGACAGGTAGGGGCTGTGGCGGAAGAGGGGATCGAGAATTCCTTCGCCGGCGGGGCGCAGATCGAGAGCCTGCGCCCTCAACTCCTCGTCACGAATTCGTTCGGCTGCCGCCTGCCATCGTTGCCAGAGAAGCTCGACGCTTTCGGGGACCGACTCCGGCGCTGTCAGTCCGGACCAGGCCTGGGAAATCATCCGCCACCCGTCTCGCAGTGAAAGGGGGCGGGAGTGTGTGGACTGGCAACAAATGAGTCAATCAGCGCGCGCGGGACATGTCGACCGGCGTCTTTTGGCGAAAGAGCCTGCCCGGTCCGGCGATGGAATCATGGACGCCGATCTGCCGCAACATGCGCCACACGAGTGCCTGATTGCTGGTCACCACCGATCTGCCGGTCTGTTCCTCGATTGCGTCAACGACCTCGACAGCGCGCAGGGCCGTGCACGACAGGAAGATTCCGTCACAATCGCGAGTGCAGACGTCGAGGGCGAGACGTACGATGTCGTGGGGATCGACTCGTGTCATGTCCCTGCCCCTGGCAATGCCAAGTCCGCTCATGGAGCAGACGTCGAAACCGCGACCTTCGAGGAATGCGGCCTCCATGCGGTTGACCTCGTCGAGATAGGGCGTACCCACGGCCACCCGGCTGATGCCGAGGTGGCGCAGGGCATCGACGACACATGTGACGAGCGCCAGGGGGCTGGTCTCCGGCTGGGCTTCCCTGATGGCGCACTCCACGGCAGCCTCTCCCGCGGCGATACTGCCTGACGTGCACACGTAGGCGATGGCGTCAAGGTTCTCGGGGAGCAGGCGGGCTGCGTCGCCAAGATCTCCGGCCACCGCAGCCAGGTTCTGCACGGTCACCGGATCGGCAAGCCGCACCCTGGTGACGAAGACGCCGACATCCGGAGGCACCATCGCCCGGATGTCGTCATCCGCCGTCTCTTCGGTGTTGAGAAGGATGAAACCCAGCCGCCCCCTCGCATGCCGCCCCTCTCCCTCGTTGCCAGGCGAGAGGGCTTGCATCGAGGTATGTTCAGTCATCGAGCTGGCACACGACAGGCGTGTGGTCCGACGCCTTCGGCCAGGCGCGGGGCACACGATCGATGTCACAGGCCACCAGGCGGTCTGCCGCATGGGGAGATAGCAGCATGTGGTCGATCCTGACACCATGGTCCTTTGTCCAGGCGCCACGCTGATAGTCCCAGAACGTCCAGGCGCCCGCCGTCGTTGTGTGCAACGCGGCATAGGCTTCCGTGTAGCCCGACCACACGAGTTCGCGGAAGAGCGCCCGGGACTCGTCGCGGGTGAGGGCATCGCCTTCCCAAGACACAGGATCGTGCACATCGTCGTCAGTGGGGCACACATTGTAATCGCCGCCGAGAATGACTGCTTCCTCATGGGAAAGAAGACCGCGGGAATGTTCGACGAGGCGCCGCATCCAGGCCAGCTTGTAGGCAAACTTGTCGTCCTTGTCGCTCTTGTCGTCTCGGGACGGGTTGCCGTTGGGGAGATAGATTGAGGCGACCCGGAGGCCGCACGTGAAGACCTCGATGTAACGTGCCTGCTCGTCATCCGGATCGCCCGGAAGGCAGGTCGTCTCGATGTCGATGGGAGACTTGGAGAGGACGGCGACTCCGTTCAGCGCCTTTTGCCCGGCCACCGCGCAGTTGTACCCGAGATCGCCGATGGCATCGTGGGGGAAGGTCTCCGTGACGGTCTTGAGTTCCTGCAGCAGGACGATGTCCGGTTGCTGGGCGTCAAGCCATTTCAGGACATTGGGCAACCGTACCCTGATCGAATTGACGTTCCAGGTGGCAATCTTCATGGGCCGGCAAGGCCGACGTGTCAGATCGCGAACGACGTGCCACAGCCGCATGACGACGTGGCATTGGGGTTGTCAAGAGTGAAGTAGCTGCCTTCGAGACTGTTCACGAACCGCAGCGTGGAACCGGCAAGGTATCGAAGGGAAACGTCGTCGATCACGACCCGGGCATTGCTCGTGCCGTATTCGACATCACCCTCCTCCGGGCCCTCGTCAACCGTGAAGTGGTACTGGAATCCCGAACAGCCGCCCCCGGTGACCACAATCCGCAGGCGGCCACCACTCTCTTCGGCCATAATGTCGCTGATCCTGGCGGCAGCATCTTCGGAGACGTTGATGCCATCGTGGAGAAGGGTGTCGCCCATCGTCCGCTTCCTGCCTGATTCACCATCATTACGTAGTGGCGCCGCTGGTTGCTGTCAATCCTGCATGCGATGGAGTAACAACGGGTCACCATGACGTCAGCACCCTATGCCGCACACCAGGCGACGAGCCGTGGCCGCCGCTTCGCCGAACAGTCGTCCTGCTATCGCAGCGAGTACCAGAGAGACCGCGACCGCATCCTTCACAGCAGGGCGTTCCGCCGTCTGATGCACAAGACACAGGTCTTCGCCACGGTTCACGGCGACCATCACCGCACCCGCATGACCCATTCGCTCGAGGTGGCGCAGATTGCGCGGACCATTGCGCGCAGTCTGTCTCTCGACGAGGACCTCGCCGAGGCGATCGCGCTTGCCCACGATCTCGGTCACACCCCGTTCGGTCACATCGGCGAGAAGGTTCTCGATGAGGCCATGACACCATGGGGTGGATTCAGTCACAACATCCAGACCTTCCGCATCCTCACCCGGCTGGAATCTCCCTATGCGGCCTTCGATGGTCTCAACCTGACCTGGGAAACCCTTGAAGGCGTGGTGAAGCACAACGGACCCCTGTTGTCGGCGGTACCGCCGGCCATCGCGCACTACAACCGCGTACAGGATCTCGAGGTCGATTCATTCCCCGGTGTCGAGGCCCAGGTCGCCTCGCTGGCCGACGACATTGCCTACAACGGCCATGATCTCGACGATGGCCTGAGAATGGGCCTCTTCACGCTGGACGATCTCGCCGGTGTGCCGGTTGCCGAGGTGGCGATCCGGGAGGTTGCGGAGCGCTGGCCCGATGTGTCCCTCGTACGCAAGATCCACGAGACCATGAGAAAGATCATCGATGCCCAGGTACAGGATCTGATCGAGACGTCGCGCGCGACCCTGGCCGACGTGCGCCCGCAGTCGGCCGATGATGTCCGCTGGCACGACGCCCCGATCATCGGCTTCAGCGAGGCCTTCGCAGAAGCGGCGGCGGGCTTGAAGGTGTGGCTCTACACAAATATGTACTGCCACGAACGGTTGCGAGGGCAAACCAGGGAGGCCGGAACCATACTCGGCGATCTGTTTTCCACCTTCCGCGACGATCCACGGCTCCTCCCCGTCGAATGGAAGGAACATCTCGACGGGTGTGACGAAGCCGACCGCATGCGCCTTGTCGCCGACTATCTCGCCGGCATGACTGACCGCTTTGCACGCAAGGAACATCAACGCCTGGTACGTCAAGAGCCATGAATGTCCACGAAGAGTTTACCTCGCGCATCCGCACAGTCGTGGGGGCGCTCGAGAAGAAGGGAGTCATTGTTGCCGGCGCGACCGATCGCATCCAGGTGTCTGAACCGCGCCAGGCTGATCACGGCGACCTTGCGAGCAACGCCGCTCTCGTGCTGGCCGGGGCGAACGGCATGGCACCGCGCGAGATCGCAGACCTGATCATCAGCGAACTGCATCACGATCCTGACGTGGCGACAGCCGTCAGCGCCGGGCCGGGCTTTATCAACATCACGCTTTGCGAGAGCTTCTGGCACACCTGGCTGGAGCGCCTTCTGGACCGTGGACCAGATGCCCTGCTGGCGGACCACGGCCGTGGTCGCAAGGCCTGCGTCGAGTACGTGTCCGCCAATCCCACAGGACCGTTGCATGTGGGGACGGCCCGCGGCGCCGTCATTGGCGATGCTCTGGCTTCCCTGCTCGAGGCTGTAGGCTGGAAGGTGACCAGGGAGTATTACATCAACGATGCCGGAACCCAGGTCGATGTTCTCGCCTGGTCCGCCTATGTCCGATACCTCGAAGCGCTCGGCGAACCGCCGGACGCCGCTGTCCTGGATTCGCTCTACCCGGGCGACTACCTCATCGAGACGGGCCAGGTTCTCGCCGGCAGGTACGGAAGGGCCCTGAAGGAGGCCATCGGCGATCGTCAGCTTGGCAGCCTGCCGTTGCCGGAGCCTCTCGTGGAAGTCCGCTCCTTCGTCATTGAGAGAATGATGGACATCGTTCGCCATGATCTTGCCCTGGCGGGCGTTCATCAGGAGGTGTTCAGCTCGGAGCGCGCCATGATGGAGTCCGGCGGAATCGAGAGGTGTCTGGAGAAACTCGATGCCCGTGGCCTCATCTACACAGGTGTCCTGGAACCGCCGAAAGGCAGGGAGCCCGAGGACTGGGAGCCTGTGCCCCAGACCCTGTTCCGCTCCACGCGCTTTGGCGATGATCTCGATCGACCACTCAGGAAGTCCGATGGCTCCTGGAGCTACTTCGCCCCTGACATCGCCTATCACAACGGCAAGGTCGAAAGAGGGTTCGATCTCATCATCAATGTCTTCGGGGCCGATCACGCAGGCTACGTCAAGCGGCTCAAGGCTGCAGTGGCAGCGCTCTCGGATGGCCGTGCCTCCTTCGACATCCTGCTGACCCAGCTCGTCCGCTTTACCGGCAATGACCGGCTGGCGAGAATGTCAAAGCGGGCCGGTCGCTACGTCACCATGCGCGAGGTCGTCGAGTCGGTCGGCAAGGACGTGCTGAGGTTCATCATGGTGACACGCCGCAACGACGTGCCGCTTGACTTCGACCCGGCAAAGGCGCTGGAACAGTCGAAGGACAATCCCGTGTTCTATGTCCAGTATGCCCACGCGCGCATTTGCTCGGTCCTGCGCAAGGCCGAGGAGGCCGGAATCGACACGTCCGGACTCGCCGACGCGCCCCTCTGCCGCCTCACCGCACCCCGCGAGATTGCTCTCATCAGGACCCTGGCCGGCTGGCCTGCGGTCATCGATGCCGCCGCCGCCGCCCACGAACCTCATCGCGTCGTCACCTGGATCAACACGCTTGCCGGTGAGTTTCACGCATTGTGGAACACGGGCAGGGATAATCCTTCCCTGCGGTTTGTTGTGGATGGAGACACGGAACTGACACGCGCCAGGCTTGCGCTCAGCGCGGCAACACGGCAGGTGATTGCCCGTGGTCTGCGTCTTGTTGGTGTCGAACCCAGGGAGGTCATGCGCTGAACGACCGCCGCGAACCAACACTCTTCGCCGGTGGAGGAGACGAACCCCGGGAAGAGCCGCAGATTCCTGTCCAGGAGGAGGGGACGGCACCCGTGCGACGGCGCGGATTGTGGCGCCTCGTCATCGCGCTGCTCCTGGCGCTTCCGGCTGCCGGAGGCGCCGCGTGGTTTGTCTGGTTTGACAGCGGCGACACCGAAAACCGGGAAGTCGCGGTGTTCCGTGCCGATACCACGCCCTTTCGGGTGGAGCCGGAAACCACGGATGTCTCGGAGATTCCCAACACCGGCATCCTGGTTCTCGAGACCACCGCCAACGGCCAGGAGGCCGAGGAGCATGAGGTCCTGATGCCGCCGCCCGAGGAACCTCTCGTACTCGATTCCGGGACGCAGGAGGTGGAAGACGAGGTCGTCGATGTTGCCGAGGCGCCGCTGGAATCCGCCATTGAGGGGGCGGTGGCCGAACCGATCTTCGATGCCGAACAGGTCACGGCCATGGTTGACGAGGCCCTGGAAGAGAGTCCTTCACTGGTCCCCCCCCTGCCGGAGGACAAGCCGGCGGCGCCGGAAGTGAACTGGAAACCGGACGCCGTGGCTGCTGATGACGCCGCCGGGACAGGTTCATTGTCCTTCTCGGACGTTGCCGCCTCCCTCGGGGAAGAGAATGTCAGCGATCCGGAAGCCGGGTCCGTAACGCGCTATGGCGCGCGCATTGCCTCCCATTCAAGCGAGGAAGCGGCGGTGGCCGCCTGGGACCGGATGCATCGTGAACACAACGATATCTTTGGCGGCATGGAGGCCATCATCACCAGAATATCCGTCGACGGCAGCCTGTTCTTCCGCGTCACGATCGGCGAATTCGAGGCAAAACAGGAAGCCGCGGATCTGTGCGCCGCAGTTGTCGAGCGCGACCTTGACTGTCTTGTCGTGACCCACTGACACTGTGCCGCGCGCTCTCATCACCGATATTGCCGGGACCTGCATCACGGCGCCTGAGAGGTCTTTCCTCCGAGCCCTCGATCCCCTGGGCATCATTCTTTTTCGCCGCAACATTTCCGACCCGGCTCAGGTAGGCGATCTCGTGGACTCCTTCCGCGACATTGTCCGGCGCAGTGACGCACCGGTCATGATCGACCAGGAGGGCGGGCGGGTTGCGCGTCTCGGGGAACCCCACTGGTGGTCGGGTCTTCCACCCGCCACGATTGCCCGGGGAGGGGAGAGGGCCGCCCGGCTTGCCGGTCGCCTGCTGGCCCACGACATGTCCGCGCTGGGCATTGACGTCACCTGCGCCCCGTCGCTCGACCTGCGTCTTGCCGGCATGAACGAAGTCATCGGTGATCGTGCCTTCTCCCATGACCCCGACAGCGTCAGCGACCTTGGGGCGGCATTCGTCGATGGCCTTGGCGCCGGCGGTGTGCAAGCGATGATCAAGCACATGCCTGGCCACGGCCGGGTGAACGAGGATCCGCACCACAGGCTGCCACGTGTCGATGCGGGTCTCGCGGTTCTGAGAGAACAGGACTTCATTCCCTTCCGGCGTCTCGCCGGTTGCCCCTTCGGCATGGTGGCCCATGTTGTCTACACGGCCATTGACGATCGGAACCCGGCATCAGCTTCACCGGAGGTGGTGCGGCGTATCATTCGCGGTGAACTGGGGTTTGCCGGTGTACTGGTAAGTGACGCCATCGACATGGAGGCGCTGAGCGGCCCTCATGAAGCAAGGGCTCGATCGTGCATCGCTGCCGGGGTCGACGTGGTGATGCACTGTAACCAGCCTCTGGACGTGCGTGAGCGCGTTGCGGTCGCAATGCCGGAACTCGCCGATGGCGCCCTGGAGCGGGTGATGAGAGCGGCGGCAATGCGTCGTCCGCCGCAACCCGGGTTCGACCCGGATTCGGCCCGTGCGGAACTCGAGCACCTGGTGGCCGGGCCATGAGCTTCGACGTGGAGGGAATCCTGTGGCTGGTTTCGGTCTGGGCCCTGCCGGTGGTGACCGCCATCACGCTTCACGAGGCCGCGCACGGATGGGTGGCCTGGAAACTCGGGGATGACACTGCACGGCTCATGGGCCGGGTCACGTTCAATCCCCTGAAGCACATTGACCGGTTCGGAACAATTCTGCTGCCGTGCCTTCTGCTCCTTTTCCAGGCGCCCTTCCTGTTCGGCTATGCCCGGCCGGTCCCGGTGCGGTTCCATCGTCTTGGCCGGCCACGGCGCGACATGGTCCTGGTGGCGGCTGCGGGTCCGGCCATCAATCTTCTGATGGCCCTCGGGGCGGCACTCGCCTTTCACCTCGTGGTCCTCGTCCCCGATGTGGCCTCCGCCTGGCTTGCCGCCAACCTGCGCAATGCGCTGATCATCAATGTCGTGCTGGCGGTCTTCAACATGCTTCCATTGCCACCTCTCGACGGCGGGCGCGTGGTGACCGGTCTGCTTTCGGCACCCCTGGCGGCGCGCTTCCAGCGCATCGAACGATACGGTATCGCCATCCTTGTCGCCCTCATCGCATTGCCACCGCTCATCGGAGAACAGATCGGACTGGACGTCAGCATTCTTTCCCATCTCCTCCTGCCTCCGGTCGAGGCCATCATTCACGCCATCATTGCCATCGCGATGGTATGATGAACAATTCTCCCCGCAGAGCCTGGAGATGATGGCTGGAATCGAGGCGGGAATGCGGCGAGACTCACGTTCCGCTCTGAGGGGGGCTGCATGCAGGTGACCGACGAGGACTTTGCCGAGGATGAGGCGGGCCCGGCGCCCGGTCCGTCCGGCGTCTTCCGGGTGGATGTGGCGGGCTACGAGGGCCCGCTCGATGTCCTCCTTGCTCTGGCGCGTCAGCAGAAAGTGGACCTTGCCCGCATATCCATGGTGGATCTGGCAGATCAGTACCTCGCGTTCGTGGCCCGGGCCCGTCATCGCCATCTTGAACTTGCCGCCGACTATCTTGTCATGGCGGCCTGGCTCGCCTACCTCAAGTCCCGGCTCCTCATCCCCCGCGAAGAGGAGGAAGAACCGTCACCGGAACTCATGGCCGAGGCGTTGCAATTCCAGTTGCGCCGGCTTGAATCGATGAGGGACAGCGCCCGGGCGCTCATGGCGCTTCCCATGCTCGATCGTGACGTCTTCCGTTGCGGCCATCCCGAAGGCCTGCCTGTCGAAACGCAGGACGTGTGGCGCGAGTCCCTCTGGCGCCTGCTCAGAGCCTATGGAGAACTCCTGCAGCGTGTCCGCCAGCAGGCCTGGCGTCCAGAACCTGTCGAGGTGTTCTCCGTGGAGGCGGCGCTGCAACGCCTCGAGGCGCTGATTGGTGATCTGCCCGACTGGAAGGACATGATCAGTCTGCTTCCCGAGGACCTGCACAGTGGTCTCTTCTATCGTTCCGTCGTCAGCTCCACCCTGGTTGCGGGGCTTGAACTTGCCCGTCAGGGGAAGGCGGAGCTGCGTCAGGATGGCGCCTGGACCCCGGTCGAGATCAGAAGGCGGGGAACATGAGGGCGCCGACCCGGGATGTACGCATTGTCGAGGCACTGCTGTTCGCGTCGCCGCAGCCTGTCGACGAGAAGGAGATTGCCTCGCGGCTCGGCGAAGACGCAGATGTCGGGGCCTGTCTTGGTCGGCTGGCAGAGGACTACAGGGGGCGGGGCGTCGAGCCGGTGCGGATTGCCGGCAAGTGGTCCTTTCGCACGGCGATGGATCTTGGAGCGGATCTCAAAATCCGGTCAGTGCGTCGCCGCAGGCTGTCCCGGGCAGCTCTCGAGACCCTGGCCATCATCGCCTACCACCAGCCCGTGACCCGTGCCGAGGTCGAGGCCATCCGGGGTGTTTCACTGTCGCGGGGCACACTCGATCTTCTCCTCGAAATCGGCTGGATCCGTCCGTCGGGACGTCGACGTACACCGGGAAGGCCCCTGCAGTGGCGGACCAGTGATGAATTCCTCGAGCACTTCGGCCTTGAATCAGTGGATGACCTGCCGGGACGCGACGAGTTGCTTGCCGCGGGACTGCTCGAGAGCAGGCCGGATCTGCCGCTGCCCGGCGGCCCCGGGGACGGCGAGGAAGAGTCCTCCTGAAAGGGGCGCGACGATAGACTTGAAAATAAGAACTGTTTGCAGATAGCATCCCGATCGCTTGATCAGCATGCGGACGTTTCATGCCAGGATTGTCCTTTCACGGCGTCAGCCATTCCTGGGCCGGTGAAGAAGCCCTGAAACATGTCGATCTCGAGATTGCCGACGGTGAGGTCATGTGCCTGGTCGGTCCCTCGGGATGCGGCAAGACCACCGCCCTTCACCTTGCCGCCGGACTCGAACCCCTGGTGAGCGGCGAGATTCGCATCGGTGACGAAGTGGTCGCCGGAAACGGCGTCCACCGGCCGCCCGAGATGCGGGGCGTGGGCCTGGTCTTCCAGGAGTTTGCCCTTTTCCCCCATCTCACTGTCGCCGACAACATCGCCTTCGGCCTGCGCAGGAGCCGGCAGGCGAAGTCCACCGCCGGGGACCTTCTCGACATGGTGGGTCTTGGTGGTTACGCGGAGAAGTACCCGCACATGCTTTCGGGTGGTGAACAGCAACGTGTTGCCCTGGCGCGGGCCCTGGCGCCGAAACCACGCATCCTGCTGCTCGACGAACCGTTCTCCGGTCTCGACGTGCGCTTGCGTGAATCGGTGAGGGACCAGACTCTCGAAATCCTGCGAGACATCGGGACGACAACACTCATTGTCACCCACGACGCCGAGGAAGCGCTCTATCTTGGCGATCGCATTGCCGTTCTTCAGGGCGGCAGGCTTCTTCAGACGGGAACACCGGGCGCGATCTACCAGCGTCCGGCAACGGCCTTCGTGGCGCGGTTCCTCGGTGACGTCAACTGGTTGCATGGCACCGCAGTTCCTGGCCGGGTCCGCTCACCGGTGGGTGACGTTCTGGCTGACGGATTCATCACCGGCCAGAGAGTCGATGTCCTGATTCGTCCGGAAGGCCTGCACTTGACGCCCGAAGGCGAGGGTCCTGGCGCACGGGTGATTGAACGGCGTCTGGTCGGTCATTCCACGCTTGTTTCCCTGCGCCTCAAGAACGGCGAGACGCTGCGGGCGCGCATCCTTGGTCAGACGGCGCCGGAGCCCGGTACCGATGTCAGGATTCGTTTTGACGAAGATTCCGTTCTCGTCTTCCCCTGTCAGCAGGCCCCGCACCTCGCCTGAGTGACGTCACGCCGCCGGTCCCCCGTTCAATCGAGTTGCTGGGGATGGACAATGGCAACGCCTTCTCCGGCGTGTGTGTACATTGCCGCAGATCCATCCCGCAGGTCGGCGTGAAGGTCCGGCCAGTTCCTTCCTGCGCGCTCGATTCGCGTCAACTGCTCGGACAGGAACGCATCGCGGGTCGCGGCATCCCAGTTCAGGTAGAGCTTGCCGTCGAGCACTGACCATCCGTTCACGAAATCGACCTCCGCCCCGTAACCTTCCGACGCCGCGTAGGCGCACCATCCGTTGTATTGCGGCTCGTATGCACCCGGATTGGCCGCAAAGGCCGCCGCGTTCTCGGCCGAGCTGAACCGCCACGATGTGCCCTTGTAGTCGACGCTGTGGGAGGCCAGGCCCTTGGCAGGCGCGCCATGGAAGTAGGCAACGACATCAAAGCCGTCCATCGCAACGCCGTCGGGCAGCGCATTGACGAACTCGTCCGATTCCGCCGCGCCGAGTGTCGCTTGACCGATGATGGCCAATAGCCCCGCCGCGAGTGCTCCCGCGAGCAACACACGGCGCGGAACCCCTGTTCGATGCATCAGTCTACCCCCTCCTTGCTTCCCACCGACCGGTTCACAACTCATGCCGGTTTCAACGACAGTTCCGCGCAACTCGGCGAATTGGTTGTAGTCGCTCATGACAGTCCTGTCATCGGCCACGAGGAAGTCGGGAGTTCCTTCCGCCACAGGGTTGTGTCCGCGTCCAACGCATGACCCTGCCCCGGCAGCAACAGGTGCCCGGAAGCCTTCGTCGGACGGAGCCCGAGTGACCTCCAGGGTCCGTGGTCGTGACAACTCCGGTGCGGTCGGACAGACTGACGGTCGCTGTGCTGCAGGGGGCAGCCTCTCTTCGATCATGGTCTCCCATGGCAGCGAAGTCGGAAGGGAGACGTCGATCATCATTGCCCTTGGCCCCCTGGACGGCTATATGTCCCGGGTCGGGACGGCGCTTCAGTGGTGCCGTTTCATGGATCGACAGGGAAGGGAGACCTCACCATGGGTACCTTCAGCATATGGCATTGGCTCATCGTGCTGGTCATCGTTCTGCTCCTCTTCGGACGCAACCGGATTCCCAAGCTGGCCGGTGATCTCGCCAAGGGGATCAAGGAGTTCAAGTCCGGCATGAAGGATGAGGCAGCGCAGGCACGGCAATCCGATGAATCCCCGACAACCATCGAGGGAACCGCTACACCCGCGTCCGCCGAAAACGAGAAAGACAAGACAGTCGCCTAGACACTTGATGAAGATTATCGGACATGTTCGATCTCGGATGGTTCGAATTGGCGGTCGTCGGGGCGGTGTTGCTGGTTGTGGTTGGCCCCAAGGACCTGCCCAAGGTCCTGCGGACCGTTGGCGTATGGACCGGCAAGGCGCGGCGCATGGCGCGGGATTTCCAGAAAGCGCTGGATCAGTATGCCAAGGAAGCCGAGATCGATGACGTCAAGAAGGCTGTTGAGACACCGCTGAAGGCGAAGAAGGCGGTGACTGCGGCCATTGACCCCACAGGCAGCCTCAAGAAGGAACTCGAGGACACCGGCCGCGAGGTGCAGGAAAACATGAAAGTCAGGGACGAGCCGGAGACTGCGGCCGAGAAAGCGCCGCCGGAACGCGCCAGGGCTTCTGGCGACACGTAGAACGCCCTTGATCAAGGATATCGACAACACCAAGCTTCCGCTGCTGGAGCATCTCGTCGAACTGCGCCGGCGCCTCGTGCGCAGCGCGGCGGTGGTTCTGCTTGCCTTCCTGCCTTGTTTCTACTTCGCGCCGGCGATCTACAACTTTCTCGCCTTGCCGCTCTACGATGCCTATGGGCTGGCGCCGGTGGAAGAGCTGGAGGAGAGCGAGGAGACGTGGATCGAGCGCACCCTGAGTGATGCCTGGATGCTGTTCTCCCCGTCACCGGACGAGGACGCTGCACCTGCGGAACCGGCAGGCGTCACCGAGGGGGCAACCATCGATCGCAGCGCCGATTCCGAGTACCCGCCACGGTTCATCTTCACAAGCCCACAGGAAGCCTTCCTGACCTACGTGAAAGTGGGTTTCTTCGTGTCCCTGTGCGTCTCGCTGCCGTTTCTGGCCTGGCAACTCTGGGCATTCGTGGCGCCCGGTCTCTATCGCCGGGAAAAGAAGCTGGTTCTGCCCTTCATGCTGGTGTTTCCGCTGCTTTTCACGCTCGGCGCGGCGATGGTCTACTACGCCTTCTTTCCCGTCGCCCTGAGGTTCTTCCTGGGCTTTCAGCAGACTGGAGACTTCGGGCAACTGCCCATCGTCATGGAAGTGCGGGTGAGCGAGTACTTTTCGCTTCTCCTCAAGCTCCTCTTCGCCTTCGGCATCAGTTTCCAGTTGCCTCTGGTGATGACTCTGGCGGCACGGACCGGCATGGTGACGGCCGAAGGACTGAAGGAAAAGCGCAAGTACGCCATCGTCGCCGTCTTCGTGCTGGCGGCCGTGATCACGCCGCCCGATCCCTTCAGCCAACTTGGCCTCGCGTTGCCACTGATTCTGCTCTACGAGGTATCGATCTGGTGTGCACGCTTCACCGAGCAGCGCAAGGCGAAGGCCGAGGAAGCCGGCGAACAGGAAGAAGAGGTCGAAGAGGTGGACGATTCCCAGGCTTACGAGGAAACGGACTTCAATCCGGCGCGCTGATCGTTCCGGCTCGCATGGCAAGGTAAACCGGCATGCACGACATTGTGTGGATTCGCGCCAATCCCCAGGCCTTCGACGAGGCTTGCGCCCGCCGTGGATTGCCTCCGCAGGCGTCGCTGATACTCGACATGGACCGTAAGGTGCGGCACTCCAGGACCGCTGCCCAGGAGCTGCAGCAGCGGCGCAACGAACTGACGCGCCTGATCAGTGCAGCGAGGCGTGGCGGTCGGGATGCAGCGGCAGAGATCGCGGAAGTCGGCAACATAAAGCAGCAGATCGCAACCCTGGAGGCGATAGAGCGTGAGGATTCCGGAAAACTTCACAATGTGCTCGAGGCCATTCCCAATGTCGTCGACGACACCGTTCCCGAGGGCGCCGACGAAACGGACAACGTCGAGACGCACCGTTGGGGAAACCCGCGCAACTTTGCCTTCGAGCCGAGGGACCACGTCGATCTCGGCGTCATTCTCGGCGGCATGGACTTCGAGAGCGCGGCGCGCCTTTCCGGTACTCGTTTCGTTGTCCTTTCCGGTGCCATGGCCCGACTTGAACGGGCGCTTGCCTCCTTCATGCTTGATGTGCACACCCGGGAGTTCGGCTATGTCGAGGTCTCAGGCCCCCTGCTGGTGCGTCCCGAGACCGCCTACGGCACCGGCAACCTACCCAAGTTCGCCGGTGATCTCTTCCGGACCACCGACAACCGCTACCTCATTCCCACCGCGGAAATGACCCTCACGAACCTGGTCCGGGAAACGATTCTCGATGAGGACACGCTTCCCCTGCGCTACACCGCGCTCACCCCGTGTTTCCGGTCCGAGGCGGGAGCGGCGGGACGCGATACCAGGGGCATGCTCCGCCAGCATCAGTTCTGGAAGGTGGAACTGGTTTCGGTGACGACGCCCGAGGACTCCCCTGAGGAACACCGCCGCATGGCGTCCTGTGCGGAGACCGTCCTGCAGCGGTTGGCATTGCCCTACCGAGTCGTCACCCTCTCGACCGGAGACATCGGATTTTCAGCCCGTCTTACATGGGATATCGAAGTGTGGCTGCCGGGGCAGAAGAAGTGGCGGGAGATCTCGAGTCTGTCGAACTGCGCCGACTTCCAGGCGAGACGGATGGCTGCTCGCTGCCGGACCAGGGACACGCGCAAGACCCGGTTTGTTCATACGCTCAATGGATCGGGTGTTGCGGTTGGCCGGGCGCTGATCGCCATCCTGGAGAACGGTCAGCACGAGGACGGAAGCGTCTCCATACCCGAGGTCCTGCGTCCCTACATGGGTGGCATGGAGCGCCTGCATCCCGGCGGGGCCGCACCGGTAGACGGCTGACGGCGCGGCGATGCCTGCCTCGCGTCCGGAACTCGTAGAGGACCTCGTTACGCTGGGCGTGCGTTCGTTCAAGGTACTCGAAGCCATGGCGACCGTACCCCGGGACCGCTTTGTGCGTCATGACCTGACCGCCCGCGCCTGGGAGAACGTGGCTCTGCCTATCGACTGCCAGCAGACGATCAGTCAGCCTCTGGTTGTTGCCCTGATGTCCGAGAGACTGGATCTCGAGGAAGGCATGCGGGTTCTCGAAATCGGCACCGGGAGCGGCTACCAGACCGCCATTCTGGCGCAACTGGCAGGTCACGTGTGGACGATCGAACGCCACGACACGCTGTTGTGCCAGGCGATGGCCCGGTTTGCCGAACTGAACCTCGAGAACATCACCTGCCGGTTGGGAGACGGCTCCTTCGGCTGGCCGGAAGAAGCCCCCTTCGACAGGATCATGGTGACGGCGGCGGCTGCTACCATGCCGCAGCCCCTGATCGACCAGCTTGTCCCCGGTGGTATCATGGTCGTGCCGGTTGGTGGAACGGTGTTCGACCAGAAGCTCTACCATGTGCGACGCTTCGATTCGGGCCATGAAAGTCATGCCTTTCTCGATGTCAGGTTTGTTCCTCTCGTCCAGGAGTGACAGACCGGTGCCGGGGTTTCTGGCGCTCCTTTGCGTCGCCGTTCTGGTGGCGTCCTGTGCCCAGATGCCGGCGCCGGTGCGCCACATCGATCATGTCGTGCCACCACTGCCAGGAACTCCGCCCGCCGGCCGACTGGCATCCCTGCCTCCCCTGCCTGGCGAAAAGCCCGTTCCACCGGCGGTGCCTGCTGCGCCGCCGCCGCCCGTCGCCGAGCCGGAAGAACAGGCAACCGGGGACTTGTTGGCGCACATTGAACGCATTCTCGGCGCCGCCGGGGATGATACGCCCCGCGAACCGATGGTCCTGGAAACCGTGCCTTCAGATACAGGGCCGGTCACAATCTACACTGTACGGCGCGGCGATACGTTGCTCGGCATTTCGCGCCACCTTGGTGTGCGCTCACGCGAACTCGCCGAGATCAATGGTCTGGTCAAACCCTATCTCCTCCTGGAAGGACAGCAACTGACGGTGCCACAGGCAGTCACCACTCCACCCCAGGTGGCGGCGGCAGACGTGTCCATCCCCGAACCTGTGACGACCGCCATTCCCGAACCCGTGATGACGGCCATCCCCGAGCCGGCGCCCGGAGGCGACCTGCAGTTCATCTGGCCTGTCACCGGACGGGTTGTCTCGGGTTTTGGTCCCAAGGCCGGTGGTTTGCACAATGACGGCATCAACATCGCCGCACCGGCCGGGACACCGGTGCGTGCGGCGGAAGATGGCGTCGTCTCCTACGTCGGCAACGAGATCAGGGGTTACGGCAATCTTGTGCTGTTGCGCCATACGGATGGCTGGGTCACGGCCTATGCCCACAATGCGCGCAATCTTGTCGCCCGAGGCCAGATGGTCTTGCGCGGCGACGTCATCGCCAGTGTCGGAGCCAGTGGCGGCATTTCCCAACCGCAGTCCCACTTCGAACTTCGCCAGGGAACGACAGCGGTCAATCCGATCGAACACCTGGTGGAGGGCTGAAGCGCCGCTTGTTCCATCAGACGGGGTCGAGTGTCCTCTCCAGGCGACCTGCGAGATCTTGGATGAACTGCCAGGCGACGCGGCCGGATCGCGCACCGCGTGTCATCTGCCATTCGATGGCACGGGCATTGAGCGCGTCCTCTTCCACGCCGAGGCCGAAATGGTCTGCGTAGCCCTTGACCATGGCAAGGTAGGTCGGCTGGTCGCATCCGTGAAAACCGAGCCACAGCCCGAACCGGTCGGAAAGCGACACCTTTTCCTCGACGGCCTCCGCCGGATGGATCGCGGTCGAACGCTCGTTTTCCATGATGTCGCGAGGCGTCAGGTGGCGTCGGTTGGAAGTCGCATAGAAGAGCACGTTGTCCGGCCTTCCCTCGAGACCGCCCTCGAGCACGGCCTTGAGCGACTTGAGCGTGCTGTCGTTGGCATCGAAGGAAAGATCGTCGCACATCAGGATGGCGCGCCGCTCCACCTGGCGCATCCGCGAGAGCAGGCGGTAGAGATGAGCAATGTCTTCCCGGTGAATCTCGATCAGCGCCAGGGAGCCGGGCTGTTCGGCATGGACCGCGGCATGGACGGCCTTGATGAGTGTCGACTTTCCCATACCGCGGGCTCCCCACAGAAGAGCGTTGTTGGCGGGATAGCCCCTGGCAAACTGGCGTGTGTTTTCAAGCAGGGCATCCCTTGCGTGGTCAATGCCGCGGAGAAGGCTCAGCGGCACGTACTGGACGCGTTCAACCGCCTTGAGCGTGTCATCGAACGCTTGCCAGACAAACGCGTCACCGCCCTGCGGAAGGGCCGGGACCGCGTTGTCCCCGGGCGACGAAGCGGCAGTGCCGGCGATGCGTTCCAGGGCCTGGGCGATACGGGCGAGTGCGGGATTCGTCATGAAGCAGACAGGGTGGTCAATCAGGGTTTATCATTGTGCTTCACACTAGCCGGCAGTTTGCAATCGGTCATCCCCCGGCTATAGTCCGCCACCTTTCGCGCAGGATATCGACATGCCGATCACACACGCCTATGCACAGGGCGAAGCAGGTGCCGCCGGTTTCGATCCCTTCTTTCTCATTCTCATGGTCGCCATGTTCGGCGTCTTCTGGTTTTTCGTGTTTCGGCCGCAGTCAAAGAAGGCCAAGCAGCACCAGGCCATGCTCAGTTCGATCAAGCGGGGTGATCAGGTGGTCACGAACGGTGGCATCATCGGGAACGTCGCCCGCATCGAGGGAGACGGCGTCCTCATCATCGAAATCGCCAAGGACGTCAGGGTGAAGTGCCGGCACTCCATGATCGCGGACATCGTGGCGAAGCCGGAACCGCGCCAGGCCGTGAGGGCGGACGAGGGGAATGCGGGCGACAACGGTGGCGATTGACATTATCGGCCATGCGTTACTTTCCGACCTGGAAGATCTGGATCGTTGTTCTTGTCGGTGTTCTGGGTCTGGCCTTCGCCGCACCGAACCTGCTCTCGCGTGACCTGGCACGTGACCTCCCGACGTGGTTGCCGCACAAGCAGGTGAGCCTCGGCCTCGATCTTTCCGGGGGCGCGCATCTTCTGTTGCAGATTGACGAGGCAGCCTGGAGGGAAGGGCGCCTCGCCTGGCTCGAGGGCAACGTGCGACGCACCCTGCGTGGTGAACGCATCGGTGTCAGGGTCATCGGCGGCGATGACGCTCACCGGCAGTTCGCCCTGCGCAATGCCGACGATGCTGCCGCGGCTGCCCGGGAACTCGACGGGCTGGCTGACGATTTCACGATCACCATCGACGAGACCGGAGGAATCATTGCGGCGTTCACCGAAGAGGGCCTGGAGGCGGGACTCGGCGATGCCATCGAGCGCACCCTGGAGGTGCTGCGCGGGCGTATCGATCCCGATGGCGTTCTGGAACCGGTCATTACCCGCCAGGGACGGGATCGCATTCTGGTCCAGGTGCCGGGAGTCGACGACACGCGGGTACTGCGCTCGCGTCTTGGCCAGACCGCCAAGCTGACATTCCATCTTGTTGACCAGGATACTTCCGTTGGCGCCGCCGAAGCCGGACAACTCCCGGTCGGTTCAGTACTCATGCCCGGACGCGAACAGCCCGGACAGAACCACGTCCTGCGGGCCGAGATTCTTGTGACCGGCGAAAGCCTGGAGAGTGCCGCGGCAAGTTTTGATCAGGGTCGACCGGTTGTTGCTTTCAGTTTCGACGGTGTGGGTGCAGCACGATTCTGCGACGTGACGACGGAGAATGTCGGGCGTCTTCTTGCCATCGTTCTCGACGGAGTCGTGATCAGCGCTCCGCGCATCAATGGGCCGATCTGCCAGGGCAGCGGGATCATCACAGGCTCCTTCACGGTGTTCGAGACACAGGAACTGGCTTTGTTGCTGCGGGCCGGCGCACTGCCCGTTCCTCTCACGGTCGTCGAGGAACGCACCGTTGGCCCCACCCTGGGCGCGGACTCAATTGAAGCCGGCAAGATTGCGGCGGCAGTCAGCTTTGCTGCCGTCATCGTCTTCATGGTCGCCTGTTACGGAACCCTCGGTGCCTTCGCCAACGTCGCGCTCATCACCAATCTCATTCTCCTCATGGGTCTGTTGTCGCTGTTGCAGGCGACACTCACCCTTCCTGGAATCGCCGGCATTGTTCTCACGGTCGGCATGGCGGTAGATGCGAATGTGCTGATCTTCGAGCGCATCCGCGAGGAACTGCGTCACGGCCGCACCATTCTCAATGCCGTCGAGACGGGTTTCAGGAGAGCCATGACCACCATTCTCGATGCCAACATCACCACCGCGGTGGCGGCGTTTCTGCTTTTCTTCCTGGGTTCCGGGCCGGTCAGGGGGTTTGGCGCCACGCTCGCCATCGGCATTCTCACGTCAATGTTCACGGCGATGTTGCTGACTCGCCTCCTTACCCACCTCTGGCTTGCCCGGTTCCGTCCGAAGACCCTGGGAATCTGACCGATGAAACGGCTTCGTCTTGTGCCTTCGGGTCTGCATTTGCCGTTCATGGATTATCACCGGATTGCGGTGATCCTGTCCGTGGTTCTCTTCGTCGGTTCGATCGCCCTGCTGCTTTTTTCCGGGCTGAACTTCGGCATCGATTTCAGGGGCGGCACCCTGATCGAGATCCGCACTCCGCAGGCCGCCGATCTCGCTCATGTGAGAAGCGAACTCAATGCACTCGACATCGGCAGTATCGCACTGCAGGAGTTCGGTTCAGCCAGCGACGTGCTGATCCGCCTGCCACTGTTGGCCGGCGATGAATCCGTTCAGCAGGAAGCCATCGACAGGATTCAGGCGACGCTCAACGACATGTATCCGGATATCGAGTACCGGCGCGTGGAGTTCGTGGGCCCGCAGGTCTCCGGCGAACTCATCGAAAAAGGGGCGCAGGCCGTTCTGGTCGCTCTTGCCCTGATGATGATCTACATCTGGTTTCGCTTCGAGTGGCAGTTCGGTGTCGGTGCCGTACTCGCCCTGGCCCACGATGTCGGCCTTACCATCGGAGTGTTCAGCCTGACCCGCATCGAGTTCGATCTGCCGGTTGTTGCCGCGCTCCTCACCATCGTTGGCTATTCGATGAACGACACGGTCGTCGTCTATGACCGCATTCGCGAGAATCTCCGCAAGTACAAGCAGGAACCGGTGCGCGCTGTCATCGACCGCTCGCTCAACGACACGTTGTCACGCACGGTCATGACCAGTGTCACCACGATGCTGGCCCTCGTCGCCCTGTGGCTGTTCGGCGGTGCGGTGATTGCTCCCTTTGTGCTGGCCATGATCTGGGGGGTCCTGATCGGCACCTATTCGTCCCTGTTTGTTGCTGCCCCGGTCCTGCTCTATCTCAGGCCGGTCCGCGTGAGCGACGAGAGGGAAGGCTCCCCGGACACCCCGTGATGTCGCGGCGTTCGGTGCAGTGGTGACGGGATTGCCCAACGCCACCCGCAATGTCATCACCGGTTACGGCAACGGTGGATTTCGCATCGGCGACCGGCGCCACGAGGGCTCCCTGATCGTCTTTCCCGACGTGGTAATGGCCTGGCCGGTGGCCGGAATGCCGGACGTGACGCCGGCGGTCCTGGCAGAAGTCGTGGCGCGGTCTCAACGTGTCGACATTCTTCTGCTTGGCTGTGGAGATGCATCCGGCGAGCCGGCCCGGGATGTGCGCGACTTCCTGCGCCCGCACGGTATTGTCGTGGATGCCATGACAACAGGTGCTGCCTGCCGCACCTACAACATTCTGATGGCCGAGGAGCGCCTCGTCGCTGCCGCCCTCGTGGCTGTCTGAGAGATCACGTCCCGGGAAAACGGCAGGGCGTTTCCCCGGGAAAGCGCGATTGTCAGAAGTACCAGGGGTTCTGTGCCGACACCATGCAGAACAGCATGGGGATCGACAGCATGGTGTTGGTCCGCGAAAACAGCATGGCGGTGCGGGCCGAGGCTTTCTTGGCGTCGGCGTCTGCATCGACAATGCCCAGCGCCCGCTTCTGGTTCGGCCAGATGACGAACCAGACGTTGAACCACATGATGGTGCCCAGCCACATGCCAATGCCAATTGCGGTGCTGGCGCCGTCGTCAGTGAAGCCGAGGGCGACCGCCTCAATGAAGTAGCCGTTCAGCATCGCCAGGATGAGACCGGTCACGATCGTTGCCATGGCGCCCCAGCGGAACCAGAAAAGTGCTGTTGGAGCGATGACCTTGCCGACTGCGGGTTTCTGGTCATCAGGGATCTTCGGCATGCTGGGAATCTGCACGAAGTTGAAATACCACAGCAGACCGATCCACATCACGCCGGAAAGCACGTGGAGCCAGCGGAACAGGAACGAAAGAAAGTCGAGTCCTTCCATGAGATGATCCTCCCTCGTGACGCAATCAGATCGAGACAAGGATGATGGCGACGACAACCGTCAGCACACATCCGGCGATGACTGTGGACGAGAGTGATTCGAGTATCTTTGCCATGAGCTTCCTCCATCTCGGTCAGACCCCGACACCATGTGGCGGTCAACAATGAATGACCGCCGCATTGCGTGAATTTCATATGGCATCGCCTGCCCGATGTCTACACCCGGAACCGGCCATACCCGCGAGCCAGGCATCCAGGTCGGCGCGCGCCGCACTGACGATCGCGGAGCGTCGTGCTGTCTTCCTGAGGTCGGGTCCCGGGGAAGGGAAGAGGCCGAAATTGCAGTTCATCGGCTGGAAAGTGCGGGCATCTGCCCCGGTGGTGACATGGTTGAGCAGGGCACCGAGAGCCGTCGTCGCAGGCGGTGGAACAATGACATCCGCGCGGCTTTCCAGCAGCGCGAAGCGTCCGGCAAGAAGACCGATTGCGGTACTCTCGACATAGCCCTCGACCCCGGTGATCTGGCCGGCAAATCTCAGGTGCGGCCGCCTGCGCAGCCTCAGCGCCCCATCGAGCAGGTGCGGGCTGTTGATGAACGTGTTTCGGTGGACACCGCCCAGCCGTGCAAATCGGGCATTGCCGAGCCCGGGTATGGTTCGCAAGACCCCGACCTGGTCACCGTGGCGCATCTTGGTCTGGAAACCGACCATGTTGAAGAGGGTTCCAAGAGCGTTGTCCTGGCGCAACTGCACGACGGCGAAAGGTCTCTCCCCTGTGGCGGGGTTGGTCAGTCCGACGGGCTTCATCGGGCCGAAGCGCAGGGTGTTGCGGCCTCGCCGGGCCAGGACCTCGATGGGCAGGCACCCCTCGAACCACGGTGTTTCCCTTTCCCAGTCGTGAAAGGGCGTCAGTTCCGCCGCACATACCCTGTCGACGAAGGCATCGTATTCTTCGAGGGTGAGGGGACAGTTGATGTAGGCTGCGGTGTCTCCGGCCGGTCCCGGCCTGTCGTAGCGGGACTGGAACCAGGCGATGTCGAAGTCGATGCTGTCGCGGTGGATAACCGGAGCGATGGCGTCGAAGAAGGCGAGGGCGTCCCGGCCCGTCGCACGCTGAATGTCGGCGGCGAGGTCGGCCGCCGTGAGGGGACCTGTGGCGACAATCGCCAGCCCGTCATCCGGTTCCGGCAGGGATGGCACCTCCTCACGTCGCACCTCGATTTGCGGTTCGGACGCGATGGCGGTTTCCACGTCGCTGGAAAATCCGTGGCGGTCTACGGCCAGGGCACTCCCAGCCGGCACCTGGTGTCGGTCGGCGGCAGACATGATGAGGGAATCCGCCCGTCGCAGTTCCTCGTGGAGCAGGCCCACGGCATTCGTGTCGGCATCGTCGGAGCGGAAGGAGTTGGAACACACCAGTTCGGCAAGGGTGTCGGTCCTGTGGGCATTGCTGGTGCGGTGCGGGCGCATCTCGTGGAGCACGGCCCTCCCGCCCCCGCGAGCGATCTGCCAGGCAGCCTCGCACCCGGCCAAACCACCACCAATGACATGGATTGATGTGTTCATGGTGACGCTCCGGCGGATGACCTGCGAAGACGGGAGAATGCTGTCCGAGGCAGGCTGTGCAGCAACTTGAAAGGATTGTTCCTGGCCAAAGTAGCCTCGGATTGCTCCATGTGTCACCGGACTATCGTGATCTGCCGAACACACAAGGAAAAAGGGACATTCTGTCCACTGGATTGGCCCAACCAACGCACCGGGATGTCACAGCCAACTCACCACGGTGTCCCCCGCAACTTCACAAGGCCGGGAAGAATTGGTGAATTCGGAGCCGGATTGCGCCGCCAACGGTGGTAGTTTCATGCATGTGGTGATGACGCTCGGGGCTTCCATGACCGATCTCAACGACGGAAGGGACTGCACATCCATTCCAGTGTTACCCCATGTTCTACCAGATGCTCCGGAAACACCCGGTGATAGTGCACAGTTCACCACGGGAGTGCTGCCCTATCAGCGTCTCGAGGCCCTGATCGGTTCAACAATCGTTCCTGACGATCCTCTCACGGATGGTCAGTTGCAACCAGCGAGTCTGGACCTCAGGTTGGGTGACGTTGCATGGCGCGTGCGTTCCTCCTTCCTGCCGGGACCCCGTTCGACCGTCGAGGGCAAGCTTGCGGAAACCGCAGGTATCATGCACGAGATTGATCTCGCTGGCGGTGCGGTCCTCGAACGCGGCTGCGTCTACATCATTCCGCTTCAGGAGAGCCTGCGCCTCAGGGTGCAGGACGAACTCGCAGGCCTTGTCAATCCGAAGAGTTCGGTTGGCCGACTCGATATCTTCACGCGCGTCATCACGGACTACGCGACGGAGTTCGACAGGGTGGCGCGAGGCTACCGGGGTCGCCTCTATGCAGAGGTCTCTCCACGCACCTTCTCCGTTCTGGTGCGCCGCGGGTCCCGCCTTGCACAGCTTCGATTCCGGCGTGGCACTCCACCGCTTGGCGAGGAAAGGCTGCGGCAGCTTCACAACGAACATGGTCTCGTTGATACCCCTGATGCATCGATTCGCGGCAATACGGTGGCCCTGACACTGGATCTCGAAGGCGCAGGACCTGACACTCTTGTTGGATATCGTGCCAGGCGCAACACAGGGGTCGTCGATGTCGACCGCAGGGGAGAACTCGAGGCGAGCCGGTTCTGGGAACCCATTCATGCTGCGCCCAACCTGATCCTTGACCCCGACCAGTTTCACATCCTCGCCACCCGCGAACGGGTGAGGGTCCCGCCCGATCACGCTGCCGAGATGGCGGCCTATGACACCCTCGTGGGCGAGTTCCGGGTGCACTACGCGGGATTCTTCGATCCTGGCTTTGGCTGGAGCGCGGACGGTGGTGCCGGGGCAAAGGCCGTCCTTGAGGTTCGCAGCCACGAGGTTCCCTTTCTCCTTGAGCACGGCCAGATCATGGGACGTCTTGCATTTGAACGTCTCACGGAGCGTCCGTCGGTCCTCTATGGCGCCGACCTCGGAAGCCACTATCAGGACCAGTCGCTCGCGCTTTCAAAGCACTTCAGGGAAGGGTGAGCAATGCCGGCGTGCCTCGCCGGTACACGGTTCAAGGTACGCCGGGCCGCGCACGTCGCAAGCGGCAAGCGAACGCATCAGGACCAGTGTCTGGCGGCACGTGGATTCGGCAGCACCAACCTGTCCCGGAACTGACTGAGCAAACCGGTTGTCATGCGCTGTCGAATGTGGTTAGCGTTTGCATGTGGTTCCGGATGGCAGGGAGATCAGGTCATGGCCGTTTCCACATCGGGCAGGCACAATCGGGACTGGGCCTGGCATCCGGACATCCCCATGCCCGTCGTACCACTGTTCGCCTGGCCCTGGCGGCCACTCAGGGCCCTGCGGTATCTGATGTCGCTGGCCTTCATGTGGTCGCAGGTCGTGCCCTTTGCGATCCTCGCTATCCTCGTCTGGGAATTCACGCAGCCGGCCCTGGAGCGGTGCCGGGATCTGGAAGCCGGCTGGATTGCCTGGATGTACCTGCGCAACCTCGGTCTCATGATCCTGGTCGCCGGAGGCCTGCATCTCTATCTTCATACATTCCGCGCACAGGGTGACCGGCGAAAGTTCGACTCCCGCAACCTTGCCCGCAACGACGCGCGGTTCTTCACGGGTAACCAGACGCGCGACAACATCTTCTGGTCATGCACCAGTGGAGTAGGGTTCTGGACGGCCTACGAGGTGATCATGATGTGGGGGTATGCCAACGGCTGGTTCCCGCATTTCCTCGTCTGGCACGAGAATCCGGTCCTCTTCGTG
>JAJEHK010000141.1 GCA_022823765.1 Alphaproteobacteria bacterium | reverse complement strand
GGGGTCACGGCTGTCATGGTCATGCCACCCTTTCTGGAGCCGCCGGGCGAGCGCGGCGTTTTCCGCCACTACGAAACCATCGCCGGGGCAATCGGCATTCCGGTCGTCATGTACAACGTGCCCCAGCAGGCTGCGCCACTGACGCTGGACCTTTACCGCCGCCTCATCTCTGTCGACAACCTCGACTACATCAAGGACAGTTCCGGCGATTTTCCGCAGCTCCAGAAGCTGGTGGCGTGCGGAGGCGGCGTGCTCAACGGCGCCGACGCCTATGCGCCCTACTCCCTGATGGCTGGCTGTGTCGGTATGATCTGGGGGGCTGCGAACTTCATGCCCCAGGAGTGCGTCAGGCTCTACGAGTTGATCGCGGCTGGCGAACACGCCCAGGCGCTCGCCCTTTGGGACTCGATGCGGGATGTCTGCCTTTGGCTGTGGGACAATGATCAGGACGTGGACTATCTGAGCGGTGTCAAGGCGGCAACGTGCCTTTCAGGCCGCGACATGGGCCCGCCACGCCCGCCCTTGCCTGCCGTGCCAGAATCGGCCCGACGCGATCTGCACACGGCCCTTTCGAAGCTGCCGGTCGATCGCAGCAAGCCGGAACAGGTGATCCTGCGCGACTGGCGGGAAGAACGCGACCAGCTCGTGCAGTCCCAACAGCAGCCCTGATGCAACGTGGAACCTGGGTCCGGCTATCAACCAGGGCCGTCGGTTGCGGACGGCGTACTGTGGCCTCAAGCCTTGCCGATCATGCCGGCTACGCACGCGAAGACATGACTGTCCGGTCCGCGACCACAGGCATCGACAGCTGTTGTGGATGCGCTGTGACATCCCTCTTCAGCGACTGGGGGATGTCGATGGTGATGCTTCAGTCCCGTGAAAGCAGGACAATTCGGATGGACCTCCCGTCGTGAAGGTCGCCGTCCTTCCGGAAGCGGACAACCGCAACGGCTGGCTGGAAACCCTGCCTCCGCTGCCCCCTCCCCTGCGGACCGCCGGCAGTATCCATGTCGATTACGCTGTCGTCGGAGGCGGATTCACGGGGCTGGCGGCGGCGCGGCGCCTCGCCGAACTCGACCCGCAAGCCAGCGTTGCCCTGATTGATGCCGGCCGGATCGGCAACAACTCCGCAGGCCGCAATTCAGGCTTCGCCATCGACCAGGCCCACAACATCCGGGCCAGGAACTTCGCAGGTTCCCTGGACACAGAAAGGCAGCAGATCTCCCTCAATCGGGCGGGCCAGGACTATCTCCGTGATATCGTTACACGGCACGGCATCGACTGTGACTGGCGCGAGGAAGGCAAGATCCACGGAGCGGCGACGGGGCGTGGTCAGGCTCTCATCAGGACCTACAGCGGCAACCTCGACCTTCTGGGAGCGTCCTACCGCTGGATCGAGGCCCCGGAAATGAAGGCCATCACCGGCACCGATTTCTACGTCCAGGGCCTCCACACTCCTGGCACCATCCAGGTTCAGCCCGCCGCCATGGTCACGGGCATGGCGCAGTCGATGCCGGAGAATGTCACGGTGTACGAGGACTCGCCAGTCAGGAGCGTTGCCTACGGTTCGGTGACTCATCTCGAATCGACCAACGGCGAGATATCGGCATCGAAGCTGCTTCTGACCAACAACGGCTTTGCACCCCAATTCGGATTCTATCCAAACTCCCTCATTCCGATCGCAACCTGGGCCAGCATGTCGCGCAAGCTGACTCCGGACGAGATCAGGGCGCTGGGCGGTTGTGATGCATGGGGCATCATTCCGGCCGACCCCTTTGGCAGCACGGTCCGGCGCACGGTCGACGATCGCATCCTGGTGCGCAACATCTACAGCTATGCCGGGCGCCTCAATTGCGAGGAGGCAATGCGTTTGCGTGCCCGCACCACACACAAGAGATCCTTCGCCAACCGCTTCCCGATGTTGCCGGAGGTCGATCTTGAGTACACCTGGGGTGGGCCTCTCGCGCTGTCGCGGAACGGTCAACCCGTGTTCGGCGCTCTGGCCGAAGGAGTCTATGGCAGCTTCTGCCACAATGGCGTCGGCGTTGCGCGCGGCACGATCTGCGGAAAGCTGCTGGCCGAACTGGTGGTCGGACATGAGTCGGAACTCCTGGCGTACATGCAGGCAGCGGGGCGACCGGATCGCCTGCCGGTCAAGCCGTTCCTGGGTTGGGGCATCGCCTGCAACTTCGCATATCGTCGCTACAGGGCAGGGCGGGAACTTTGAGCAAGACACTTCAAGACAAGGTCGCATTGGTGACCGGAGCGACATC
This sequence comes from Alphaproteobacteria bacterium, assembly GCA_022823765.1. Taxonomy (GTDB): domain Bacteria; phylum Pseudomonadota; class Alphaproteobacteria; order SP197; family SP197; genus SP197. Next base: position 3,357 of record JAJEHK010000141.1, on the reverse strand, counting down.
GGGGATCGGCGCGGCAACGGCCGTTGCAGCAGCGGCGGCCGGAGCCAGGGTCATGGTGACAGGCAGGGACGCCGACAAGGCGAAGACCGTGCTGCAGAGAGTGCGCGATGCAGGCGCCGAAGGTGCGGTCCTCCTGGGTGACGTGAGCTCATCGTCCTTTTGTGAGGAGGCGGTTGCGTGCACGGTTTCGGAATTCGGGCGTCTGGATGTACTGGCCAACATCGCCGGAGTCATGTGGCGTGGCAGCGCCCTCAAGACCGACGACGAGGAATGGCGTCGGGTCATGGCGACCAATCTCGACGGCACGTTCTTCATGGCCCGGGCGGCAATCCGAACCATGCGCGACCAGGGCGAAGGCGTGATCATCAACCTGGCGTCCACAGTCGGGCTGGTCGGAACGCCGGGCATGCCGGCCTACTGTGCTTCAAAGGGAGCCGTGGTGAACCTGACCCGGGCCCTGGCCCTCGATCACGCCACGGACGGGATCCGGGTGAATGCGGTGTGTCCGGGTGCCGTCGACACGCCGATGCTGATATCGGGCCACCACGGCGAAGGCGACACGCCAGACGCGGTTCTTGCGCGCAGCCGCGAGCGCATTCCGCAAGCGCGTGTCCCCCGGCCCGAGGAAGTCGCCCGGGTAATCGTCTTTCTGGCCGGTGACGACTGCCTTCACATGACGGGAGCCGCAATTCCTGTGGATGGCGGGTACACGGCACAATGAAGGCGCCTCTGGCCGACAAGTGCGCCGTGGTCACGGGCGGCGCAAAGGGGATCGGCCTGGCGATCTGTCGAAGCCTAATCAAGGCCGGCGCAGAGGTTGTGGCCGGGGACTTGCAGAAGCCTCAGCATGAAGGTCTGGCCTGGCAGCCGCTGGACGTCACCGACGAGGATTCGATTGCCCGTTTCGTCTCGGCCGTCTCGTCCGAATGCGGTGTCGACATCCTGGTCAACAACGCAGGCATCATGTTCGAGAAGTCCCTGGCCGAACAGACCGCAGACGACTGGGACCGCATGATGTCGGTCAACCTGCGCGGCCCCTTCCTGATGGCGAAGCACCTGGTGCCGGTGATGGCAGAACGCGGCGGCGGAGCGATCGTCAATGTCGGCTCGGTGGAGGGGATGGCGTGCAACCCCAACCATTCCGCCTATGCCGCCTCTAAGGCCGGAATCCATGGCCTGACTGTCGCGCTGGCCGTCGATCTTGGCCCGCTGGGTATCCGTTGCAACGCGGTGGCGCCTGGTTGGATCGATACGGATCTCAACAAGGCCTATGTCGAAGCGCATCCCGACCGTGATCTCGTGACGGCCGAGTTGGCCAGACTGCACCCGGTTGGCCATATTGGCGATCCGGCCGATGTCGGCGAAATCGTCGCCTGGCTGTCCGGCGACGAAGCGCGCTTTGTCACCGGACAGGTCATCACCATCGACGGCGGTCGTCGCTCGAAACTGCCGCTGCCGTCGATCATGGGTCGCTGAGAACAGGAATGCGAGCGAAGGCGTGATCGCGCTTCGCCGAAGCCGTTCACATCCTGCACATCACAGAGCGGGCGGGATGATTCTCAGATGGAGGAAACCGGCGGGCCACTCAACGCCGTTCGATCACAGTGGCGGCAGGTCAAGATCGCCTCATGCGGTCTCGCCGCCGTCGATGGCCACGATTGAGCCGGTTGCAAAGGTCGCCGCATCGCTGGCAAGGAACAGCACCGGTCCAGCAAGTTCGGCGGTTTCGGCAATGCGCCGTTGCGGACAGTCCCTGGCGATGACCCGATAACCGTCCTCGACATTGCCCGCGATTCGCACGGCGAGGTTCTGAAGCATGTCGGTATCGACCCCTCCGGGGCAGACTGCATTCACCCGGATGTCCGGGGCCAGTTCCTTGGCCAGACACTTCGTCATGTTGATGACACCAGCCTTCGAGGGGCCATAGGCCGTGCTCCTGACGACACCGGTCATGCCGTTGACCGAGGCAATGTTGACAATGTTGCCCCCGGTGCGACGCAGGTGCGGGACGGCTGCCTGGGTGGTGAAGAACGTGCCCTTGAGATTGGTGTCGATGACGCGGTCCCACAGCTCTTCCGTGAAATCCTCGATCGCGGCGCCGCCGCCCCTGCCGGCATTGTTGACGAGCACATCAAGGCCACCGAGGCCCTCTACAGCGGCCTCCACGACCGCCCTGCAACCCGACACAGTGGCCACCGATCCCGGTGCGGCGACAATGCGGTCCCCCGCGCCAAGACCGCTGACGGCACTGCGAGTGGTTTCCTCGGAGCTGCCGTTGACAGCCACCCGGGCACCCGCATCGACAAAGGCCTCGACGATGGCGCGGCCTATTCCCCTGGTCCCGCCGGTGACGAGCACCCGCCTGCCTTCATGATCAATCTTCATGGTCCTGACCCTCTCCAGACACGAGCACACTATCCCGTCACGCGACCGGATCAATCATGCGTTCATGGCGACATTCGGACCGACCGGGTCCGGTCAGGCATCGTCGAGCGACATGAGCGTGGCGTTGCCTCCCCCGGCGGTGGTGTCGGTGGACACGACCCGCTCGGTTGCGAACCGGTGAAGGTAGCGGGGCCCGCCTGCCTTCGGACCGGTGCCCGAAAGACCTTCGCCACCAAAGGGCTGGCTTCCCACCACGGCGCCGATCATGTTGCGATTCACATAGATGTTGCCGACCGGCATGCGCGCGGCAATCCACCTTGCGCGCGACTCGATGCGGGTGTGGATGCCCAGCGTCAGGCCGAAGCCGGTGGCGACGATGGCATCGAGCACCTCATGAAGCCTGTCCCGGGAAAAGCGCACCACGTGGATCACCGGACCGAACACCTCGCGCTCGAGGCGATTGATACCGGGAATCTCCACGAGAGCGGGAGCAAGGAACGTGCCGTGACGGACGAGGTCCGGGTCAAGGGGAGAGCGAGAGAGAATACGGCCCGTGGATTCAAGTCCGGCAAGGTGGGACTCGAGCCCGGCAAGTGCCTCATCGTCGATCACCGGGCCGACGTCGGTGCTGATGAGAGCGGGATCGCCGACCTTCAGTTCCGCCATGGCGCCCGACAGCATCGTGATCACCCGATCGGCGATTTCTTCCTGCAGGCAGAGCACGCGCAAGGCCGAACAGCGCTGTCCGGCGCTGGTGATGCCTGAACGGATCACATCGAGGGTCACCTGCTCGGGCAGTGCCGTCGAATCGACGATCATGGCATTCTGTCCGCCGGTCTCGGCGATCAGCGGCACGATGGCGCCGCTCCGACCGGCCAGGGCGAGGTTGATGCGCTGCGCGGTTGCGGTCGACCCGGTGAAGGCCACGCCGTCGATGCGGGGGTCTGCGACAAGGGCGGCTCCGGTGGCGCC
>JAJEHK010000298.1 GCA_022823765.1 Alphaproteobacteria bacterium | reverse complement strand
CACGAAGTGATGGCTGCGGTCGCCGAGGTAGGCCGTGGAGTCGATGACGACCCTGACGGTATTGCCGCTGTCAGGTCTGGTCGTGTGAAGCGAGATCTTCTCCGGACGCACGGCCACCGTGCACCGCGCGCCGGGTCCGGGGTGAGGATCCCGCCTGTGGGCTTCGATGATGCCGGCAGCCCCGGCATCGACTTCCAGCGTGTCGCCCCTGGCCTCGAGTACCCGGGCATCGAGGAAGTTCATGGTGCCGATGAATTCCGCGACCTCACGGTCACGCGGCGTCTCGTAGAGACTGGCAGGGGAGTCGATCTGCAGGTGACGCCCCTTCGACATGACGGCGACGCGATCCGACATGGTGAGCGCTTCCTCCTGATCATGGGTCACGAACACGAAGGTGATGCCGACCGAACGCTGCAGGTCCCTCAGTTCCAGTTGCATGCTTTCCCGCAGTTTCTTGTCGAGCGCACCGAGCGGTTCATCGAGGAGGAGAACCTTGGGTCGCCGGATCAGCGCCCGGGCCAGGGCGACACGCTGTCTTTCGCCGCCCGACAGTTCGTGCGAAGCGCGGTTCTGGTATCCGGGAAGCTTGATGAGGTCGAGCATCTCCTCGACGCGTTCATTGACGCGGGCCCGGGACAGTCGCTCCTCGAGAAGGCCATAGGCAATGTTCTTCTTCACCGTCAGGTGAGGGAAGATGGCGTAGTTCTGGAACACGATGTTGACGGGCCGGTGGTTGGGTGCAACCGCCGCCATGGCCTGCCCGTCGATGTGGACTTCCCCGGATGTCGGGAACTCGAAGCCGGCGAGGATGCGCAGCAACGTGCTCTTCCCGCACCCTGACGGACCGAGCAGGGAAAAGAACTCGCCCCGGCGAATGTCGATGCTGACCTGGTCCACGGCCAGGACGCTGCCGAATCTCTTGGAGACATTCTGTATGGAAATGAAGGAGGTATCGTCCATCAGGCAAAGCTCCCGGAGTGCCCGTCATGGTGGCCAGTTCCCGTCATCATCGGAAACCGTCCGCCGGTGTCACGACGTGTTTGTCTCCCGACCGCCTGAAGAACTCGGCGGTGACGATGAGAATGATGGACACCATGAAGATGAGGGCGCCCAGGGCCAGAACACTTGGCAGCGTCTGCGGGAAACGGACCTGCGTCCATATGAAGACGGGCAGGGTGACCTGGTTGCCTCCCAGGAAAAAGGCAAAGAGAAACTCGTCGAAAGACGCGGTGAAGGTGAGCAGGAACGAGGCAACGACGGCCGGCAGGATGAGCGGGAACGTGACACGCCAGAAGGTCATGAAACCGCCGACACCGAGATCTCGTGACGCTTCCTCGATGTTCCTGGAGAAGCCCTCGAGACGTGCCATCACGACAAGGGTGGCAAAGGGGAGCGTGGTCACGACATGGGCGACCCCAACCGCCCACAACGAAAGAGGCATCCCCACGGCAAGGGCAAGAACCAGGAGACCGACCGCCAGGATGATGCCGGGCATCACCATCGGAATAAGGATGAAGCCGATCGCCAACCCCCTGCCGGGCATCCGGTACCGGGTCAGCGCCTTGCCGGCAAAGATCGCCAGGATGGTCGTCGTGGCGGCGACCGGCAGGGCGACTTTCAGGCTGTTGAAGAGAGCGCTCTGCAGGCCGGCATGATCGGCTAGCGCGGCATACCACTTGAACGTGAAGTCCTTGAGCGGCAGCACCATCTGGATGCTGTCATTGAAGGAAAAGACCGGCAGCATCACGGAGGGGATGTAGAGAAACGCCAGGTAAAGGATGACGTAGAGGAGCAGCCAGTCGATCCCGCGCCTGGTGCGATCGACAGGCCGGGGTGCCGTCGTCGTGATTTCCATGTCCCGTGCCTTGACCGTACCCAGACGGGCGAACCAGATGAAGGTGCAGACGATGGCCGTGATCGAGATCATGATGATGATCGTCAGCGCCGCTCCCAGCGGCCAGTTGTTGGCGGCACCGAACTGGGCGGCGACAATCTGGCCGATCATGACACCCTTGGGCCCGCCCACCATGACGGGCGTGATGTAGTCTCCGACCGTGGGGATGAACTCAATGACAGCCGCGGCAATCACTCCAGGCATGGAAAGCGGCAGGGTGATGCGCAGGAAGCGCTTCACGGGTCCGTCACCCAGGTCGGCAGCCGCCTCCAGAAGCGACCGATCGATCTTCTGAAGCGACACGTAAATGGGCAGGATGGCGAAGGCCGCCCATGCATGGGCGAGGGTGAGCACCACGGCAAAGCGGCTGTAGAGAAGGTACTCCAGGGGCTCCTCGATGAAGCCAAGTCCCTCCAGGGTGCCGTTGATCACGCCATTGTTGCCCAGCATGATCTTCCAGGCGAGAACGCGCAGCAGGTAGCTCGTGACGAACGGAATGTTGATCAGGATGAGCCAGGTCATCTTGTTCCGCGTCACCCTGAAGGCGAGGAAGTAGGCCACCGGGTAGGCGAGCAGGATGGTGATGACCGTCACGGTGGCGGACATCCTGATCGATCGCAGGAGCAGCTTTCCGTAGATCCACTTGTCGAAGAACGTTTCGTAGTTCTTCAGCGTGAAGGACTGGTCGATGTAGACGTAGGTCTGTGACCAGAAACTGTAGGTCACGAGCGTGAAGATCGGCAATGCCAGCAGGCAGAACATGGTGAGAATGGCAGGGGACAGCAGCGTGTAGCCGCGCAACCATTCGAATCGCAGGAAACTGGCCCTTGTCCAGGCGACCCAACCCGCGGTCAAATCACGTGACGTCATGGCCACCGGAGTATCGCCCTACCACTCGCGCCGGCTTTGCCACCGGTAACTGGCAAGACGGGCCTCAACGCCCAGTGCCAGAAACGGTTGGGCGGGCAGCCTGGCGGGACCGCTGAGCGCCGCCGCGTCATCGATAAGGGACGATTCGCCGCCAAGGGCATGCTCGGCAACGAGCTTGCCGGAAATCGTGCCCCTCGCCAGACCCACGCCGCAGTAGCCCAGGGAAACGAAGAGGCCTGGTTCCAGGCGGCCGAAATGGGTCGCCCAGTCCCGGGTCATGCAGAAGACCCCGGCCCAGGTGTGCTCGAAGTCGAGATTTGCGAGCACGGGAAAACGATCGGTGACCCCCTTCCTGTGCGTTGCCAGGAGAGACTGGTGACGCCTCGCCCCAAGACGGAAATCTCCGGCATAGTAAGTGCCGAAACGCGCAAGGATGCGGTTGGACCGGGTGCGGCGCATGGTTGCGGTCCCGGTGATCCCCCAGTCGCGATGCCCGGTCATGGCCGCATCCTCCTCGTCGTTGAGAGGACGAGACAGGCTGGCACAGGCGATCATGGGAAACACCTCACCCTTCAGCAGACCGAGCCGGGTAATGAAGGCGTTTGTCGTCAGGAGCACGTTGGGTGTGTCGATGCGACCATCATCACAGACCACTGACCGGGACCTGCCCGAGGTGATGCGCCGCACGCACGTTTCCTCGAAGACATCGACGTTCTCTGGCAGGGACTGGCCGAGCCCCCGGCACATGGCCGCCGGATTGATCGTCACGGTGCGGGGCGTGAGAACGGCCGCATGGTAGTGACGTGTGCCGATCACGTCGGCAAGTGCGTCACCTTCCAGCCATTCGTATGTCTCGCCAAGACTCTCCAGCATGGCCACGGTTGCATGGAGACCGCCGACCCGCGATGCATCGACCACTGCTGTCAGGTGACCGTGAGGTGTCCATTCGCAGTCGATTTGGTTCTCCCTTACCTGGAGTTCCAGTTCGGCCAGTCCTGCCAGAACCAGGCAGGATATCCGCAGGTTGGTGGCATGGTCGAACTGTTCCGTAAGGTGCGGCGTATCGATGATGAAGCCGGCGTTGCGGCCGGATGAGCCGTAGCCGATGCGAAACTCCTCGATCAGGACAATACGCTTGTCCGGAAGCAGTTCGCCAAGCCGGCGGGCCGCCGCAAGTCCCGTGACTCCGCCGCCGACGACAACCCAGTCCGCAACCTCATCACCCGTCAGGCGTCGCGCGGGTGCCGGCGGCGGCAAGATGGCATACCAGCCCGGAGCATGGTTCTGCTCAGTTGCCGTCATGAAGGGTGCTCTCAACCTGGCTGGAAGGGCAGGTGACGAAGGCTTGACGACGCGTCGTGCGGCGCAACAGCGACATAGCGCGCCATGTTGTGCATGGACGCATCTCCGCCCATGCCGTACTCCGCGTCGTAGCCATAGAGATGATCGTCATC
>JAJEHK010000303.1 GCA_022823765.1 Alphaproteobacteria bacterium | reverse complement strand
ACCGACGATACGCCAGGCGCGGTGCTCCCCGTCCTCGTCCAGGACGTCGACACGGGCACCGAACGCGACCTTGTCAGCGGGCTGTCCGGCCGGATCCACCACCACGGCATGGTCGATCCGTCCTTCCACATAGCGAAGATCGCGCCTGACATGGGCCAGCTGGTTGCGCCCGATCATGCTGGCCTGGTCGGCCTCCAGCGCATCGCGTTCGCGGCGCAGCCGGACAAGCCAGCCCTCGAGCATGGCCATGCCTTCCGGCGTGACGTAGTTGGGAACCGGCTCTTGGGGAAGTTCGGGCAGGACGTCGACGACACTGTCGGCGTCCGGCTCCCGGACAAATGCACGGCTCATGGCACCCGATCTCCACCCATTACCTGTGGAAACGATCCGGCCTGAATGCGCCAAGGTCAAGGCCGGGATCTCGGCCGGCCACGAGATTCGCCGTCACCTCACCACTGCGCGCCGCCAGGGTCAGGCCGAGGTGCTGGTGCCCGAAGTTGAACCACGTGTTCGCCAGGCCGTCGACCTCGCCAAGCGCGGGGAGGTAATCGGGAAGGGTCGGCCGGCGACCCATCCATCGCGTGATCCTTGCGGAAGGCTCAGGCTCGAAGTCGCGCAGCAGACCGCGTCCCCTTTCGACCAGGATGTCGGCACGCGCGTAGTCGGCGGGGGCATCGATACCGGCCATCTCGACACTGCCGGCAATCCGAAGTCCCTCGTCCATCTGGTTCATGCCGAAACCCTGTTCTCCATGAATGAGCGGCAGTCGAAGCCCGCTGTCGGTGCCGTGAAAAACCGTATGGTATCCCCGTTCGGTATCGAGCAGGACACGGATGCCGAGCATCTTTGCAAGACGCCCCGACCACGCCCCTGCAGACACCACCAGGCGGTCCACCTTCCTCTCCCCTGCGGTAGTTCGCAGTGTCCGGACCCGGCCGTCGCTCACCTCGATTCCCGTCACCGTCGCTGTCTCGACCACTCCTCCTGCGGCTACCACGCTGTCGGCAACCGCCCGCGTGAGCCGGTAGGGATTGACCGTGTGATTGACCCCGGGAAGGAAGGTTGCGGCCGCCACGGCATCGGAGAGCTGCGGCTCGCTCTGGCGCACTTCGGCACCATTGAGTTCAGCAAGTTCGGCACCGAGCTCGCGCAGGATGGCGCGATCAGCAGCAGCCGAGACAAAGCCGCCTTCCGTTTCGTAGACGATGGCGAGCCCGCGCTTGCGGATCAGCGCAGCACCCTGCGTTCCATCGACAAGCCGTTCCCAGGATTCAACCGCGCCGTCGAGCAGGGCATGAAAGACTCGGGCATTGTGAAGCCGCTGCCTGGCCCCGGCGCTCTTCAAGAACACGAGGAGCCAGGGCATCAGCGCCGGCAGGTAACTCCACCGGATGTGAAGGCTGCTCTTGCGATCCATCAGCATCCGCGGCAGGTCCCGGACGACCTTGGATGACGGCAGGGGCATTGCCGAACTGGTATCACAGATCATGCCGGCGTTGCCGAAGGAACAGTTCTCGCCTGGTCCGTCGCGATCGATCACGGTCACGTCAAAACCGTCGCGGACAAGGCAAAGAGCCGTCGCCACGCCCACAACACCGGCCCCGATGACCGTCACATGACCGCGTTCACCCATGGAATCCTCCCCGGCACGCCGATGGCGCCCACTCACGCGAGGCGGCCGGCGGCGTGAGGATGCACGCCGTCTCCGTCCTGTCACAGTCCACGATAGCAGGCGGCGGCATTCCCGAGAAACACGCCGGTTGCACCGCCTGAGGCGTCCCGGCGCGATCATGGTAGGGTGAGCGGCAAAGCGGAGTCGTTCTTCTTGGCGCTCGATGTCATCGATCAGGCGGTCATCAGCCAGGGCATCATCGCGGCAGCGCGCGAAATGGGCTCGAAGCTCGTGCGCTCGGCCTTTTCCGCGGTCGTCCGCGAGGCGGCCGATGCCTCCGCCGCGCTGCTCGACCCCGCGGGACGAATCGTCGCCCAGGCGGAAATGATCCCCATGCACCTCGGCTCGATGGCGGAAACATTCAAGGCCTGCGCCAGGCACCATCCCCCCGAAGATCTCCGCGACGGCGATTTCTACCTGTCGAACGATCCTTACGAAGGCGGTCAGCATCTGCCCGACGTCTACATCTTCTCACCCGTCTTCCTCTCCGGGCGCCTCATCGGATTTGCCGCGTCGGTGGCACATCACCTCGAAATGGGTGGTGCGGCGGCGGGTATCGTGGCGAACGCCACCGATATCTACCAGGAAGGCCTGCGCCTGCCGCCCACATGCTGGAATCTTCAGCGCCACTGGCATGGTGGACCGCTGCAGCGCCTTGTCGCTGCCAACATCCGCGTACCCCGGCTCACCATCGGGGATTTCAATGCGCAGTTCGCCGCCAACGCTCTTGGAGCGGAACGCCTCGTGAATCTGGCCACCAGGTACGGAGTAGACCGGATCGGCGAGGCGATGACAGAACTCATCGCCTATTCAGAACGGCGCATGAGAATGGAGATCGCGGCCGTCCCTGACGGCACATGGCACGGAGAGGACGCGGTCGATGACGACGGCGTCCACGACCAGCCACTACCCGTGCGTGTGGCCATCACCATCGACGGAGACCGAATCGAGGCGGACTTTGCCGGAACAGCAGGTGAAGTGGCCCGCAATCTCAACAGCCCCCTTTCCTCGACCGCATCGGCCACCTATGCAGCGATCAAGGCGACACTCACCAGCCCCGATATTCCCTTCAACCATGGCATGACACAGCCCGTGACTCTCCGCGTGCCCTACCCCAGCCTGCTCAACCCGCAACCGCCAGCACCGGTGCATGCCCGCATGGAAGCCTGCTACAGGGTGTTCAATGCCGTCATGAAGGCTCTCGCCGGCGCCGTTCCGGACCGGGTCACCGCCTGCGGCTATGACACCACCACGGCGCTCACCATGACGCGCTTCGACGGCCAGCATTACCAGGTTGTCACGGAGGTTCTCGGCGGCGGCTATGGCGCCTCGGTGAACAGGGACGGTGAGAGCGCACTCGCCAGCCCGCTGGCCAACTGCACCAACACGCCGGTCGAGGCCCTGGATCTCGACTACTCCTTCTTCCGCCTGCACGCCTGGACCCTGCGCGCCGACAGCGGCGGGGCGGGGCGTCACCGGGGCGGGCTTGGGTACGACCGGGTGTACGAGGTTCTCGAACCGGGCTGCACGCTGACACTCTACGCCGACAGGTTCCGCCTGGCGCCAGCCGGCCTCTTCGGTGGCCACGATGGAATGCGGGCATCATGCAGTGTCGAACGCAACGGCAGGATCATCGACGTGGCGAGCAAGGGAATGATGCCGCTCGAGGTCGGCGACGTCGTGACCATACGCACCGGTGGCGGCGCCGGCTACGGCGCTCCGGGTGAACGGGATCAGGTCCTGGTCGACGACGATGTCGCAGAAGGGTATGTCAGTGTCCACCGTGCATGGCGTCATCACGCCTCGCCTGGTGCGGCTGTGGAAGGGAGATGAAAGTCATGTCACTCGATCCTGTGGACTATGCGGTCATCAGCCAGGGCATCATCGCGGCGGCAAGGGAAATGGGCGCCAAGCTCATCCGCAGCGCCTATTCGACGATCGTCAGGGAAGCGCAGGACGCCTCGGCCGCGCTGCTCGACCGCGACGGAAACGTCGTCGCCCAGGCCGAACTCATCCCGATGCAACTCGGTCCGATGAAAATGACCTTCGTTCCCTGCGCCGAGACACACCCGGTCGATTCCCTCGAGCCGGGCGACTTCTACATCACCAATGATCCCTTCAACGGCGGTCAGCACCTTCCCGATGTCTTCATCTTTTCGCCCATCTTCTTCGAAGGCCGGATCATCGGTTTCGGTGCCTCGGTGGCGCATCATCTCGATCTTGGCGGTGGCGCCCCGGGACTGAACGCCGATGCCTCCGACATCTATCAGGAGGGCCTGCAGATCCCTCCCTCGTGCTACAACATGGAACGCGACTGGAACGGTGGCCGCTTCGAGCGCCTTGTGGCGGCGAACATTCGCGTGCCCCAGCTCACCATCGGCGATTTCAATGCACAGTTTGCAGCCAATGCCATTGGTGGCCTGCGCCTGAAGGAGTTGGCCACGAAGTTCGGCCCGGAGGCGGTCACCCAGGCCATGGCAGAACTGCTTGACTACTCGGAGCGCCGGGTCAGGGCATCGATCGCCGCCATCCCCGACGGCACCTACGAGGGCGAGGATGCGGTGGATGACGACGGCATCGACGACCGGCCGTTGCCTGTCAGGGCCCAAGTGATCATCGAGGGCGATCGCCTCGACATCTCCTTCGAAGGCACGGCGCCCCAGGTGGCGCGCAATCTCAACTGCCCCTTCTCCTCCACGGTCTCGGCCGCACTTGCCTGCGTCAAGTCGGTGCTGACAAGCGCCGACGTTCCTTTCAACGAAGGAGTGAAGCGGCCCTTCAACATCACCGCTCCCTACGGATCCCTGCTCAATCCGAAGCCTCCCGCACCCGTGAGAGCGCGCATGGAACCGGCCTATCGCGTCTTCAACGCGGTGATGAAGGCCCTGGCCACGGCCGCCCCCGACCGCGTGATCGCCTGCGGATTCGACACCACCGCCGTCTTCGCTCTCTCCCACCTCACGAACAGCGGTTACAGGGTGTACGTGGAGATCTTCGGCGGCGGTTACGGAGCGTCTTTGGAGGCGGACGGCTGCGACGCCATCGACAGCCCCCTGTCGAACTGTTCCAACACGCCCGTCGAGGCCTTGGACATGGAGTACGACTACTTCCGGGTCATCGACTATACGCTGCTTTCCGACTCGGCGGGCGCCGGCCGCTGCCGGGGCGGGCTGGGATTCACCCGCGCCTACGAGATCACCCGCGACGACGTGATCTTTGCCATCTATGCCGACCGGTTCCGCATCGCTCCCGCCGGGCTCTTCGGTGGCGGGGACGGTGTTCCCGGCTCGTGCCACGTGCTGCGCGACGGAGAGGTCATACCGGTCAGCTCCAAGGCCGGGATGACCTTGCGCAAGGGGGATGTTCTCGCCATTCGCACCGGCGGAGGCGGCGGCTACGGCGCACCCGGCGACCGTCCCCTCGAAGCGATCGGGCATGATCTTGCCGAAGGGCTAACCACCCCGGAACGGGTAGCCATGGACTATCCCCATGCCCAGGTCAGCCCTCGATGACAGGTGCATCCGGCGCCATGCCTGAAGATGGGCCCATGCTGCAGTGATCCGTGGCGGAGACCGGCAACGGCCGACGTTCTCGATCGGTACGTCTCCATGCACAACGACGTCAAGCGCGCCGAATGACGGTGTGACGAACGCCGGTTCGCCCCGGCGTCCTCACGGCTCCGCGAAGGCGCCTTCTCGGCGGATGGCGTGTGCGACCTGGCGGTGGAAGTGGACCGTCCCGCGATCCCAGTGGGGCGCCAGGCGACCGCCGTCATAGGCCGTGCACGCGCGCCCCTCCTGGAGGCGCAGGCAGATGTCCTTGTCCTCGTTGTTGAGTTCCAACCATTCCCGGTAGAGCGCGTCTCTCGCTTCGGCGTGTTCGGCCGCAAAGGCAGCATCACCGACGTAGTAGAACCATATGCGCATGATGGTTCGATCGGCCGCCAGCGGTTCGAAGAGAACGGCCTGTAGGCTGCCCGGATAGACATTGACTGCGAAGTTCGGAAACAGCACGGCATAGCGGCTGCTCAACTCCAGGTCCTCGTCAATTCCTTCCTGTGACGGCAGGCCGGGGCCCGAATCGTCGACCGCGATACCCCTGCCGCTGGCGGTGAAGGCATAGCCGTTCAGCAGGTGGCAACCACTCTCGCGCATGGACTGGCGGGTTTGCGGGCTCATCATGCGGTCGAGGGCCGGGTGGACGGAGAACACGTGGTAGAAATCGCAGTAGTTCTCCACTGCGAGCTTCCAGTTGCAGGCGAACTCCACAGCCATGGTCTGCTCCGAACGGCGGAACTGCGTGATGTCATAGCCGGTGAAGTGTTCTTCCACCGGGGCCATGAAGCTCTCGAATTCGGGGGCCTTGCCGTCGATGTTGACGAACACCCAGTCATGCCACTGCCGGCACGGGATGGCGAAGAGACGGACATCCTCACCCGCCATGTCGCAGGCCGTCTGGTGGAGGCCGTGGCCATGGAAGTGGGGGCGCCCCTTGAGGACGCCGTCCAGACCATAGGACCAGGCGTGGTAGGGACACGTGAGAACGGTCCTCGAGCACCGGGACTCCGTCACCAGCCTGGCGCCACGATGCGGGCAGACATTGTGGAAGGCGCGCACCTCGTGGTCGTGTCCGCGCACCAGGATCAGCGGATGGCCGGCGATCTCCACCGACAGGATGTCGCCGGGATCGTCGATGCTGCTCGCCGGCGCCGCAAAGGACCAGGTTCTCGAAAACAGACGGGCCTTCTCGAGTTCGTGAAACGCGTCACTGGTGAAAGCGGCGTTGGGAAGTCCCCTCGCCAGCGACGTCGTCCGCCCGAGCTGCTCCAGCACCTCATCCGAGACCGATTGCCACGCACTGTCGGTTTCCGGAAACGCGATGACGTTCATGACCATCACTCCTTCCGCTTGGGGCATGGTATCGCCAGTCGCATCGATTTGGAATGTCCGCGACGAGCCCCGCACGGGCGGTTGCGTCGCCTCCCTTCCGGGCGTCAGCCGGATTCGGCGCTCGCGAGCGGCCTGACATCCATCGGGACATGCGCCTATACTGGTGCATTGCCATCAGGCAAACTGGCCCGTTTGAAGGAGAATCGGGCGCCCGGCCAGTTCCGGGCTTCGTTCGCAAACAGACAGACTTTGAGGGAGAATTCCATGAAACCGCAAGAATTCACCAGGGCTCTGCGTGAAGGCGCGCTGACACGCCGCGAGGCGGCAGGGGTGCTGGCATCAGTGGGACTCGTGACCGTGCCGCTGATTCCCGGCAAGGCGCGGGCCGAGGTTGATCTTAGCCTCCTGGAGTGGAACGGCTACGAGTACGAATCGTTCCACCCCGAATACAACGCCAAGTACGGCGGACAGCCTGAGGTGACGTTCTTCTCCGAAACCGAGGATGCCTTCCAGAAGATGCGTGCCGGTTTCAGGGTGGACCTGGTGCATCCCTGCACCGCCTCGGTGAAGAAGTTCCGCGATGCGGGTCTCATCAAGGCCCTCGAGACAGATCGCATCCCGAGGTGGCCCGAGATCATCCCGGATCTTCTGGAGGTCAAGGGCGTTCGCATCGAAGGCGAGTATTTCTTCTGCCCGTGGGACTGGGGCTTCTCAACCGTCGCCTACAATCCCGAGGTGATCCAGGTCGACAACCCGACCTTCGATCTCTTCGTCGACCCGCGATTCGAAGGCAAGACCTCCCTGACGTCTCAGATGGGGGTCAACATTCTGGTGGCCGGCGTCATCGGTCGCTGGGCCAATCCCCTCGATCCGACCGAGGAAGAGATGGCGATGGCCCCGGAGATCTTCAGGAAGATGCTGGACAATGCCCGTTTCGTGTGGACCGACATCACACAGCTCGAACAGGCTTGGGTCGCCGGCGATGTCGGTATCTCCTACATCTACGGCAGCGCGTCTCGGCGCATGAAGGAAGAGGGAATTCCGGTCGTCATCGTCGACCCGGTGATGCCCTGGATGTGCGGGCTGTGCCTGAGCAGCAATGGCGAGGGTTCGGAAGACCAGGCCTACGAGTACATCAATGCCATGCTCGACCCGGTCGGAGGGCTTTCCCTGTTCGAGACCTACGGCTACGGTCACGCCAACATCAACACATTCGATCTGATCGACCCGGACGTCCTGCGCGACAAGGGGCTCGATGATCCCGTCGCCCTTCTCTCCAAGGGAGTCTTCTTCGATGAGGTTCCCCCGGAGAAGGATGCGCGCCTCATCGAGATGTGGCACGAAGCCCAGGCTGGAATGTAGCCATCACCTGACATGCTCCCCTTGCCGGTGGTTTCCGGCAAGGGGCGCATCGTTGTGTCGATTGTTCGTCAACAATGTCCGTCGAGGAGTGACGCCGTCATGACCGACATTAGGATGGAAGCCGGCATCATCTTCGAAACCCATGTTCCCGACGCCCTCAGGCGGGCCCTTGAACATGCGGGCAATGACGGGTTTGTCGCCTCCATGCCGCAATTGCTGCATGCACGTGCTCACGCGTCCTATGACAACATCATCTGGAACACCTGGTTCACCTCGAATTCCGAGGAAAGCGTGATGACCACGCCTGCGGGCAATCAGGTGGTCGTAGGCGTGCACGGAGGCGGCATCTTCGCGTCGCCCGAACGATTCGAGAGGGTGTACCGGTCCAGCACCGCCCGCACCAATCCGGAAGGGTTCACCGGTCAGTACGCCGCCAAGATCTCCAGCCGCGAAGTGCGCGACATTCTCGAAGGCAGGCTTCCCGACGGCACCGAGATTCCGGTCTATCCGTTCCGGGAGTTCAAGGCGGGCATCCCCGACCTGCCCATGCGGTACGGTGTCATATCGGACTTCGAGATGATGCAGCAGTCGAAACGGGGTTACGAGACGTTCGAGCGCCTGCGCGAAGAACCGAACCTGGTTGTGAGGGCCGGGGGAGTCGAACCGCTCGGCCGTTATCTTGACGCGGCACAGAAGCGCCATGGCACGACCGTCATGGGAAACTGGCATCCTTTCAACAGGATCGATCCGGACCAGGCGCAGACCCGCATCCTGTTCCTGGCCGGCAATCTGGGAGGCCAGGGCACGGAAGACGATGACGATCATCTCTACGGCTACGATTCGGAGTAAGGCATGGGCGGAGACGCGTCCATGCACAACATGTCGCGTTATGTCGTCGTTGCTCCGCGCGACGTGTCGTC
>JAJEHK010000100.1 GCA_022823765.1 Alphaproteobacteria bacterium | reverse complement strand
ATCGTGATCGGCTGCGAAGACCACGCCGGGAGGCGCATGTCCCGTGACACAGAAGGGACTGCTGGTTTCACCGGTATGGACAAGCGGTTCCTGGCGAAGCGTGACCGAACCGTTCGCTGCATCGTAGCTTGCCGCCACGAAGACCCACCTCCACGGTTGAAGGGGCTTTCCTGTCGAAACGGTGCAAATTTCCTGGCCATCGCCCACCATCAGGGCGAGGGCGCCCGCCTGATCAAGAATGACAGCAAAACCGGGCCGCGCGGAACCCGAGCCACGACTGATGATGACCTGGCGTCCGTCACCGGGAAGTGTCGGCATGATGAAGGCCTGGAACGTGAAGGCCGAAAGCCGGTCAAGAACCGGTGCGGCGGGGATGACCGCGTAGGAACCGGCATCGATGCGCTGATATGAACCGTCGTGACGGCCGTTGGCCGGTGTGTCGACCGCAACTTCGCGATAGGGAGCGCCCTCGGGAGTCTCGACACCGCAAACGATGCGCACGGTCCGGAATTCGAATGTCTCGTGGTCCTCGAGGCTGATCTTGAAGTCAATGGCGTCTCCCGGCCTTACCCGGACGCGATCCGCGTAGCCCAGGAGGCGCCGCCGGTAATCGAATGTCATGAAGATGCCTGGTCCAGATCAACCCCGGTGCGTTTCTTCCAGCGCAGCTTGAAGATGTACCATTCGGCCTCGCCGAGGTCCGTGAACACCACGTCCTCGTGGAGCGTCACGGGTACGCCGCGTTTTCCCGGAAGCTGGGCGAGACACCATTCCTTGTGAGGGACCGTATTGACCAGGACGTACTTGCCTTCGATGGGCTCCCAGCGCATGACATTGAGCACCTTCTGGAGTTCGGCACTGTGTGGCCCGAAGGGATTGCGCCGGAACTCCTCGGCCAGATCGGTGCGTCCGGGATCAATCCTGTACATCGCCAGTTCCATTTCAGCCTGAATCCGCATCCTGCCACCCCCGCCACGACCCAGGCAAGCGAACGCTCGCGCCACAACCACGACACGCCACTGTGACGTTAGATCAGGGCGCGTCTTCCCTGCACCTGGACCAGTACGGCCTGACAGCGATCTTGTCATGAATTCCGCCGGATCGAGGACCAGGGTCGACCGGCAGGATGCTCCTCATGCGTCCGGCAATGACCCATCGCTTGGCATGGGAGACAGGCGGGCGGGAGGATGTCCCTGGATGGGTGCTTCGTCAGTGATTGAGATTGATCCCGTACCTGTCCGACAATCCACGCATGATGGCTCGATTCAGCATCATCACGGGTGTCGTCTTCCTGCTTGCCGGGTGTAATTCAACCACTGGACCCACGCCATCCGATATCGGGACCTACATCAGCGACGGCGATCTGGCAGAGACGGCACAGTACGTGTGGCGCCTCGCCCGGCCCCATCTTGAAGTCGCCGCAGAGGGAGCCGAAGGGATTGCTGGCGACACGACAGGCCTGGTCGATACGGTGACCGACCTGGCGGATGACACTCTCGGGCAGTCGATCAGGGGAAGCCGTATCGGCATCGAGAGCGGATACAGGGAAGGCGCACTTGCCGGAGCGCTTGCCGGCAGTGTTGCCGGCCTTGCAAGCGGCCCTTGGCTGGTCCGGGAACATACGTCCTACCTCGTCACACGAGAAACTCTTGAAGAGGAAATTGCCTATCAGCACGAGGCGGCCGAAGCCCTGGGCCGTGACATCAACACCGGTGAGAGAGCCTTGGCGTTGCACCGTCGCGGGATCGCAGATCTTCAGGAGGCCTATGCGGACGGGTTGGTGGAAGTGATCGCCTGGGAACGTGCTCTTGCCACGATTGAGGCCGACAGACGCATTCTCGAAGCGATGATATCCGGCGCCACACAATCCGTTGCCGTCCTCGTGGAGCGAATCGCGTCATTCCGGAGAGCCGGTCTCGATGTTGCGCCACTCGATCGGGTGGAGGAAGCGAGGAAGAGGGATATCGCCAATCTGAGGGCCATCGAGGATGCGCTGGTGGCCCTCATGGCCGGCATTCCCCGTGAAGTCCGTACCTCAAGTTGAGCGTGGTCGTGTCGTGCGCCAGCAGGGGCGCGCCATACATGTCAACGCGGCGAACCGAGAATGGCTTCTCCGCAAACGGTGGCCATTCGCCAGTGTCGTCGGGCAAAGCCTGCTTCGCCTGCGGTTCCGATTGATCGCGGAGTCCTGCCAACCGGAGCGGACCCCCGGCAGCGCCGCACTGCCGGGGGTGAGGGACCTACTGTGGCAACGTGGCTTCGATGCCTTCGACGTAGACGCTCATGCCGAGAAGCATGCCGTCGTCCGCGACCTCGCCGTCAGCGACGAGGAGATTGCCATCCTGGTCGTTGATGGGACCGGTGAAGGGGTGGAGGGACCCTTCCGCGATGGCCGCGCGGGCCGCGTCGGCCATCTCGATGACATCGGCCGGAATGGCCTTGTTGTAGGCCGACAGCAACAACATGTCGGCGCCGAAACCGCCCCAGGTGTCCGAGGTGCCCCACGAGCCGTCAAGAGCCGCCTGAACCCGCCTGACGTAGTAGGCGGCCCAGTTGTTGACAACCGACACAAGGTGGGCGTCGGGACCGAAGGCGGTCATGTCCGAAGCCTGGCCGACGGCCCACACGCCGCGATCCTGCGCCACCTGCAGGGCGGCAGGCGAATCCGTGTGCTGCATGATGACATCCGCACCCTGATCGATCAGGGCCTTGGCGGCATCCCCCTCCTTGCCCGGATCGAACCAGGTCGACACCCAGACGATCTTGAATGACACGTCGGGGTTGACCGAGCGGGCGGCGAGGAACGCCGCGTTGATGCCGCGCACCACCTCCGGAATGGGGAAGGAGGCGATGTAGCCGATCACGTTGCTCTCGGTCACGCTGCCAGCCACCAGTCCGGCAACATGACGGCCCTCGTAGAACCGCGCCGAGTAGGTGGCGACGTTGTCGGCCTGCTTGTAGCCGGTGGCATGTTCGAAGTGCACATCGGGATACATTTCGGCAACGCGAATCGTCGGGTTCATGTAGCCGAACGATGTGGTGAAGATGAGACCGTGTCCGGTTTCGGCCAACTGGGCGATCACCCTGTCAGCGTCGGCGCCTTCCGGAACGTTTTCGACATAACTGGTCTCGACCTGATCCCCGAACGCTTCTTCGACGGCAAGCCGTCCCTGGTCGTGCTGGTAGGTCCACCCGTGGTCCCCGATCGGACCGACATAGACGAATCCCACCTTGAGGGGTTCAGCCTGGGCCGGACCCGCAAGAAGGCCCGCAGCCAGCAAACATGCGGCCATGGCCCGGTGGACTGTGTTCATCATTCCCTTCCTCCCTTTGTCAAGTCGTTGCTCTCTCGAACTGGTCGCTGCCGACCCTACCCCGTGGCATGGAAACTCCTGCCCAGGCACGCCGGAGCATTGAAACGCATCCTGACATCATCACGCGATATGAGGACCAGCACAACAATGGTGGCGATGTAGGGAAGCATGGACAGAATCTGGGAGGGGATGGCAACTCCCAGCCCCTGAGCGTGAAGCTGGATGATGGTGATGCCTCCGAAGAGATAGGCGCCGAAGAAGGCACGCCACGGCCGCCACGAAGCGAAGACGACCAGTGCCAGGGCGATCCAGCCACGCCCCGCGGTCATGTTCTCGATCCAAAGCGGCGTATAGGCAAGGGAAAGGCAGGCACCGCCAAGGCCTGCCATGACACCGCCGAAGAGCACGGCCATCAGGCGTATCAGGATGACCGGATAGCCGATGGAGTGAGCTGCGTCGTGATTCTCACCGACTGCCCTCAATGCGAGTCCTGCCCTGGTGCGTCTGAGGAACCAGGCGACGGCAATGACCGAGATAACGGAGAGGTAGACGAGTGCGTCGTGGCCGAAGAGAAGCGGACCGATGAACGGCAGGTCGGTGATGCCGGGAATGTCGAGCTTCGGCAGTCCGGCAAACGTGACTCCGACGAACTGGTGCCCGACAAGGGCGCTCAAGCCAATCCCGAAGATGGTGAGCGCCAGGCCGGTTGCCACCTGGTTGGAAAGCAGCCACAGGGTGAGGCATCCGAAGATGAAGGCCATCAGGGCTCCCGATGCCGCGCCGGCCAGCACGGCAAGAATCGGATCTCCGGTGATGATGCCGGTGGCAAAGGCGCCGATGGCGCCCACGATCATCATTCCCTCGACCCCGAGATTGAGGACACCGGACTTCTCGGCAACGATCTCGCCCACAGCGGCAAAGACGAGAGGTGTCGATGCCGTGATGATCGTCAAAAGGGCGGCGACGAGAAAGTCGATGGTCATGGGCTCTGGCGCACTCTTCGGATCATGGGACGAAGCGGATGCGGTAACGGATGAGGACATCGCTCGCCAGCAGGAAGAAGAGCAGCATGCCCTGGAAGACGCCGGTCACCGCGTTGGGGAGATTCATCGTGATCTGGGCATATTCTCCGCCGAGGTAGGTAAGCGCCATGAGAAGCCCGGCGAAGACGACACCGACGGGATGCAGGCGGCCGAGGAAAGTAACGATGATGGCGGTGAATCCGTAACCCGGTGAAACGACTGGAACGATCTGGCCGATCGGCCCCGCCACCTCCATCACACCGGCGAGTCCGGCAGCACCGCCACCTGCCAGCAGTGTCGTCCATATGATCCGTGTCCGGCTGAAGCCCGCGAAGGACGCGGCAGCCGGGGCAAGACCGACGACCCGGATCTGGAATCCGACGATGTGCCTGGCGAGCAGGATCCATGCGGTTGCAGCGATGGCGAGAGCGATCGGCCAGCCGATGTGGAGCCGGGTCCCCTGAAGCAGCACCGGCATCCTGGCGGAGTCGTGGAAAAGGCGCGATTCCGGAAAGTTGAATCCATCGGGATCCCGCCACGGACCATGGATGAGATAGCTCAGGAGAAGGATGGCAACGTAGACGAGCATCAGACTCGTGAGGATTTCATTGGTGTTGAAACGAGTCTTGAGGAACGCCGGGATGGCCGCCCAGGCCATGCCGCCTGCGATGCCGGCCACGAACATCAAGGGAAGAAGCAACGGTGACTCGTGACCGTAGAGGGCAAGGGCCAGTCCGCCCCCGGCCAATGCCCCGAGGGTCAGCTGTCCCTCGGCGCCGATATTCCAGACATTGGCCCTGAATCCCATGGAAAGTCCCAGTGCAATGAGAATCAGGGGGGTGGCCTTCACCATCAGTTCAGCCACTCCCCGCTCCGAGGACAGTGGCTGGATGAAGAATGCCTGAAGCGCGCGCACCGGGTCCGTTCCCAGTGATGCGAACATGGCGAGGCTGGCAGCCAGTGTCAGCACCACGGCGATTGCCGGCGATCCCAGCACCATGGCGCGTGATGCCGCGCCCCTCGCCTCGAAGCGCAAGGCCATCACGAACCCGCCATCAGCATGCCAATACGGCTGGACGTGGCTTCGATGGTGCTCATGGACGGTGACAACCGGCCCTGGCTTATCACGCACAGGCGGTCCGAAATCTCCATGAGTTCGTCAAGATCCTGGGAGATGACGAGCACTGCCGCGCCATCGCTGGCAAGGTCGATGAGTGCCTGGCGAATCGCCGCGGCGGAACCCGCATCGACGCCCCAGGTGGGTTGCAGCGCAACAATGATGCCCGGTTGGTGCGAGATTTCCCGGCCAATGATGAACTTCTGGAGATTGCCGCCGGAAAGGCTGGCTGCCGGCTGCATCACACCGGGCGTCCTGACGTCAAAATCCTTAATCACTCGAGCCGCGAAGGCGCGGGCGCGGGCACTTCTGATCACTCCCCGGTTCACGAGCCTCGACGTCGTGGCGCCCGACAGCAGCGCGTTTTCCCACAACGTCATCTGTGGCACCGCACCGTGTCCCAGGCGCTCTTCCGGAACGAAGACCATGCCGGCGGCACGCCGCCGGTTGGGCCCGGATGCGCCCACCGGTCTGCCGTCCGCCAGGATGGTGTGATTGTCGGCCAGCGGTGTTTCCCCCGAAAGGGCATCCATGAGTTCCTGTTGTCCGTTGCCGGCGATACCGGCAATTCCCAGGACCTCACCGGCGAGAACCTCGAAGGAGATGTCCTTCAGCGGCGTGCCGTGAAGACGGGATGATGCAAGGGCAAGGTGTTTCACCTCAAGGCGAGGTGATGCGCTTCC
>JAJEHK010000287.1 GCA_022823765.1 Alphaproteobacteria bacterium | reverse complement strand
TAGAGCCTGTAGAGACGCACATCCCGGTAGAGCCGGGCCACTGCCGTCTCGTTGACGTAGCCGGCACCGCCATGAATCTGCACGGCCCGATCCGCCACCCGTCCCACCATCTCGCTGGCAAGGTATTTCGCCTGGGAGGCGAGCCTGGTGATGGGCTCGCCGGCAGTTGCCCGGCGTGCCACATCGCGCACGAAGGCCCAGGCGGAATCGTGCTCGGTTCGGCTGTCTGCCAGCATCGCCTGAACCAGCTGGAAATCGCCGATGGGCCTGCCGAACTGACGGCGGTCCAGTGCGTGATCAAGGGCCTCGTCAATGATCCTGTCGGCCAGCCCGCAGCATGTTGCAGCCAGGTGGAGGCGGCCACGGTCGAGAACCTGCATGGCGATCCGGAAACCCCTTCCTTCGACGCCTCCGATCAGCGCCTCGGCGGGAACGTGGCAATCCTCGAAGATGACGTCGCACACGCGCGCTCCCTTCTGGCCGATCTTGTCGTAGGGAAGACCGAGGCGGATGCCGTCGCTGGAGGCATCGACAATGAAGGCGGAGATACCGTCAGCCCCCTTCTTCTGCGGACCGGTGCGGGCCATCACGGTGAAAACATCGGCCACCGGCGCGTTGGTGATGAACCGCTTGACGCCATTGAGTATGTAGCCATTCCCCTGTCGCTCGGCCCGGGTCGTCAGTGATGCCGCATCGGATCCGGCTTCGGGTTCGGTGAGTGCGAACGACGCGACAACCTCCCCTCGCGCCATGCGCGGCAGCCAGGTCATCTTCTGCTGTTCGGTGCCGCCGATGACGAGGCCCTGGGATCCGATGGTCACGTTGGTGCCGAAAACGGAACGGAAAGCCGGTGCCGCGTGGGTGATGGTCCACGCCACCTCGACCTCTTCCGCAGTCGTCAGACCCATCCCTTCGTATCGTTCGGGAATTGTCAGGCCGAAGAGGCCGAGATCTCTCATGCCGGTCACGATGTCGTCCGGAATAAGGTCTTCAGTATCCACAGTGGCTTCCGCCGGAATCAGACGTTCGTGGACAAACCGTGACAGGGTATCGAGGAGCTGGTCGAGGGTCTGCTGGTCGAGTGCCATGTCGACATCCTGTAGGAAGCGCCACGACCCTACTCCCGTGACCAAACATTCGCCAATCCCGAACGTGGCGAATCCTTGACCGCGACTGTGTGTTTCCGGCAAAGAACGGACGTAGCGGCACGTGAGCGGACGATGGGCACACCGACTGGAATCCCGGATGGATTTGTTGCGGTCGAACCGGATGATCCCTTCGAGGGCGTTATCGGGGTGTGCTGGTACAACGACATGGGCGACGGCCGCATCGAGGTCGGCGTCCTTGCCGATGAGCGCCACGCCAACGAGTACGGATGGATTCACGGGGGTGTCATGATGACCATGGCCGATGCCGCGCTCTGCATGAACTCGCGCTGGCACGATCCGGCCGAAGGCGCCATCACAGTGAGCGCCACCAGCAACTTCGTGGCAGGCGCGAAGACCGGCGATTTCCTTGAGACACGGACCAGAGTGGTGCGGCGCACCCGGCAGTTCAGCTTCGTGGCCTGCGAGGTCGTCGTCGGCGACAGGGTCTGTCTCACGTCAAGCGGCGTCATCAAGCGCCTGCTTCCATGAAAGCGCAGGACATCAGGCACTTCCGCCATTGACATGGCAAAGAGTCTCCACCCCGGATCCGGCCCTCTGTGGAAACCGGACCGACGGTTCAGGCAAAGCGGATACCGTTCTGCGCCATGGGCAGCGTGGTCACCCGCGGGCCGTCGACGGCGATGGCATTGGCGAGTGCCGGGCCGGCCGGTGGTACACCGGGTTCCCCAACCCCGGTCGGTGGCGCGGTCGATGGCATGATGTGGACGTCGATGCGGCCGATGTCGGACATCCGCAAAGGTTCATAGTCGGGAAAATTCCACTCGACGACCTCGCCCTTATCGAATGTGATCTCGTTGCGCATCACGTGGCCGATCCCGTAGCCGATACCGCCTTCCATCTGCGCCCGGACGATGTCGGGATTGACTGCCACGCCGCAGTCCACCGCGCAGGTGATCCTTTCGATCGCTGTCACTCCCGCGGCGTCACGCGAGACCTCGACCACCTGCGCGACATACGTGCCGAAGGACTTGTGGACGGCAACACCACGCGCCCGGCCTGGCTCCGTTGGCCGGTCCCAGCCCGACTCCCTTGCGGCAAGCCGCAGGACACCGGCAAGGCGCCGCTGGTCCGCCGAGCCTTCCCGCAAATGGTCAAGCCGCCAGGACACGGGGTCACGTCCGGCAGCCCTGGCCACCATGTCCATCATGGATTCCATGACGAATGCGGTATGGCTGTGACCGACCGAACGCCACCAACTCACGGTGATGGGCGACTCAAGATCGGTCAGGCCGACGAACATCCCGGGTATACCGTAGAGCGTGTCGGGCACGCCTTCGACGGAGGAATGATCGACACCGTTCCTGACAGTCCACTGCTCGAACGATGATCCCTTGAAGATGGACTTGCCGGCGACGCGATGGTCCCAGGCGATGATGTCGCCGTTGCCATCAAGACCAACGCGCACCCTGTGCGCCACGGCCGGCCGATAGGCGCCGCCGGCAAGGTCGTCCTCGCGTGACCAGACGAGCTTGACCGGCCGGCTTCGGTCGGTCATGGCAAAGGCCTGCCCGGCCTCGACGATGTAGTCCGCCGTCATGGTGGCGCGGCGTCCGAACGAACCGCCGGCATAGAGTGTATTGATCCGGATGCTCTTCATCGGCAGCCCGAGAACCGCCGCAAGCGCCTGGTGTACACCGGACGGGGACTGGCATCCGTCATGGAGCGTGATCCCGTCGGACGTCGGCTCGATGGTGCAAGTCAGAGGCTCCATGGGCGCATGACAGAGCCATGGAAGAAAGAACTCGGCCTCGACGGTTTGCGCGGAGCGATCGAGACGCGCCGAGGCTCCATCCACCCCCGGGCCTTCCCTGACGACAAATTCGGGTGGCGCATTGACCGCACCGAGAAGTGTCGTCCTGATCTCGGCGGAACTGCGGCCTTCGGCGTTCGTGAAACTCCACTCGACGGTCACCGCCTCGCGGGCCTGGAACGCCGCCCAGGTGTCGCGGGCGTAGACAACGACCCCGGCATGGGACGGCAGTATCGCGGCGTTGACGAAACCTGGCACGCCACCGGCCGCCGAAGCATCCATGGACGCCACCGTTCCCCCGAAACGCGGACTGCGCCTGACGACGGCGACAAGCTGGTTCTCCAGCTGCACATCCATGGCAAACCGGGCCGACCCGTCGATCTTGGGTCCGTTGTCCCGCCGCGATGTCCGCGGGTTGCCGATCAGCGAGAACGTAGCGGGATCCTTCAGGGTCGGCCGATCAGGCACCTCCCTGGTCGCCGCCGTGCCAACGAACCGGGCAATGGGTGCGCTACGCCCGGCACCAGCAATCATGCCCTTCGACAGAACCAGCGTTGACGGATCGGCATCCCATTCCTCGGCGGCAGCGGCGAGCAGCATCTCTCTCGCAGCAGCACCTGCCTGCCTGTACTGCAGATAGGAGTTGGCCATCGAGGTGGATGCACCTGTCCCCTGCGAGCGAAAGAGGAGATTGGCATAGCGCCTGACATCGGAGGGAGCAAACTCGAAAGCCACATCGACGAGTTCGACACCGAGTTCCTCCGCTATCAGGGTGGGAAGCCCGGTACTCGTCCCCTGGCCTATCTCAAAGTGCTTGACGATCACGGTCACACGGCCGTCCGAATCAATCTTCACGAAGGGGTTGAAGTAGCCGCCATCGGCTGGCGCGACAGCCAGCGCGCCACGTGGCGAAAAACCCACCACGAGTGCCACGGCAGAGGCCGTGTGGAGGAAACTCCGGCGAGAGAGGGGCACGGTCATCAGATGTCGTCCCCCAGTAGTTCGGCGGCACGCGTCACAGCTGCCCGAATTCTCTGGTAGGTGGCGCACCGGCACACATTTCCGGACATGAAGTCGTCGATCACGTCGGTATCCGGCTCGCCGTTCGCCGCAAGGAGACCCGCTGCCGACATGATCTGTCCTGACTGGCAATAGCCGCATTGCACAACATTGAGTTCGGCCCAGGCCTGCTGCACGGCGCGTCCTTCCCTCGTGGCAAGTCCCTCGATAGTTGTGATCTCAGCGCCTTCGACATCCTCCGGCAACGTTACGCAGGACCGGACAGGAACACCATCTACGTGCACCGTGCACGCTCCGCAGGAAGCAACGCCACAACCGTACCTGGTACCGGTCAGCTTCAGTTCGTCACGCAGAACCCACAGCAGTGGCATGCCGTCCGGCACGTCGACTTCGACAACGTGGCCGTTGACTTTCAGCATCGTTCGCATCTCCGACTCCCTGAATCTCCGAATGGCCTGCAGCACGGGCCCGAAATTCACATCCTACTCGACATTCCGAGTGCATTCGCGTCCTACCTCGGGCTTGGGACGTTCCAGCTCAAGCGTGGCCCGGGCACAGGACCGCGCCAGGAAGGAAGGCATCCACGGAGCGGCCGGCCCGATAAGCGCTTCGCCATTGCCGTGCTTGACGCATGACCTGGGCTGCAAACACACTGCCCCGAGAGGGCCGGGAAAGGCGGGTTGCGCTTCCTGTTTGCCGTTTGCAAGGCCTGCAACGCATGGGTCATCGCGAGGAGACCGACATGGGCCGATACGAGACCTCGATCGCGCGATACCGGGAGGCGTGCACGGTGCTGGCTGGAGGTGTGTCAAGCAACTTCCGCTATCACCCCATTCCCGTTCCACTCGCCATCGAGCGTGGCGAAGGGCCTCATTTGTGGGATGCCGACGGCAACCGCTACATCGACTTTGTCAGCGGCAACGGTCCGGCATTTCTCGGGCACAGCCCTGGACCGGTGCTTGACGCGGTGCGCGCCTCCCTGGACACCGGACAGGCCTTCACCACTGTTCATGCCGGCGAGATTGCCCTGGCGCAACGCATCAGGGAGATCGTTCCCTGTGCGGAGCTTGTGCGGTTCGACACATCCGGGACACAGGTGGACCAGATCGCCATGCGACTTGCCCGCCACCACACCGGCCGTACCAGGGTGGTGAAGTTCGAGGGCCACTATCACGGATGGGCGGACAACATCTTTGCCAGCGTGGCACCCGAACTCAATCGCGCCGGGCCCCGCGACCACCCGGAAGTGCTCGCCCAGAGCAGCGGTCAACCCGACAACATCCGCGACAATCTCATCGTTCAACCCTTCAACGATGTCGCGGTGCTCGAGGAGACCCTGTCACGCCACGGCAGCGAAACTGCCGCAATCGTGGTGGAGCCGGTGGCCTGCAACTGCGGCGTCATCGAACCCGTACCCGGTTATCTAGAGGCACTGAGGCGCCTGTGCGACCAGCATGGAATCGTGCTCATTTTTGACGAGGTCATCACCGGTTTCCGGGTGGCCCTGGGAGGCGCCCAGCAGCGGTACGGCGTCACCCCTGATGTGGCCGTCTTTGCCAAGGCCATGGCCAGCGGCTTCCCCCTTGCCGCAGTCGCCGGAAGCAGCGCCATCATGGAAGGGGTCACCCAGGGCGCGGTTCACGGCGGCACCTACAATGGCATCACGTCAAGCATCGCCGCAGGCATTGCCACCCTTGACATGCTTTCCGCCGATGGAGCCACGATCTACGACAAGGTGGAGCGGGACGGCCAGCGACTTATGGCCGGGCTTGCTGAATGCGGCCAAAGACGAGGTGTTTCGCTGCACGTTCAGGGAGTTGGCGCCATCTTCTCGACGGTCTTTACCGACACCCCGCCTCTCGTCGACTATCGCGACTACAAGGCGACCGATGCGCCCATGCGCGAGGCCTTCATCCAGGGGCTGCAGGACCGAGGGGTGCGCGTGACGCTTCGAGGAACCTGGTTCGTCCCTGCCGTGTTGAGCGATGACGACATCGACCAGACTCTCGATGCTGCCGATGCAGCCCTCGCCACCCTCTAGCAGCGGTCACAGGCGACGGGCGTTTACAAACCCGGCGAATCCGGTAAGGCTTTGTCAGGAAACGCCAGCCGGGGATCGATCCTGATGAGTGGCCTGTTACTCAGCGACATTTCCAAGAAATTCGGATCCGTCACAGCCGTCACTGACATCAACCTCGAGATACCGGATGGCCGGTTCGTGTCCTTCCTCGGTCCCTCCGGGTGCGGCAAGACAACCCTGCTGCGCCTGATCGCCGGTCTCGAAACGGCGACGACGGGACGCATCATGCTCGACAACGAGGATCTGACCGACAGGCCGACCCACAACAGGAACATCGGCATGGTGTTCCAGTCCCTGGCGCTGTTCCCCCATCTTTCCGTGGGCGAGAACATCACCTACTCGCAGCGAATCAGGGGCATCGACAAGGCAGCGCGAAAGCGGCGTGCCGAGGAACTCCTCGAACTGGTGCGTCTGCCGGGAGTTGCCGATCGCAACATCGCACAGCTTTCCGGCGGCCAAAGGCAGCGCGTGGCCATTGCCCGGGCACTCAACCTGGAACCGAAACTGTTCCTGCTGGATGAACCTCTGTCGGCGCTTGATGCCAAGCTGCGAGAGGACATGCAGGTCGAATTGCGCATGCTGCAGGAACGCCTGGCGATCACGACCATCGTGGTCACCCATGACCAGCGCGAAGCAATGACGATGTCGGATGAAGTGGTGGTCATGTCGACGGCGCGCATCCAGCAGATGGGACCGCCTCTGGAAATCTACCGCAACCCGGCTTCTGCCTTCGTCGCCGAGTTCATAGGAACCAGCAATCTCATCAAGGCACGTCTCGACTCCGGCTCGACCTGTGTCATCGCCGGGCGCCCTTGCCAGACCAACGGGGTCCCGGACCAGCTTGGCGCGGGAGCCAGCGTCATCGTCTCGATCCGTCCGGAAGACGTTCACGTGTATCCGGAAAGCCGCGAAGGCGCCAATCAGCTCGACGGTGTCGTCACATTCGTGCGCGACGTGGGTGCAAGTGTCGAAACTTTCGTCGAATGCGACGGCCTGCAGATCATTGCCATGGCGACACCAAAAGAAAGACCCGACGTTCACAAGGGTGAAAAGGTCAAGGTCGAGCTGCCAGCGGAAAGTTGCGTGGTCCTCAAGGCATGAGTGATGCCGCCGTGAATCGACAACGGGACGACGCGGTCGGACCGGTCTGGAGAGAGCAGTTCCTGCAGCCCCTGAAGCGCTTTCCCATCGGTCTCTACCCGACGTTCATGATGGGCGTCTTTTTCCTCATTCCCTTCATCATCATGCTCGTGGTGAGCTTCTACGCACGGACGGAATCAACCTACGAGCCGGGCTTCGAGTTCACGCACTATGCCCGTTTCTTCTCGCCGCTCTTCACGACGCATCTTCTTGTCTCGGTGCAGTTCTCCGTTCTCGCCAGCATTCTGTCAGTCGCGGCAGCGGTCCCCTTCACCTACTTCATAAGCCGGTTCCGGAGGCGCCCTCAGGTCATTGCGCTGGTCTTCCTGCTGTGCGTCCTGACACTCTCCGAGGTTATCGTCGCCTACTCCCTGTCGGTCGTGATGAGCCGGTCGAGCGGTCTGCCGAGCTTTGTGGAGTGGCTCGGCCTCATCGACAAGGCGCGCTCCTGGTATCCTGGATATCTGGCCAATCTCTTCGGTCTGAGTTTCTTCAACATTCCGTTTGCCGTTCTCATCCTGTTTCCTTCCTGCACCAGGCTCGACAGGGAACTGACGGAAGCGGCGCAGACCATGGGGGCGTCGCCGTTCAGAAGTTTCACGACGATCGTGCTGCCGCTGCTCGACCGTACGATCATGGCGGCCTTCGTACTGCTCTTCGTGTTCACCATGGGAGCCTTTGTCACCCCGTCCTGGCTCGGGCGCCCCGAGGACACGATGATGGCCCAGCTGATCGCCAATCAGGCGCTCAATCGCGGCAACATTCCATTTGCAGCGGCGCTCTCCATGTTCTTCATGGCCGTGACAATCATCCTCAGCCTGATCACGGTCAGACTGCGCCGTGGTGACAGGGTGGGGCAGACATGAACCTGGTGCGCTGGAGCAAGGCGGCCTTCATCATTGCCATGTTCGGCATGCTTGCCGCGCCCCTGGTGATCGTTGCCGGTGTGTCGCTCAACGCCAAGAAGCTCATGTTCTTTCCACCCAAGGGACTTTCCTTGCAGTGGTACCCGGCAGTGTTCGAAACCAACCAGTGGCTGGAGGCCCTGACCACAAGCGTGATCATTGCCATTTCCGCCGGCATCATTGCCATTTCGATCGCCTTGCCGATCGCCTACTTCCTGTGGCGTCACAAGGTGCTCTACGCCAAGGCGCTCTTCCTGGCGGGGATCGTTCCCTTCGCCCTGCCACCTGTGATCACGGCACTTGGCATGCTGATCTTCTGGGTCGAGGTCGGACATGTCGGGCAGATCTGGAACATCATGATCGCCCATGGTGTCTTTCTGGTGACCCTGCCGCTGGTGATGATCTCCCTTGGCCTGGAATCCATCGACGACGAAATACTCGAGGCCTCACGCACCATGGGGGCGGACTCGCGGCGCGTCTTCACAACCATCATCTTTCCCATGGTGCTGCCCTACATGGTGGCGGGCTACGCCTTCGTCGTCGTGCTGTCGATGAACGAGTACATCATCTCGTTCTTCCTCGGACAGGCCGCCACCGTCACCCTGCCGGTTCAGCTTCTCGCCAGCCTGAGATCCGGCTACTCGCCGATCATCGCTGCCGTTTCCGTGATGTTCATCCTGTTCGCCGTCGTCGTCTTCAGCCTCGTAGCGCGGTTCGGCGATCTTCCGAAACTGCTCGGTGCGTGGACGCCAAAGGAGTAGGCACCTTGTACATTCTCTATGGTGGCAACCTGACCCGGGCGCTGGCGGTTCAGATGGTGCTGGAAGAATCCTCGCTCCCCTATGAACTCCACAATGTCGACATCTCGACCCAGGAGCACCGCAGCGAGGCGTTTCGTGCCATCAATCCCGCCGGATACGTGCCGGCCCTGGTGACTCCGGAGGGAACCGTGCTGCACGAGGCTGCAGCGATCTGCCTGTGGCTGGCAGACAGGCACGCAAACGAGGAGATGGCGCCGCTGCCGACGGACCCGTTACGTGGCATCTTTCTCACAAAGCTCTTCTACTTTACCAACGACATTCAGCCGGCACTCAAACACTGCTACTACCCCTGGCGCTGGGCGCT
>JAJEHK010000208.1 GCA_022823765.1 Alphaproteobacteria bacterium | reverse complement strand
CACGACCATCGATGTGCCTTGCCCCCTCCTCGATCAGAAAGGAGCGTACCTTGTCACTCAGATAGGCATATTCGCCGGTGCCCGAGCAAAGAACGATGCCGTGCATTCCCGCCTGGATCATATCGTCGATGTGGTCCCTGTAACGGCCCGGATCGATGGTCTCGCCGTCCTCTTCAAAGGGCGTGCACATGGCGGCGAATATGCCGTGCAGTTGTGTCATGATCTGTTCCTGCAGTCCCTGTTCCACGATGCCTTGGCACTGTTGTTCAGGCCAAGCACGTGATGATAGTCCAGCGCCGACAAAGCCAACAAGCGACCATTCGTCTCGACGCATCATGACAACCGGTTATAATGCAACAATGGGTTTGATCCATCTGTCAAACCCCATGGACGGCGGCATGGTGATGGTGCGTCACATGATAATCCGACCCAAGGCACTTCCCCCCATGTCAACCTTGCGGCCCTTTGAGGCCGCAGCGCGACGGCTGAGTTTCTCCAAGGCTGCCGACGAGATTGGAGTGACCCAGGCCGCGGTCAGCAAGCAGGTGCGCGCCCTGGAACAGCACCTGGGCCGTCGCCTGTTCCTGCGCAGGGGGCGCCATGTGGAACTGACAAGCCAGGGCCAGACCCTCTTCCAGGCAGTCTCGCTTGGCCTTTCACACATCGCCAGGGCGACCTCGCAGATACGCCACCATGCACCGCACAACGCAGTCTCGATCGCCATGCGTCTGGCGTTTGCTAGCCAGTTCATGGCCTCCCGCCTCGTGCGCTTGCGGACGGAGTTTCCCGATGTCGCCTTCAACATTGTTTCAACGGAACGCAATCCCTTCTTCCTGATGGACTCCGTCGACATGGCGATCGTGCTCGGCTTCGAAGCGCAGCCGGGACTGGATGCCACATATCTCCTGACCGAGGAGATCTTTCCCGTGTGCAGTCCCGGATTCTTGAAACGGCATCCCGGCCTGAAGACCATCCAGGACATTCCTGATCATGACCTGATCCACCTTTCGGCAGAACACTGGCGCGATCTGACGTGGGAACCGGTGGACTGGCCGGTTGCAGCGCCCGCCCTGGGTGTGCGCCGGGACATCGAGATGACCGGGCCGGTCTTCAACAACTTCGAAATGCTGATGAGCGCGGCTGTCAGCGGACTCGGACTGGCGATCACGTGGCGCCATCTGAGCAAGGAACTGCTGGACCAGGGGCATCTGGTTCGCCCGTTCAAGGAAAGCTACCGGATCAACCGACAGCACTTTTTCGTGACCCATGTGTCAAGCCGCAATGATCAGCTTGTCGGTGCCCTGCGCGATTGGTTCGTCGCCGAAACAGCCTGCTTCCGCGAGGACTGAACCTGATGGCATCGTCGGACGAATTGCTGCCTGTCAGCCGTAGGATGCGATGGGTGTCCCGAGATGGTCCGGTGACGGGTTGACTCCCAGTCCCGGTCCCTGGGGCACGGGAATCTTGCCATGGGAAACCGCAATTCCGCCTTCGGGGTCGTAGTGCGAGGCCAGGTAGGGCTCGGCAATCCAGACCCCCTCGTTGAGATGGGCCTCGACCGTGGCACCGGCGTGGACGCAGGCCGCAGCGACAATGTCGCCGCCGAAACCGTCATCGCACGTGTGCGGCAATGACGTGGACCTGCAGATGTCACGTGCCGTGCGCAGGGCACTCAGACCACCGAGGCGTCCTATCTTGAATCCAAAGCCATCGCACAGACCCGAGCCCACGGCGCAGAGGACGTCATCGAGATTTTCCGTGCTCTCGTCCAGGTAGACGGGATGTTCCAGCAGGCGACGAATCCTGGCGATCTCGGCCATCGTGTTGCAGGGCTGTTCGAGAACGATCGGAATGTCGCTGCAAGCCTTCGAAAAATGCAGGGCATCCCGGCTCGTCCACGCCCGATTGGCATCCGCCACGAGCCTGACCGTGCGTCCGACGGCCTCCCAGACCTTGTGAATCGTCTCGATGTCAAATTCGATGGGCCGGCCGCCCACCTTGATCTGCAATCGCCCGTAACCCTGCCGGCTCTGTTCCAGGGCCTCGCATGCAACATCGTCCGGAGCGCCGAGGCCGATGGCATAGTAGGCGGGAACCTCTTCACGAAGAGCGCCGCCGAAGAGGTCACAAACACGTACGCCGAGGGTCTTTCCCAGGAGATCCCAGTGGGCGACATCGATTGCGGCCTTGGCGTAGTTGTGACCGTTGAGGTGGCTGTTCATGGTGCGATGGAGGGTACCGGCGTTGAGCGGGTCCGTGCCGATCAGGTGGGGGACCATCTCGGCCAGCGCCGCGCGTGCACCCAGAGCGTGCTCGGGCTGGTAGGTCGGACCGACCGGACAGGTCTCGCCATAGGCCCTGAGGCCCGTGTCCGTGACGAGTTCGACAATTGTCGAGTCGACGCCTTCCAGACTGGAACCCGACATGACGTAGGGTCCGTTGGCGATGTGAAGATCGACGCCGTAGACGTGGAGTTCCGTGATATTCATGACCCGCCGCGTGGAACCGATTTGCCACCGGGAATGATGAAGACGCCGCCTGCCGGGCGGGTCAATCCGGTATCACGGCGGGACGGGCTATGGCCTGGGTCCTCGAGCATCAGGGGCGTCGCGATCCTGTCCAGCGCAGGATGAGGCCAATCGGTCCGCGTTGACGCCACGATGCGCCCCTTCGCGTGCGGCTGCTCTCGGCGATCGATTGGGTCAGCCGGTCCAGTACAATGGCCAGCAACACGATTCCCAGTCCGCCGACGGTCGCGATGCCCATGTCCAGGCGGCCGATTCCGCGAAGCACCATCTGCCCCAGTCCGCCGACGGCAATCATCGAGGCGATGACCACCATCGACAGCGACATCATGAGCGTCTGGTTGATTCCTGCCATGATGGACGGCATGGCCAGGGGCAGTTGGGCCTTCCAGAGCAGTTGGCGGTCGGATGCGCCGAAGGCCAGCATGGCTTCGACCACGTCAGTCGGCACCTGGCGAATGCCGAGATTGGTGAGGCGGATAACCGGTGGCAGCGCAAAGACGATCGTGACAATGACGCCGGGGACGTTGCCGATCCCGAACAGCATGACGATGGGCACGAGATAGACGAAGGCCGGAATGGTCTGCATACCATCGAGAATGGGCCGCGCGATGTTGTAGAACCGATCGCTCCTGGCGGCAGCGATGCCCAGTGGTATGCCCAGGATCAGGCACAGGACCAGGGAGGTGAAGACGACCGAAAGCGTCGTCATGGTCTGCGCCCAGACACCGAGGAACCCGACGAAAAGCAGCGACGCGGCGACGGCCAGCATCAGTCTGACACCGGCGATCTGCCACGCCAGCAAGGCGAAAATCACCAGCATCAGCGTCGGCGGAACGCTGCCGAGCGCCCATTCGAAGTTCCGCAGAACCAGGTCCACCGGCCATTTCAGGGCCTGAAAGAAGGGCCGGTAGTTGTCGACCAGCCACCGCAGTCCATCGGAAACCCAGACTTCCAGTGGCAGCGTGCCGCATTCAAAGACATTGAGCAGGCCGCACTCATCCATGTTCCGCTACTCCCCGGAGCCTGCCGTCAGATCGCCGTGGCGGCGGCGCCGTCGGACCGGTTGCCCTGGATGCCGCGCAGCAGGGATTGACTGGTCACGACACCGACGACCTTCTCCTCCGAGACGACAAGGATGGGATGCCGACTTCCCACAGAGAGATCGACCAGGCGGTTCAGGCTGTCGTCCGGCAGCGCCCTGGGCCATGCCGCCTCGTCGACAGCGCCATGCCGTGCGGCGTAAGACTGCGGCGATTCCATGATCTTGTGCGCAGTCACGAGATTGAGTCTCGAGATTCCGGCAACAAAATCGGCCACGTAGGCGTCCCTGGGATTGGTGACAATGTCTTCGGGCGTGCCAATCTGGACAAGGGCGCCGTCCTTCATGACCGCAATGCGGTGGCCGATGCGAATGGCTTCGTCAAGATCGTGCGTGATGAACAGGGTCGTCTTGTGCATCTGGGAGGCGAGTGTCATGAACTCCGACTGGAGTTCCCGTCTGATCAGGGGGTCGAGCGCCGAGAAGGGCTCGTCCATCAGGAGAATGTGCGGGTCGGCGGCGAGCGCGCGCGCAAGCCCGACGCGCTGTTTCATGCCGCCGGAGAGTTCGTCGGGAAAGCGCTCGCCCCAGCCGCCAAGGCCAACCCGCTCCAGCGTACTCTCGGCAACACCGATGCGCGTGACCTTGTCGACCCCCCGCAACTCAAGACCGAGCGCAACGTTATCGCGCACGCTCCGGTGAGGAAGAAGGGCCATGTTCTGGAACACCATGCCGATCTTCCTGGAGCGAAGTTCGCGCAACTCCTCCGGTGCGAGCGTGTTGACCACCACGCCTTCGACAAGAACCTCGCCATCGGTGGGATCAATGAGGCGATTGACGTGACGGATGAGGGTGGACTTGCCCGAGCCCGAAAGGCCCATGATACAAAAGATCTCGCCCTCGGCGACTTCGAAGCTGACATCGTGCACCCCGACGACGCATTCGAATTCCTCGAAGACTTCACCCTTTCCCACGCCACGCGATCTGATGGCTGCGAGAGCCTCGTTCGCACGATCGCCGAAGATCTTCCAGACACTCCGGCATTCGATGGTGGTAATGGGCATGCGCCGGTCCCTTGTGCCGTGCCCGCCAACTCAGGAAAGGGCGGGCGTATGACTGAACCATACACCCGCCCTCATGGGTATGCACTCAAGGTGCGGCCCGTGCTATTGCGCCGTTGCCGCCTCGGCAATCCAGCTGTCCCACTGCGCCTGATTCGCCGCAATCCAGTCACGAGCATGCTGGCGGACATCGTCGTCGGACTTTTCTCCCTCGTTCACCAGCATGTTCTGGGCATTGATGTCATCAATGGGAATCTCCAGCAGTTCAAACCACTTTCTTGCAACCGGGTTGGCCTCAAGCCAGTCCGTGTTGGCGATGACATGCTGCGTGTTGACCGCAAACCCGAGATTGCCGAGCCCCTCGACGGTCGTGCTGTCCTCTTCGGTTCGGCCATCGGGCAGGGACGTGAAGGGTACGGTGAGCCAGACCACTTCGTGCCCCGGGCGCAGAACGCCGCTCAGCCAGAGCGGGGTCCAGGTGTAGTAGAGCGTGGGCTGACCGTTGTTGATGCGCTCCACGGCGTCGGGAATGATCGCGAGGTAACCGCCCTGCCGGTGTTGCACGGTGTCGCGCAATTCATAGGCATCGAGTTGATGTTCGATGACGCGCTCGCAGCCCCAACCCGTCTCGCAGCCGTAAAGGTCTGCCATGCCGTTGCCGTCGATGTCGAAGAGCGCTGCGATCTCCGGGTCCTGGAACTGGTCGA
>JAJEHK010000118.1 GCA_022823765.1 Alphaproteobacteria bacterium | reverse complement strand
CTGCGTGGATGAGGACGGATCGGAGAGCATGGTAGAACTTGGACGTTTCTTTCCTGTCGCGGAGTACCAGGAGCGGTGGCGGGCCGTCGAACGCGAGATGACCCGGCGCGGTCTGGAGACGGCGGTGGTCTTCGGACGTTCGGGCGGGACCAATGACCGTTGCGGTGACGTCCTCTGGCTCACCAACTTCTTCTCGACAGCGTCAGGCCAGGGATACGACTCCGCGCTGTTCGAGGGACGTTCGTTCAATGCGGTGCTGCTTCGCCGCGGCGAGGAACCAGAACTCCACGCCGATGAACCGGGACTGCGGGGTGAACTCATTGCAACGCCGAGGATCCTGTCGTCCAACACGCCCTTTCGCAGTGTCGCCGAAGCCCTTGTCGAGAGCGGCGTGACGGGTCCGGTGGGCCTCGTCGGCAGCGATGTCGTCCCCTTGCGCTACTGGAATGTCATGCGCCAGTGTGCGCCGTCCATCGACTGGATCATCGAGGATGATCTCGTGCTCAGCTGCAGGCGCATCAAGTCCCCCCTCGAACAGGACGCAATGCGTATTGCCGGGGCAACGGCGAGCCGGGCGCTGACCCGGTTCATCGAGGGTCTGATCATGGGGCGACCGGAGGCAGAGGCGGCATCGGAGGCAGCGCACGAGGTGGTGCGCTCGGGCGGCACCATCCACATGCTGCCCTGTTGCCACGGCGACCTCATCAACCAGTTTGTCGCCAATCCGATCGCTGCCTATACCTTCGAGGCGCCACAGGAGGGAGATCTGGTGCGGGCCTGGGTCTATGGCCCGATGTTCGAGGGGTACTACCAGGATCCCGGGCGCACAACGGTCTGCGGCAGGAAGCCGCGGTCGTCGGAGCAGAAGGAGATGGTGGAGACCGGCGCCAGGATCGTCGAGGCGGTGATGGAGCAGATTCGCCCGGGCGCCCGGGTGAAGGAGGTGGCCCGCCACGGTCTGCAGCTGTCACGGCAGTATGGAGCTGAATCCAACCAGATGGCGGAGAAGTGGCCGCACTTCGGACATGGTCTGGGCCTCTTCTTCGAGAAGCCCTACATCGGCGTCGACATGTGTGACGATGACGACATCTTCGAGGAGGGAATGGCGATCGGCGTCGAGGCCTTCTTCGGCCTTCCGGGCCTGGGAAGTGCGGGTTTCGAGCAGAACATGCTTGTCACCGGGACAGGCGTCGAGACCCTCTCGACACTGCCCATGATCTGGTGGGACTGATCCGCCAGCGTCAAGGTTCCTCACCGACATCGCGCCGCACCAGATCCTGGAACGCCGCGGTATGGCACTCCATGACGGGGGAGAGTACCCCTTCTTCGAAGGAACGTGCCTCCAGATTGCGCTGGACCGATTCGCAGATGGCGAGGTCCTCTTCGACGATGGTCCTGGCCCAGGCGAAGTTATCGGCAATGTCGTCTTCGCTCATGGCGGGGTCGTACCATGCCCAGCTGACGGAACGCAGGCCGGAAGGGCCTGTCGGTTCGATCTTCTCGGCCTTGAATCCGGTGGCGCCCAGGACGCCCTGGAAACCGGGGTAACGCCAGAACCAGATGCCGTCGCCGCCCCGCAGGCTGGCGCCATCGCCTCGATAGGTGACGTGGAAGACGACGAGGCGGTGATCATCGTAACTGCGGATGGTGACCGCCCGGGCGTCGAGTGATTGCGCGAGGCGTTCGTGAATGAAGGAAAGGTGATAGCCCTCCAGGGTGTTGTCGCAGTAGGTCTTCCAGTTGGAGTGGCCCTCTACCGTGAAGTCTCCCCGATAGGTGAAGGCGGTCGTTTCCGGCCATGGTTCCGCGAGGGAGGGAAGGGAGCCCAGCCAGGAGTGGAGCGATGGCACGGCCGGGTCGATGGCGACGAAAAGACATCCCCGCCAGGTGGCCACGCGGACCGGCCGCAGAGCCATGGCGTCCTTGTCCAGATCCTCACCGAATCGCGGAGCCAGAGCGAGAGTGCCATCGAGCTCATAGGTCCAGCCGTGATAGGGACAGACAAGCCGTGCCGGACAGGAGCCGACGCCGTCGGGCAGCAGGGCGGCAGCGCGGTGGCGGCAATGGTTGTGGAAGGCGCGAAGGTTCCCGGCGCGATCTTTCAGCACGACAACGGGCCATCCGTTCACCGTGCGTGCCGCCCAGGTTCCCGGCCGCGCCACCTCGTGCTCGGGCCCGAAGAGGGCCCAGTTGCGGGCAAAGATGGTGTCACGTTCGCGGCGCGCCATCGTCGCTGACGTGTACCAGGAGGCGGGAAGCGTTGGCTGCACCATGGTGTTCAGGCTCCGGAGCGGGTGGCGGCGGCATCCCGGCAGGCAGTGCCGAAGGCAGTGAACAGCGCGTGATCGCTGGCCCGCTCCCGAAACCGCCACTCGGGGTGCCATTGCACGCCAAGCTGCATGACCGGAGCGTGCCGGACGCTCACCGCCTCGATCAGTC
Source organism: Alphaproteobacteria bacterium (assembly GCA_022823765.1). GTDB lineage: Bacteria > Pseudomonadota > Alphaproteobacteria > SP197 > SP197 > SP197. The sequence goes on along the minus strand of JAJEHK010000118.1, from coordinate 474 downwards.
CGTCCGGGGCCGTCGCCTCGACATCGAGACCTGGCGCCAGACGGGCGATGCCCTGACCGTGCACCGAATTGACGCGATAGCATCCGAGACCGGTGATGGCGCGCAGCGCGCCGCCATCGACGACATCGATGTCGTGCAGCGGCAGGTACTGTTCGTCGCGAGGCTTCGACTTGCCAATCCGGTGCGCCATCAGTCCGTCGACTTCGTCCAGCACCATGTGGAGAGTGCCGCCGAGCGCCACGTTGAGTTCCTGGATGCCGCGGCAGACAGCGAGCAGCGGAATCTGGCGCTCAATGACACGGCGGATGAGCGGTAGTGCCAGCGTGTCGCGCTGTGTGTCCAGCATGGTGAATTCCCTCGGTTCCCCGTCTCCATAATGGCGCGGGTGGACATCGCTCGGACTGCCAGGAAGGAAAATGCCGTCGACCCGGTCGAGCAGGTCATCGATGGCGTAGAGGTCTTCGAGGGGCTCGA
>JAJEHK010000173.1 GCA_022823765.1 Alphaproteobacteria bacterium | reverse complement strand
GTACCAGAATGGCGCGCACCCTGCCGTCGTAGGCGCTATCCCACGTCTCGACGAAGGCAAGGGCGCTTTCCAGCGTGGCCAGCCCGTCATCGTCGTGCCAGTGAATCTGATGGCGCCCACTCTGGTCGTAGTAGTGATGGGCCGAGCGCATGCCCGGTGCCGTGTAGAGTCGGATTCCGAGTTCCCCGGCATGGGTCGCCATTGACCCAGGTTCGCCGCCGAGTTCGCTCCCCATGTCGACCACCGTCGTGGAACCGAAGCGCAGCAGGCAGGCGAGGCTGTAGCGGATGGCCGCATCCACGTTCTCATAGTCGTGGACTGTCGGGCCGTCGATCCCCTTGGTGGTGCAGTAGTTCATGAAGCCGGACCGGAAGAGGTCGACCCGCCCGCCATCGAGGATCATGCGGTCCCCGGTATGGGCGCCGACATGGGCATGGGCGTTGATCAATCCCGGCATCACCAGGTGGCGTCGGGCATCAACCGTCACGTCCACGGGCTCCTCCCAGGACCGCCCGACATGAAGGATGCTGTCGTCGCGATAGACGACCACGCCATCGGTGAGAATGCGGTGTCGGTCACCATCGAAAGCGACTATCCAGCCGCCCCTGATCAGGGTGGTTGTCCCGGACATCGTCGTGACTCCATCAGGTCGATCCATCATACCCGGTCGGCTTGCCGGAATCTGTCAACCACCGCCCCGGCCGGTCTCGACGTGAACCCGGGGGATGCAAGGCGGCGCGGCTGTGGCATGTGTCATCGCCTGAATCCCGTGTAGTGTGCACCCTCGTTGAAAGGGGTTTTCATGAAGATGGTGGTGCGTCGCGTGTGCGTGTTCTGTGGTTCCCTTGAGGGACGTGATTCTCGGTACCTGCGACTTGGCACCGACCTCGGGCGGTTGCTGGCCGAGGCCGGACTTCAGGTCGTCTACGGCGGTGGCGGCGTGGGCATCATGGGAGCGGTCGCTGATTCGGCCGTCGCTGCGGGAGGTCATGTGACCGGGGTCATTCCGTCGTTTCTGGCCGAACGGGAACGCTATCACCCCGACGTTGCCAAGCTGATCGAGACTCGGGACATGCACGAAAGACGCATGGCCATGTACGACAATGCGGACGCCTTCGTCTCTCTTCCAGGGGGTATCGGTACCCTCGAGGAGACCGTCGAGGTCCTGAGCTGGATCACCCTGGACCTTCACACGAAGCCGGTGATTCTCGTCGATTCGGCGTACTGGTCACCCTTTCTGGCCTTGCTGGAACACATGGATGACCACGGCTTTTCCCACTGCAGTCTCAAGGACTGCGTGGACGTAGTAGACGAACCGCAGGAGGCGGTCGCGCACCTCTCTGCAGGGACCTCCTGACAGGGCATCTCCCGGGCGGGGCGATCACGCAGTGTCGATGCCTGCGAGTTCATCGAGAGCGGCAACGATGGCGGTGGCCATGGCGGGCTCGTCGGGCATATGCCCGCCGTGTTCGACGATGTTGAGGTCGGCGCGGGGCCAGGCCTTCCATAGACGCCAGGCCTCGCGTAGCGGCGTACACATGTCGAAGCGGCCGTGGACGATCGTTGCGGGGATGTCGGCGAGGCGATCGCAGCGCGACACGATGTGGTCCTCACCATCGAGAAAGCAGTCGTTCTCGAAGTAGTGCGCCATGATCCGGCCGTAGCTTGCGCCGCCATCGTCATCGCCTTCGGTGAGGCTGGCGTCGCGGGGATGAAAGTAAACCGAGGCGGTCTCCCAGGCCCCGAGGGCGCGGGCGATGCGGTCTGCGTCCTCAGGATCGTTGCCGCGAATGCGGCGATAAGTCGCAGCTTCGAGATCCTCGAGGTCGCCGGGCGGGAAGTGGGCGACGAAGCGATCCCAGGCCTCGGGATAGACCATGTTGGCGCCGAACTCGAAGAGCCAGCGCTGCGTTGCTCGGTCGGCAAGCCAGACGCTCCATACACAAATGGCGCTGACGCTTTCGGGATGTGACTGGGCATAGACGAGTGCGAGAGTCGATCCCCACGAGCCGCCGGCGACGTGCCAGCGACGGATGCCGAGATGCTCGCGAAGCCTCTCGATGTCGGCCACAAGGTCCCAAGTCGTGTTGTCGTCGACGAGTGCGCTCGGCGTGCTGCGGCCGGCGCCACGCTGGTCGAAGGCGACCACTCGGTAGCGCCCGGGATCGGCGAGCTGGCGATGGCGGGGCGAGATCTGGCCGCCCGGTCCACCGTGGAGGAGGACGATCGGCACACCGTCGGGATTGCCACTTTCCTCGACATGGAGTTCGTGGCTCGGGGACACCTTGAGACGAAAGGTGCGGCGCGCCTCGCTCTCCGGATAGACGATGCGGGATACGTCAGGGGCGGTCACGGGTCAGTACCCCCTTTCAGGATCGACGAGATTGGCGAGCGGCGCGCCCCGCACGAAGCGATCCAGATTGTCGAGAAAGACTTCGGTGTTCAGCCGATCGTAGTCCTGCCAGGTCAGCATGCCGCCCACGTGAGGCGTGATGTGGACGTTCTCCATGTCCCACAACGGGCTGTCGTGAGGCAGAGGCTCCTGGGAGAAGACATCAAGAGAGGCGGCGGACACGTGACCGGACCGCAGCGCCTCGATCAGTGCCTCCTCATCGATGACCCCGCCCCTCGACATGTTGTGGACGATCACGCCCGGCCTGGCGGAAGCGAGCGCAGAGGCACCGATCAATCCGCGTGTTGCGTCGGTCAACGGTGTGACGACGATGACATAGTCGGAGAGCGCCAGGACATCGTTGAGCCGGTCCGGGCCCACGACCTCTTCGACCCCTTCGAGGGGCTGCGGTCGCGCCCGCACGCCGTAGACGGTCATGCCCAGGGCGCGGCCAACCCGGGCGCAGGCCCGGCCGATCCTGCCCAGGCCGACGACGGTCAGCGTACCGCCGGTCGAGCGGATGACATCGTGGGGTTGCCAGAGATGTGCCTTTTGCTGGTCGTGGTAGCGGAAGAAACGGCAGCTGATCGCGATCAGGCGAGCGATGGCGAACTGCGCCATCGCCTCGTTCTGCACGCCGCCGGAGTTGCATACGTGCACCTTCTCGGGATCCCAGGGCGTCAGATGGTTGATGCCGGCGCCTGAGACTTGGATGAAGCTCAGCGAGGGTTGCGCCAGCAGGGCCTCGCGCGGATAGGGTCGCCGCTCGAATCGTTCGCTATAGACAACGTGGTGGTCGCCGCGCGCGGCGTCCGGTAGGGCATCGAAGCTGTCGCACGTCGTGATGACAGCGTCGGGGTGGCGTTCGGCAATCGCGCGCGACACCATCCCGGGCCGCTCGGAGTGAACGAGAATGCGCAAGGGTCCGGTCATCCTTGTCTTTCCTCTCAGGACAGACACAACCATACCAGTGCTCCCGTCGTGTGTGTCGAGGGGCGCCTGCCGGTCCTGTTGAGGCCTCAAGGAGGACGCACACATGCCACGTATCGAGTTTCTTTATCTGAACCGTCATGAGGTCGTCGAACTCCTGCCGGACGTTTCGGTCGCCATGGAGATCGTGGAACAGGGTCTCATGGCCCACGGTCGCGGCGATGTCGTGCTGCCGCCCAAGGCGCACATCCATCTCGACGAGCGTTACAGCGGCCACTTCAACGTGCTGCCCGGCTACGCCGGTCACATAGACCGCGCCGGGGTGAAGGTGGTGGGCGACTACGTCGACAACTGGAAACACGGCCTCCCCTCGGAGGTGGCGCTCCTTGCGCTCTACGAGCCCAGAACCGGCGTCCCGCTCTGCCTGCTCGATGCAACCGCGACGACGTGGCTGCGGACCGGCGCGGTGACCGGGATCGGTGTCCACCACCTCGCGCGAAAGGATGCGAAGATTCTCGCTCACCTGGGCGCGCGCGGCACGGCGTTCTCAAACATCGCGGCCATTGCGGCGCGGCGTCCCCTTGCGGAGGTGCGCATCGCGAGCGCCCGCACCGAAACCCGCGAGGCGCTCGCCCGCAGGGTCGAGGACGAGCTTTCGCTGCGGGCCTTTCCCGTCGTCGACGGCCACGCCGCAGCCGATGGCGCCGACATCGTGGTCGAGGCCACGCGCCTGGAGCGGCCCAAGGTTCTCGTGCGCGACGCCGTGCTGAAGCCCGGATCATTGTTGATCGCCTATGGCTGGGTCATGGCGGTCGATCCTGCAAGCGCCACGGCCTGCGACAAGTTCGTGGTCGACGACTGGGAGCAGTGCGCGAAGGGCGGCACCTTCCATTCCCTGATTCGCGATGGCGTGCTCGCCCGAAAAGACGTCTACGGCGAGATCGGCGAGATCTGTTGCGGCAAGAAGCCCGGGCGCACGAACGAGAGCGAGCGGATCACCTTCTGGCATCGCGGCTTTGCCATCAGCGATGTCGTCCTCGGACACTGGATTCACGCGAGGGCCCTGAAGGAGGGAAGAGGCCAGCATCTCCTTCTGTGGGACGGCCCCGACGAGTGACGCTGCAGCAAGGAAAGCGCAGGTGGTCGGCGTGCTCCGTGGACCGTATGGCGATGACCCTTGAGCGGCGGGTTCGATACCTCTCTGAGTGCGCGTGGCGTGGTAGTCTGCCGGACGGCAGGCCGGATGGCGCGTCATGACCAGGCTGAATGACAGGGTTGCTGCGGGCGACATCATCGTCATCGACGGGGGGATGGGGACCGAACTCGAGCGTCGCGGTGTGCCCATGCACGCCGAGACATGGGCGGGCGCGGCGCTGATCGAACACCCCGACGCCGTGGTCGACATCCATGCCGACTTCATCCGTGCAGGCGCGGAGGCCATCATCACCAATACGTTCGGCGCTTCGCCTCACATGCTCCAGGCGATGGGTTATGGCGAGCGCGCCGAGGAGATCATCCGCGGTTCGGTCGATCTCGCCAAGCGTGCGCGCGATAGGGTCGGCCGCGATGTCGCCATAGCGGGATCGATCTCGACAATGGCGGCGGACGGAGATCTCTCCCGTCCCGGCGACCGCCATTCCGACGACGAAATTGCGGACAGCCTGGGCCGCATGGCACGGGCGCTTGCAGACGGCGGCTGCGACCTCATTGCTCTCGAGATGATGCGGGACACGCGCTGCGCCCCCATCGCCATGCAGTCCGCCAGGGAGACGGGCCTGCCGGTCTGGCTGGGTCTTGCGTGCACGAGGGAGAAAGACAGCGGCGATCTGGTCGCGTTCGATGTTCCGGAACACCGGTTTGCCGACACCCTGGCGGCGACGCTGCCCCTCGAACCGGATCTGGTGTGCGTGATGCACAGCGATGTCGACGTGACGGGCGATGCCATCGATGTTGTGAAGGAGCGCTGGAACGGGCCGCTCGGCGTCTATCCGGAATCGGGCTACTTCGAAATGCCACACTGGCAATTCGTCGACGTGATTCCGCCTGATGCCCTTGTCGCCCGGGCCCAAACCTGGGCAAGTCAGGGCGTGACCCTCTTCGGAGGGTGCTGTGGCCTTGGACCTGAGCACATCAGCGCTCTGGACGCCGCCCGCGAGTGTCTCGAGGCAAGCCGCTCCCTTCACCTCGCCTGATCAGGAAGATCACGTGTCTGGCGGGACCGGACCCCGATAGCGCCACGGCCCGTGACAAGTTCGTGGTCGACGATCAGGAGCAGTGCACGAAAGGCGGCACTTTTCACCCCCTGATTCGCGACGGTGTGCTCGGCCGCAAGAGACGTCCACGCCGAGTTCGGCGAAGTCTGTTGCGGCAGGAAGCCCGGGCGCATGAACGAGAGCGAGGGGATCACCTTCTGGCACCGCGGCTTTGCCATCAGCGATGTCGTCCTCGGGCACCGGATTCACGCGCGGGCCCTGAAGGCAAGGACGGGGCCAGCGTCTCCTCCTGTGGGACGGCCCCGACGAGTGACGCTGGAGTGAGGGATGTGCAGGTGGTGAGCGTGATCCCTGGGACCGCGCCTCTCGAATGCGGCGATGCTCGCCGGCGGAACCCTTGAGCGGCGGTCGCGAACCCTCGCGGAGTGCGCTTGGCGTGATAGTCTGCCGAACGGCAGGCACGAAAGCACATCATGACCGGGCTGAACGACAGGATCGCTGCGGGCGACATCATCGTCATCGACGGGGGGATGGGGACCGAGCTCGAGCGTCATGGCGTGCCCATGCACGCCCAGACATGGGCGGGCGCGGCGTTGATCGATCATCCCGACGCCGTGGTCGATGTGCATGCAGACTTCATCCGCGCAGGCGCGGAGGTCATCATCACCAACACGTTCGGCGCCTCACCCCACATGCTCCAGGCGATGGGCCATGGCGATGAGGCCGAGACGATCATCCGCGGTTCGGTCGATCTCGCCAGGCGTGCGCGCGACCGGGTCGGCCGCGATGTCGCCATAGCGGGATCGATCTCGACGATGGCGGCCGGCGGAGATCTCGCGGATCCCGGCAACCGTCATTCCGACGACGAGATTGCCGACAGCCTGGGCCGCATGGCGCGAGCGCTTTCCGACGGCGGCTGCGACGTGATTGCCCTCGAGATGATGCAGGACACGGTCCGCGCACCCGTTGCCTTGCGCTGCGCCAGGGAAACGGGCCTGCCGGTCTGGCTGGGTCTGACGTGCGCACGGGAGAAGGACAGCGGCGATCTGGTCGCGTTCGACTTTCCCGACGACCGCTTTGCCGACATCCTGGCGGCGACGGTGCCGCTGGGACCGGACCTGGTGTGCGTGATGCACAGCGACGTCGAGGTGACGGGCGACGCCATCGATGCCGTGAAGCAGCACTGGAACGGGCCGCTCGGCGTCTATCCCGAAGCGGGCTATTTCGAAATGCCGCACTGGCACTTCGTCGACATCATCGAGCCCGATGCCCTCGTGGCGCGGGCCCAAACCTGGGCGGGTCAGGGCGTGACGCTCTTCGGAGGTTGCTGCGGCCTTGGACCTCAGCATATAAGCGCGCTGGACGCCGCCCGCGAGAGTCTTGAGGCAAGTCGCTCCCGTCACCGCGACTGATTCGGAAGGTCTCGTCTTCGCTGAACTGGATGTGGCCCAGGCTGCGGAGGCCTTGACATCGGCGGCAGCACAAACCATACAGTACCAGACTGGTCCTGATTGGTAGGTCCTCATGATCCGATTGTCCCGCATGACCGATTACGGTGTCGTCGTCATGACCTACATGGCGTGGCAGGGAAGAGAAACGCGCTCCGCGCACCAGGTGGCCACGGCCACTGGTCTTCCGGAAGCCACGGCCGGCAAGCTCCTCAAACTCTTCGCCCGTGCCGGCCTCCTCAAAAGCCGGCGAGGCGCCCATGGCGGATATGCCCTGACCTCGAGTCCGGAAGACATCTCGCTTGCCCGCGTCGTCGAGGCTGTCGAGGGTCCGATCGCGCTTACCCTGTGCGTCGATGACCACCCGGGTCACTGCGACGTCGAATCGCTCTGCCCCATGCGCGGAGGCTGGAACCAGATCAACACCGCCCTGCGCGACGCATTCGAGGGCGTCTCCCTTGCCGCCATGACCGCACCCACCATCCCCCTCGCGGGGCTCCGGCAGCTGGAGGCCTGACCCATGGCCATCGTCCAGGAAACCATCGATACCGTCCACGAGGCCACCGGCGCCTACAAGCACGGCTTCGTCACCGAGATCGAGACCGAACGGGCGCCCGAGGGGCTCTCGGAGGACACAATCCGCTTCATCTCGGCCAAGAAGGAGGAGCCCGACTGGCTTCTCGCGTGGCGCCTCGAGGCCTTCCGCCACTGGCTCACCATGAAGGAGCCGGTGTGGGCGAAGGTCGGCTATGCGCCGATCGACTACCAGGCGAGTTCCTACTACGCAGCGCCGAAGTCGGCCGCCGACGGGCCGCAGAGTCTCGACGAGGTCGACCCCGAACTCCTCGAGACCTATGCCAAGCTCGGTATCCCGCTCAAGGAACAGGAGGTCCTCTCCGGGGTGCGCAACGTTGCCGTCGACGCCGTCTTCGACAGCGTCTCGGTAGCGACGACCTTCCGCGAGCGTCTGGAGAAGGACGGCATCCTCTTCTGCTCGATCTCGGATGCCGTCAAAGAGCACCCGGACCTCGTCCGCAAGTACCTGGGTTCCGTGGTGCCCGTCACCGACAACTTCTTTGCCACGCTCAATTCGGCGGTCTTCACCGACGGGTCGTTCTGCTACATCCCGCCGGGTACCCGCTGCCCGATGGAACTCTCCACCTACTTCCGCATCAACGCCTCCCAGACGGGCCAGTTCGAGCGCACCCTGGTGATCGCCGACAAGGGGAGCTACGTCAGCTACCTGGAAGGCTGCACCGCGCCGCAGAGGGACGAGAACCAGCTGCATGCCGCCGTGGTCGAACTGGTGGCCCTCGACGATGCCGAGATCAAGTACTCGACCG
>JAJEHK010000237.1 GCA_022823765.1 Alphaproteobacteria bacterium | reverse complement strand
GACCAGCAATCGATTCCCAATGTGTCGGTCACAGGATCCATCGGGTCGTAGACAAAACAATCATGCGACTCTTCACCAAGCGGACGATCCCAGGATAGCTGGCCATCCCCCGATCGCGTGTTGGCCTGTCCCATGGAGCGCAGGTACATTGGCGTCAGTCGAGTCTCGCGTGGGGGCCACGAATCGGCATCCCGCCAGATGTCTTTGCCCAGCACGTAGTAACGGACCTGTCCTCGAGCGCCAAAACTTGAACCCGAGCCCGAGAGATACCGATCAAAGAAAGCTGAGCTCATGTCGAAACGTGCTTCCGCCGTCCCTTCCTTGACGGGCAGAATGCCCACCCGGTGCACCAGGTCCACCGTGCTTCGATGATCCCATGGCCCGATGAACAGATGCTGGTTGCCGGTCGATCGATTGCGCTCGTTCATGCGCTGCCAGTCAGCAATGGTCGGTCCCAGGTAGGTATCGAACCAACCACCCCTGTGCAGCACCGGTATCTGAATGCACTCGTAGCCGGCGAGGAGACTTCGTTCCTCCCAGAATCGTGAGGGTTGAGGGTTGGCGATGACCTCATCGAAGTAGCTCGAAGGCGCCCCGGCATGACGGTCGATGTCGGCCAGCGGCAAATGCCAGTAATCTATCCGGGAGAGATTCTGATAGGTCTGGTCTGCCATCGCGATCGCCCAGGTGCCCATCGTATTGAGCTGCAGACACCCGTAGCGAAACGTGCAGCTGAACCGGTCCAGGCTGATGTTGCCCGCCGCGATGCACTTGAGCGCAGGATGGCCACTGACCGCACCGGCGTAACTCGTAAAGCCATAGTACGACTGACCCCACATCCCGACCGCGCCGTTGCTCCACGCTTGCCGTGAAATCCACTCGATGGTGTCGTAGCCGTCCGGAACTTCGTTCCGGTTGAGATTGGGCTCGAAGACGCCCTCGGAATCCCACTTTCCTCGCACATCTTGCACGACGGCCGCGTAACCCTTGCGTGTCCAGTACTCTGCCACTTCCGGCATGTTGCACCACGCTTCGGTCTTGCCGTAGGGCAACCGTGTCAGCACAGTCGAAAAGGGTCCCTCTCCTTGAGGCATGTAGACATCGGTGGCGAGACTCACGCCGTCCCGCATTGCGATCATCTGATCGGAGACAACTGAAGCCAGAGCGGAGCGATCCTCCGTGGTACTCGGAATTCGCTTGAAGGCTGGGGGAGAGCCAGAGTTGCCCAACGAGACGTTGCCCGTCGGTGATTCAATGTGCATCGTGCCAGTCAGTAGCAACCGGAAACGTACTCCAGTCAAGAACCCCCGGCGAGGCCGCGCCAACGTTCCGTCCTCTGCAAACGACACCGTCCGAGTCCCTCCCGCCCCGGGATGTCGGAATGACCTCGCTGACGGTCACCTTGCAGACGCGAGGAATTGGGAGAACCATAGGAGACGCTTGCGAAGGGAGGCGATCTTGGTTGAGGTGGTGCACCGGATCATCGATGACAGCGGGGATATCCCCAATAATCCCCGACTTCCCCTGATCCTCTACAGGAACGCACTGACGTTCACGACGGACAATCCCGACGATGAGGTCCAGCGTACCTTCCATATCAACGGCTGGGGCAACGGATGGCAGGGCCAGGCGATCTACTCCTATCATCACTACCACGCCGAAGCTCACGAGGTGGTGGGAATTGCCCAAGGCTGCGCGGTCGTCCAGTTCGGCGGACCTGACGGTCCCGTCTTTGAGGTGAAGGCGGGCGATGTGGCGCTCATTCCCGCCGGCGTCGGCCACTGCCGACTTGACGATGAACCGGGCCTCTCGGTGGTGGGCGCCTATCCGCCGGGTCAGAGCCCCGACCTCAGGCGCGAGGGAGAGACTGCGCGGGACGCCATGCGCGAGGCTGTGCGGAATGTCCCCTTGCCCGAGACCGACCCGGTGACCGGCGCCGATGGAGCAGTGCTCGATCTCTGGCTGAAAGCCGCCGAGTCGTGACCGCTCGGCATGCGTCCTTCACGGTGACCATCGCGAAGAACTGATCACACGAGCCTGCTTTCGCCCTGAAACCGGACGTGGCATTCAGTTCCGGGAACGATCATCGTCAGCACCGTCGGACTCGTCAGCAGGAGCAAGTCGGGCCAGTTGTTCGACCCTGCAACTCTACGTCCCTGACGAAGCTGCCGACAGAGGCGGCAGCTGAGAGATTCGAGGCGTGTGCAGCAGGACCGATCACTGAGACATCCATCCGAGGGTGCTTTGTCCGCCGTGCGGCCTGCGCCATACTGATCGCATTCAACAACGGAAACACGAGTGACTGTCACTACTGAACTGCCGGTCATCAAACATCCTGCCTCTCTACCGGGATTCGAAGTGGTGGAGGCGAATGTTTCCGAGGAGGCAATCCAGGCCTATGAACGGGATGGTGTCGTCTGGCTCCGAGGCGTCTATTCCCAAGACTGGGTGGACCTTCTGGCCGAAGGCATGGACATCGCTGTCGCGAACGCGGACGACAACGTACTCGCGTTCAACATCGCGGCGCCCGGAGAACCCGGCTTCTTCTTCTACGATACCTTCATGTGGCAGCGCATCGAACAGTTCCGGAGCTTCTGCCTGGAGTCCCACGCGCCCGACATCGCCATGCAGGTCATGCGTTCGAAGACGCTCATCTTCTATTTCGATTTCATGCTGTTGAAGGAGCCGGGAACCAGCCGCAAGACGCCCTGGCACTATGACGAGGCCTACTGGCCCGTTTCTGGCGAACAAATCTGCAATCAGTGGATTGCCATTGACCCAATCCCGGTCGAGACCGCACTGCGGTTCGTTCGAGGCTCCCATCTGATGCGTGACCAGAGCTTTCGCTCGGTCCACTTCGACCCAAACGACACCTATGCACGTCCCGAGGACCTACCTGCACCGCCCGACTGGGACTGCATCGAGGGTAAACACGAGGTCGTTTGCGCTCCCATGGATCCCGGTGACTGCCTCGTCTTTCACAGCAGGACCCACCACAGCGCGCCTGGCAATCTCGCCACCGCAAACCGCCGACGGGCGCTTGCCACCCACTGGATCGGCGACGACATCACCTACAACGACAAGCCCATCGAAACCGACCCGCCCCATCGGGGCGAAGGCCTTGTTCACGGCGGCTCCATGGAGTGTGCACTCTTTCCACGAGTACGATGACACAACCTCCTGACGACGAGACATCTGTCGTCGGCACTATCGCTGGAAACCCTTCCCGCAAGCATCTGGGGCATCTGCATCATCTCGCAAGACATGCAGTTCTTTCCTCTGGGGACGACAGCACATCGCCTCATTCGGCCTTGCTTGGACAAACCGAAGTCTTCCGCTCCGCGCGGTGTGCCGGAACGCCCTGCAAGGCATCACTTCTGCTTGATGACGTATTACGAATCCAATCGGGTGGCGCTGGTCACTTATGACGCACGCGAGTTCAACTCAAAACTCATCAGAGTTTTCGGTGAAGGGGAACTCCGGAAGTCTGCTCCAAGTGAGATATTCTCATTTTTTGGGGATTGAAAATCTGTCGTCCCATTTTCCGACCCCATGCCAGATTCACGGGAATGCCCAAATGCAGAACCATGCTCGCACCCTCGTGAATCTGGCAAATTTCAGATTCGCGCAATGGGTGGCGTTCCTGGTGGATGGAACGGGAAACTGCCGCGACAAGAGGATCACAGGTTCGGTTCATCGACATGTTTCTGCAAGTCAATGACTGTGGGGCCGGGCCTGACAATGTTCAGATATTCAACGGCAGACGTCCGCAAGTCGAAGACGATCTTCAGATTTGAGTGATGCTACTGCAGGTAGCGGTCCATCAATGGATGTCCCGCTGGATCAGAAGCACACCATAAAGGACTGATTGTCAGGCCGAAAGCGCTCTTCCGATCGATCGCTCACGTTGATAACGTGTGGTGAGCGACTTCCCCTTAGTGGGAAAGTCGCTCACCTGATGTCAGGCCTCAGACCACATGAATGATTGAACCTGCCAAATGTAACCGTTTGGTGTGATAACGGGCTCAAGACTCTTCCGGTAGAGGACACCCCTGGGCGGGAACATCAACCAGACATAGGCGCCGGTATCCTCCATGATTTCCTGCATGCGAATATACATTTCATGCCGCTTTTCGGGATCGATTTCCGCAAGACCCGCAGCATAGAGTTCGTCGAACTCCGGATCAGACCAACGTTCCCAGTTCCACACGCCGACCTGGTCGGAAATGAACCACTGCGCCATCTGGCTGGGATCCGGAGAGTCAAGGTAGGCCATGATCCAGAGCTCCAGATCCTTCCATTCGTCACCTTCAGCTTCAAGGCCGAGATTCCAGAAAGGACCGGCGTCCACAGGCACGACTTCTACTTCAATCCCGATTTCAGCCAGATTGGCCTGGATGATCGTGGCCGCCGCCAGGCGGTCCTGCAAGTTCATGGTCTTGAGGGTGACCTTCAGTCCTTCGGCACCGGCCTCGGCCATCAAGGCGCGGGCCGCATCAAGGTCCTGTTTCATGAACTTGCCTTCAGTGCGATGGCCGATCAGACCCGGCGGAACGATGCCGAAGGCTCGTGTGCCGACACCGGCCCAGGCACCTTCAAGGACGGTTTCAACGTCAACAGCATGCTGGATCGCCCTGCGTACACGGATGT
>JAJEHK010000179.1 GCA_022823765.1 Alphaproteobacteria bacterium | reverse complement strand
GATGGCACCCTGGCGAAGGAAGTACTCGCTGGGACGCAGGCCCAGTTTCTTCATGCCGAGGTGACGCTGTCGCTGCATCTGGTCCATGGCATGGAGAACCCATGCCAGCCAGCCGCACTCCGCCTCCGTGACGACGATCCTGAGGTCAGGATGTTTCTCGAGGATGCCGGCGCCCGTCAATTCGACGATCGGCGCCATGCCGGCGGCCATGCCCAGCACCGTGGAATTGAGCATTTCCGGCCAGTCGCGCTGGCGGTCCACGACACCCGAATAGGCAGCGAAACGGTCCGTGTCCATGGCGCCGAGATCGGCGAAATCCGCGTGCAGGGCCAGATTGCCGCTGAAGACGTGGAAGTTCAGCGGAATGCCTGCCTCCTCGGCCAGCGACCACAGCGGTTCGTAGTCGGGCATGCGATAGGGCCGCCAAGGAACATTGGCCGGCAGGAAGAGCGTGCAGAAACCGAGTCTGATAGCGCGTTCGGCTTCCTTCATCATCTCGTCGATATCGTCGACGGCGATCATGGCGACGGGCTTGAGGCGGTGCTGCCAGGGACCGAAGGTGTCCCTCACGAAGTCGTTCCAGGCCCTTGCCCAGGCATGATGGAACGCAGTGGGACCCCGGCCGCCGGAGAGTGAAAGGCCGATATTGGGGAACATCACGGCGGCGTCGACACCCTCCAGCGCCATGTCGCGCAGGCGCCTGTCGATGTCCGTGCCTTGCGAAGGATCGGTGCGAAACTCCTTCATGAGGTCGGTCTCACCAAGTGATGTGGCGGTCGAATTCCTCAGATCCTCGCCGGCCAGCGTCACCTTGAAATCACCATTCACATCGCTCTCGAGGCGCGGCAAGAGATCGCGATAGTGCTCCGGAAGCCTGGCCCGCATGGCATCGGGTTCACCCACGTGGGCATCGGCTGAAATGACCACATCATGGAGCATGAGAAGATTGGCATTCCCTGTGCTGCCGCCATTCTTGCATCCATTCGCCACCGGGTAAAACGCTGTCGATCCGTCCGTCAGCCACTATAGTGGCGGCCGTTGAAGCCGGTGACGGGAGGAGACATGACGAACAGGGGACTGCTGGCCGGAAGACGGGCTCTCGTGACCGGTGCGGCCAGAGGAATTGGTCTTGCCATCGCCAGGGCCTTTCATGACGAGGGGGCAGAGGTGGCATTGAGCGACATCGACGGAGGGGCAGCCGTCACTGCGGCCGCGGATCTCGGATCACGGGCTCGCGGCTATGCTCTCGACGTCACAGATGGCGGGGAAACCGAGCGGGTCTTCAAGGAAGCGGCGCAATGGCTGGGAGGCCTCGATCTCGTCGCCGCCAACGCCGGAATCTCCACCATGAACGCCGTCAGGAACCTGACGGAAGAGGAATGGGACGCCAACATGGACGTCAACGCCAAGGGTGTCTTCCTCACCAACCGGGAGGCTGTCCGTCATTTTCTCGCAACGGGCACCGAGGGAGTCATCGTCAATACCGCCTCGCTCGCCGCCAAGATCGGCGCGCCCTTTCTTGCCCACTATGCCGCCAGCAAGTTTGCCGTCGTCGGTTTCACGCAGTCATTGGCGAGGGAGGTCTCTGCCTGTGGCATCCGTGTCAATGCCGTGTGCCCGGGATACGTCAGGACGTCGATGCAGGAGCGGGAGATCGAGTGGGAAGGCAGGCTGCGCGACATGGCGCCCGCGGCCGTGCGCGACGAGTACATCGCCGCCACACCGCTGGGCCGTCTCGAGGAACCTGACGATGTCGCCTCGATTGCCGTCTTTCTGGCGAGTGATCTTTCCCGGTTTCTGACCGGGGAATCGATCAATGCCAGCGGCGGCGTACTGATGGACTGAACCTCCTCGGGAGACAAGCGTATGGAATGGCTTGCGAAACACCTGGGCAACAGGAAACCGGTGATCGCCATGGCGCACCTTCCGCCGTTGCCGGGATCACCACTGCATGATGCCGAGGGAGGCATGGCCGCCATCATCGAGCATGTGTCGCGGGACATCGAAGCCCTTCAGGCGGGAGGTGTCGACTGCATCATGTTCGGCAACGAGGGCGACAGGCCATACCTGCTCGAAGCCTCGCCGCAATCGCTCGCCGCCATGACCGCCGCCGTGGAGGCCGTCAAGGACCTCATTGCCGTCCCCTTCGGTGTGGACTACCTGTGGGATCCGGTGGCGACCGTTGCGATTGCCGTGGCCACGGACGCCATTTTCGCCAGGGAGATATTTACCGGCGTCTATGATTCCGACATGGGTCTGTGGCAACCGGATGCCGCCCGGGCACTCAGAATGCGTCACGACCTGGGCCGGGACGACCTGAAACTCCTCTTCAACATCAATGCGGAGTTCGCGTCACCTGTAGGCGCCAGATCGATCGAATCACGAGCCGAGAGCGCCGTCTTCTCCTCTCTGGCCGACGCTGTCCTGGTGTCAGGCCCCATGACCGGACAACCTGTCGACGCATCCGAACTCTCGCGGGTCAAGGACGCTGTTGGGGACACGCCGGTCCTGGCCAACACCGGATGCACGGCCGAGAACATCGCCGGCATTCTGTCCGTGGCCGACGGCTGTATCGTCGGCACGCATTTCAAGGTCGGGGGCGATACCTGGAATCCGGTCGATCGCGACCGCGTGGCCCGGTTCATGGAGGTCGTTTCCGGGAGCCGCTCCTGATGAGCCTTCTGCTCGGCCTCGACATCGGCACCACGTCAACCATCGGTATCCTTGTCGACTGCCGGGGCGGTGTCGTTGCCATCGCCTCGCGTCCCAGCGAACTCCTGTCGCGTCACCCCAACTGGGCCGAGGAGGACCCGGATCTGTGGTGGGCCAACGTCTGCGCCATCGTGCCGGAACTGATCAATGCCGGCGGCGTACGCGCGGGCGATATAGCGGCTGTCGGGGTCACGGGCATGGTGCCCACGCTCATCCTTGTCGATGACGACGGCATGGCGATACGGCATTCGATCCAGCAGAACGATGCCCGGGCGATCAACGAGATCGAGGAGATGGCTCAGGACGTGGATGCCGACCTGTTCCTTGCCCTGACCGGCGGCAGCATCAACCAGCAGATCATTGCACCCAAACTGCGCTGGCTGGAACGCCACGAGCCCGGCATCCGGGATCGCGCCCACACCATCACGGGCTCCTACAGCTACATCACCGCCAGACTTTGCGGGAGCGTGACCATAGAACGGAACTGGGCCCTGGAAGCGGGATTCATGAATCTTGCCTCCGGCACCCTCGATGATGGTCTTCTCGCCCACGCCGGACTGGCGCCGGACAGTCTCCCGCCACTCCACGCTTCCCATGACGTTGTCGGGGAGGTGACGCTCCGTGCCGCGTCGCAGACGGGACTGGCCGCCGGCACGCCCGTCGTGGCCGGGTGTGCCGATCACATCGCTTCCGCCTTCGTGGCGGGGGCGTCACGGGACGGCGACCTGGTCGTCAAGTACGGGGGAGCAGGGGACATCCTGCTTTCCTGCACCAGCCCGGTGACCGACCCTCGCATGTTCGTCGACTACCACATCGTCCCCGGTCTCCACTTCTCGAATGGCTGCATGGCTGCCAGTGGCAGCGTGCTGAACTGGATTGCCACCCACCTGGCGAAAGCCGAGGCAGGACAGGCGGCGCGGGAAGGACGTTCCGTCCATGCCCTGCTTGACGCCATGGCTGCGGACCTGCCCCCGGGGGCAGGCGGCGTTCTCCTGCTTCCCTACTTCCTGGGTGAAAAGACACCTCTCAACGATCCCCACGCGCGTGGCACCCTGACCGGTCTGGGCCTGCACCACGGACTCGCCCATGTATGGCGTGCAGCCCTTGAATCGGTGGCCTTCGTTTTCCGGCACCATGCCGATGTGTTCGACGACATGGGTCTGGAGATCAGCCGGGTTGTCGCCTGCGATGGAGGTGCGGCAAGCGACCTGTGGGTCCAGATCACGGCCGATGTCCTCGAGCGGCCCATCGAGAGGCTGCTCGATCACCCGGGATCGTGCCTTGGCGCCGCCTTTGTCGCCGGCATGGGTGTCGGTGTCATGGACGACTGGGCCGACATCAACGCCTATGTCGGGACGGACCGGGTCTTCGAACCGGACGGTGCCATGTCAGCCGTCTACCGTGAGGCCTATGACCTCTACAGGGAACTCTACGAACGCCTCAAGTCCCTCTATCCCCGTGTCGGCAGGCTTCCGGCGGCCTGACACCAGGACACGGTTCAGTCGGAGTCGAGGTCTGCAATCGGAGAACCCGAGAGCAGTCTGGAGAGGGAGCCGTCGACACCGCGGCGCGGTTCGCCCATCAGCGTGACGCGGTACAGCCGCCTGTCGAAATCGAGATCGAAGATATCGGGTGTTGCGAAATGCAGACAGGACCGGTTGTCCCAGAAGGCCACGCTGCCCGGTTCCCACCTGAAACGCACCATGAATTCGGGTCTGAGAGCGTGTTCGTAGAGCAACTCGAGGAGTCGCTCGCTCTCGAAGGCCGACAGTCCGACCACATTCCGGACGAACTCCGGATTGACATAGAGAACGCGTCTGCCCGACTCCGGATGAACCACCACCATGGGGTGTTCGGCCATCAGAGCCGCACTTTCCACCTGCTGATCATACTCGCGGCTGCGGTCGGCGCCCGAGGGCGGCTCGAACCGGTGGATGCAGCTCAGGCGATCAACGAATCCGCGGAGAACAGGGGACAGGGTCTCGTAGGCCCGGGTCATGTCGAGCCACATGGTGTCGCCGCCGTGGGGAGGAATAACGTCGCCCCTCAGGATCGTGGCGAACGGCGGATTGACCGCCGGCGTGACGTCGGCATGCCAGCCCTTCCAGGCGCGGCGCGGCTTTTCGGCGCCCCTGGTGATGGCCACGCGAAACTTGGTGATGGGGTAGATTTCCGGGGGCAGACCGTCCTTCGTGCCGAACACCACGTGGGCCGGTGTCAGCTCGCCGAACTGCCGGGCAAAGCGGCTGTGTTGCTCGTGGTCCAGTGACTGGTTCCTGAAGAAGACCACCTTCCACGCAACAAGCGCTTCGCGTATCGCCGTCACCGCGTCGTCCGGCAACGGTTGGGAGAGGTCGACCCCGGAAATCTCGGCGCCGATGTGCGCCGTCATGGGCCGAACGTCAGGCAGGGCGGCCGGAGGATTCCGGCGATGTGTCACGCGGGTGCCTCCGGTCCGCCTTCCTTCAGATAACTGCCGAGTTCCGGGCGAACCGGACCGCTGGCGCCGCCGTGGAGAATGGCAAGACCACTGCCGGCTTCAAAGAAGTGGATTTGCTCGAGATCGATGTAGAGGGGAATGCGGGCGCCCGCGACCGCCTCGAAGGTTGGGCCCTGCCTCACGGAGATCTCCTGTCCACTGCCAAGATCGGCGACGAGGATGACCTCCGGTCCGAGGACCTCGACAGCAACCACGGTGATGTCGACCCTGCGATGGACGCCCTCCGCGGGCTCCTCCGTGTGGACGTCTTCGGGACGGATGCCGACGACGACCTCGGAACCGGCATGCCGCCTCAGGGGCGCCCGACGGTGGCGCGGGACGGGCAGGCTGATTGCCGAAAGGTCGACCTCGTTGACGCCGTGATGGCCGGCCAGCTTCCCCTCGAGAAGATTCATCGGTGGGCTGGCAAGAAATCCGGCGACGAAGGAATCCGCCGGGTGGCGATAGACATCGAGGGGTGGTCCGACCTGGATGATCCGGCCTTCCCGCATGATGCAGATACGCTCTCCCATGGTCATGGCTTCGACCTGGTCATGGGTGACGTGCACGACGGTCTTGCCGAGCATGCGGTGGATCTTGATGAGTTCCGTTCTCATGGCGGCGCGCAGCTTGGCGTCGAGGTTCGACAGGGGCTCGTCGAGAAGGAACGCCTCGGGGTCACGGACCAGCGCCCTGCCCAGTGCCACCCGCTGTTGCTGGCCGCCGCTGAGTTCGCTGGGGCGGCGGTCCAGCAGGTTGTCGATGCCGAGCATGGTCGTGGTGTCGCGTATGCGCCTGTCGATGACCTCCTGCGGCGTCTTGCGGAGCTTCAGGCCGAAGGCGAGATTGCGTTCCACCGTCATGTGCGGATAGAGCGCGTAGTTCTGGAACACCACGGCAAGGTCGCGGTCTGCCGGATCGACGTCGTTGACGATCTCGCCGTTGATCTTCAGGTTGCCCGATGTCACTTCCTCGAGCCCGGCGATCATCCTCAGCGTGGTTGACTTGCCGCAGCCCGAAGGACCCAGCAGCACCATGAACTCGCCTTCACGGATTTCGAGGTCGATGTTGTCGACCGCGAGAATGTCCTGGCCGTAGACCTTGGTCACACCTTCGAGAACGATGTTGGCCACGCGCAGGCCCTCCTATTTCAACGAGTTCATGTACCGATAGAGATAGGCCGTCAGGGCCAGGATGATCACCAGGAGACCGGCTGCCATGGCGGAGGCGCGTCCGACATCGAGTCCGAAGAACGCGGCGCGGTAGATGTAGTAACTGATGAGATCGGTGGCCGTACCCGGTCCGCCCTTGGTCATGATGAAGATGATGTCGAAGGTCTTGATGGCAAAGATGAGCCGCAGCAGGATCGCCACCGCGATCACCGGTCGCATCAGGGGCAGGGTGATGTGAATGAAGCATCTGATGGTCGATGCGCCGTCCATGCGCGCCGCTTCGTAGGGTTCCCGCGGCAGCGCGGCCAGTCCGGCAACCAGCAGGATGGCCATGAAGGAAACCTGGTGCCAGATATCGGTCAGCACCACGGTCCAGAACGCGACATCGGCATCGCCGAGCCAACTCACCGGCGAAATCCCGACGAGACCAATGGTGTAGTTGACGATACCGAGCTCCGAATGGAGCAGCATGCGCCAGAGAAGACCGACGACGACAGGATTGATGAGAAGGGGGGCGAGCAGGATGAGGTAGTAGATCGACCCGAATCGCCGGGTGGCATGGAGTGAAAGGGCGACCGCAAAACCGATGATGAATTCGATGACGATGGACGCCAGGACGAACTTCGTCGTCACCCAGAGCGAGCCTGGCAGATATTCCTCGTCGAGCGCTTCCTGGTAGTTCTCAGTACCGACGAACGTGTCGTAGTTGGGGGTGAGCAGCGTGTAGTCGTGGACGCTTGTGTAAAGCGTGAAGAACAGCGGAAACGTGATGACAATGAGAAGGGACAGGAGGCCCGGCGCCGTGAGCAGCAGCCCAAAGCGCCGGTCTCTCCCGGCAAGTGTCAGTCCGTCAGCCGTGGCCACGGACATGATACGTAGTCCTTGTACCTATTCCTCGATCTTGCCGTCCTTGACGAGCAGCGCGTGCAGCTTCTCCTGGGCCGCGGCCATCGCTTCGGCGACCGGCTTTTCGCCGGTGGCTGCAAGATTGAGTTCCAGACCTACCTGTTCGACGAACTCCGTGGTGTACGTGAACACCGGGAAGTCCTTCGTTCCGGCGAGGATCTCGCCCAGAATTGGATAGTAGGGCCGTGCTGCCACGACATCGGAATCGGTGAAGATCTGGGCCTGGGTCGGCGCACCGCCGAGCATGGCCCGCTCCTTGGCCACCGCCGCCGATTCGGCCCACTTCATGAAGGTCCATGCGGCTTCCTTGTTCGGGCTGGAATTGGGAATGGCCCAGCCCCATCCGCCATTCAGGCCGCCACCCGGATTGGGCGTGATGCCGACCTTGCCGGCGACCTCGGAGGATTCGGGATCCTCGAAACCGGCATAGAGGATGTTGAAGGTAACGAAACTGTAGGCCCGTCCCTGCGCCATCACGTTGAAGGCCTCGTCAAAGCAGTATGCCTCGGAACCGGCCGGACTGTATTTCTCGACGGCCTCCCGGTAGTACTCCATCGCCCGGATGGCCTCCGGAGAATCGAGCAGCGGGTTCCAGTTCTCGTCGTGGTAGAGGCCACCCTGCGAATAGAGGTAGTTGGCCCACTGCATCGAAATGCAGTCACCGCGCTGGCCCTGGATGACCGTGCCGTAGAGGTCCCGGTTGCCGTCCCCGTCGGTGTCGCGGGTGAAGAACTCGACCTGCTTCCAGTACTCGTCCCATGTCTGCGGCACCCTGAGTTCCATGCCGTAGGCTTCCTGGAAGGCCGCCTGCTCGTCGGCATCGTCAAGCAGGTCCTGGCGATAGATGAGCGCCATGGAGTAGTTGTAGAAGGGCAGCATGTAGAGAACGCCGTTGACCCTTCCCACGAGATCCATGAGCTTCGGCACATAGACGTCGACATCCACGCCGTCACGTTCGACAAGGTCGTCAAGCGGCATCAGCCAGCCTGCCTTGGTGAACTCGCCGACCCAGTAGAAGTCGACCACGATGAGATCGTAGCTTCCCTCCGGGGCAATGAGCTGCGGCACCAGTTTCGAGTGCATGTCGATGTAGCTGATGGCCTCGATTTCGACTTCGATGCCGGTTTCCGCCTCGAACTGAGGCAGCAACTCCTGGATGTACCGGGTATCGGGAACCGTCTCCATCAGGATACGGATGGTCTGTGCCTGGGCAGCGCTGACAGCAAGCGCCAGCGCGGCCACGACAGAAAGAAACAACCTCATGATCTATCTCCCCTTGTTGTTGAACAGTAACGACGCAATGAAGACTCCGTTCATCGACTGACGTTTACTTCAGTGCCCCCAGCGACAGGCCCTTGATGAGGTAGCGGCGCAGGAAGGGCAGCAGCACCATGGCCGGAAGGATGGCACAGATCGTCGCTGCCGACAGCAGCGCGATATCGACGCCCCGGTGGGTCTGGAACGACGACAGGCCCACCGGCAACGTGTTCGTGTGCGGGCCGCTCAGGATGAGGGCATAGAGAAACTCGTTCCAGCTGAGCAGGAATGCGAGCAGTCCGGCGGCCAGTATTCCCGGGGCCGCCACGGGCAACGTGATGCGCACCAGCGCCTGAAAGCGGGTGGCGCCATCGGTGCGAGCGGCCTGCTCGAGTGTGGCCACCTCACCGTCGAAGAAGGCGACAAGGAGCCATGCAAGAAAGGGCAGGCTGAGCGTCATGTGAGCCAGGATGAGGCCAGGGAGCGTGTTGATGAGCGACGCCTTGAGGAAGAGCGTGAAGAGTGGCAGGACAAGGATGACCGGCGGCAGCATCTGGCTCGACAGGACGAACAGGCGCAGCGGCAGGCCTCCGGTGTTGTAGCGGGCAAAGGCGTAGGCCAGGCCCACCGCCAGCGGCAAGGCAATGACCGTGGCGCCGAGGGCGACCGTGGCGCTGTTGAGGAAGTAGCTGAAGAAGGGGTAGCCGGTGAAGATCTCGACGAAGTTGTCGAAACTCGCCTGGCCCCACTCGGGCGGAATCTTGTAGGCCGTCTTCTTGTCCGTCAGGGCGACCCGGAGCAACCACAGAAGGGGAAGCACGATGACGGCGCTAAACACCACAAGGATGCCGTGAGGCAGCAGCCAGGACAGGAATTTCAAACGGCCTCGTTTCCGCATGGTGCCACGGCTGTTCGCAGTCATTCCCTCGTCGACATCCACGCGCGCACAGAAACTCCGCTCACGACACCCTCCCCGTTTCCCAGTATCCCTCGACATCCACGCGCGCACAGAAACTCCCCCGGGCACTGGAAGCGCGAAGTCTGCGTCATGGCCATGGCTTCTTCAACAGCAATTCGACCGTCAGGGGTCACTCCTGCATGTGCACCGACGGCGGCGGTCTCTATGCTGGTCCCGGATCAGGGGATTGTCGCCAGGGATGCCGGAAGTCTTTGCCAGCGGCCATGCGGCCGCATCGGACTGGCAGGAAGCGGTGCGATCGGTGGCCGCACAGCTTGGCGACCTCGATGACGACGACATCGGCTTCGTCTACGTCACGGACCACGTCGCCGGACACCTGCACGATGTTGTCAGCTTTCTTGCTGCGTCGACCGGGCTCGAGCAATGGTGCGGGACCGTCGGTATCGGCGTGTGCTCCAATCGGATCGAATCCTTTGACAGGCCGGCGATCACCGCGCTTGCCTGCCGCCTGCCCGGAGCCGGAACGCGTGTCTTTCGCAGCGTCGACGAGGCAGTCGAGAGGGGGCGGCAGACGGATTCCGGCGACATGGCAGGGTTCGGCGTCGTCCATGGTGATCCGCGTGACGCGGACGTCCTCGACGACCTGAACCGCCTAGCCCGCGAGACGGGAAGCTATCTGGTGGGTGGTCTCGCCTCGTCGCGGACCCTGTCTCCCACCCATGCCGGCAACGGGGCCGGTGACGGTTTGTCGGGCGTGCTGCTGAGCGGAGCGCGGGTCGCCACGGCACTGACACAGGGGTGTTCACTTCTCGATGGGTCCCACGAAGTCACGAGGGCCGACGGCAACGCGGTCTTCGAACTGGATGGCAGGCCGGTGTTCGACGTGCTCGGAGAGAGATTCACCGGCGCCCGGGGGGCTGAGCGGCCCGTCGACCCGGCGTCACTCCACGTGGCCCTGCCCATCGCCGGATCGGATGACGGCGCCTTCGTGGTCCGCAACATCCTCGGCATCGATCCTGACCAGCGCGCCATGCTGTTGGGAGATCACGTCAGCCGCGGTGACGTGCTGATGTTCTGTGTGCGCGACAATGAAGCCGCCGAGGCGGACCTGAGACGCATGCTGCAATCCCTCAAGTCCCGGGTCAGCCGTCCTCTCGGTGGACTCTATTTCAGCTGTTTTGCCCGCGGACCCAACATGTTCGGCGCGGTCAACCGGGAGATGGAGATCGTCCACGATGTCCTGGGCGATGTGCCGGTGGCCGGATTCTTCTCCAACGGCGAAATCTCGCTCGACCGCCTCTACGCCTATACCGGGGTCCTCACCCTGTTCAGGGGCGACTGACCGGCATCACTCGTCCAGGGTCGTGCGGATGGGCGATTCGGGAAAGAAGGCATGCCAGGCGAAGGCGAAGTCGACTGCGTAGACGACATCGACCGGACCGGCCTGCGTCATGCGCTGCACGATGACATTACCCACATCGAAGCCGGATGCGATATCGCGGGTGTCGAGTGCCGACACCTGGCCGGGCTCCCAGGTGATGACGAGGTCGCCGTCAACGATTTTCCCCTTCTCGCGGAGAAGATCGAGGGACCATGCGGTGTCATTCACGCGCACCACCCGAGCCAATGGGGCGATGCCGGGCGGAAGATCGCCCTGGAAGAAGCCGAAGGGCGTCGTCCTGCTGTCGTAGCCGACATAGGGCGTGAACCCGTAGGGCCGCCGGAAGACGTCGCCTGGAACCAGGATCGTGCCGTCGGGGTGGCGCTGTCGGAATCGGTCGAAGGATTCAAGTCGTGAGGGCCAGGCCTCGAGCCTTGTTCCGGTCATCGCGCCAACGATGGCACGTCCGGTAAACTGCTGCCACCAGCTCTCGGTCTGGCGGTCGTACATGACAAGGTCGGAATGGCGCAGTTTTCCGGTCACTCCAAAGTCCAGCACGGTGCCGTCGACGTTCCTCTGGAACACGATTCCCGTGTTGCAGAGCGGACAGTAGGTCACTGCCAGGGGGATGCCGTTGATGTCGTCGTTGACGATCTCGTGCCAGACCAGGATGCGCAGGGGATAGGCCCGCGCTTCGCCGCCGACCGCGACGGAGATCACCGGTTCGACGCCTGCAAGACCGTCATGGCCGGCAACGGGAACGGTGCGGGGATCGTCGATGGCCGGAATGCCATCCTTTGGCGGCCCCCCGGAGAGAATGTCCGCGAGATCGACCAGGTGCCTGGAGAAGTCCGTCTTTGGCCATTCGTGGCGCCAAAGGTCCTCGTTGGCGGGCGCCATCGGCGCCTGGGCGAGAACCAGCACCGCCGCAAGCGTCAGGGTGTGGGCTCGAAGCCGACCAGGCGGTCGCGTGTCACGCACGAGCCCGTTCCCGGAGATCATGATGTCGCGCTTCCCGGCTGAACTCACGCCGGCCCATGCAGCCCGACAGCAACCTGTCGATGAAATCTCGAGTTGTCGTGGCTTCCTCCCGATCACTGCCAACCTGGAGTCCCCCCAAGAGTAGTTGTGAGGCCGGTGGGCCACAACGAGGCTCGCCGGCAACCCTGTGTCGACCGGAACAGCCGCTGCCGAACCCGCCGGCAACGCGGCCTCGATGCAGCCCGGATCGTGGGAGAACGGGCCTCGCAGTCCCGCGGCATCCCTTCTTGCCGCGGTCGAATCTCGCTACCATGCGTCGATGTCGTCGGAGCCTGTCATGGATGAGATCGGCAATCTGGTCGATCTCGAACGCTACCCGCTCGATCGGACCGGCAGCCAGGAGTGGCAGGCGCTGGTCGAACGGTGCCGCGCGGCGCACCGGGAGAACGGTTGCGTCAACCTCCCCGGTTTCGTGAGGGCCGGTTCGCTTGCCGCCTTCGCCAGGGAAGCTTCGGCGCTCCTCGAACGGCACGGCTACCGGAAATCCCATCTGCGGACGGCGCTGTTCAACCAGGGCGATCCGTCGAAGCCCTCCGGTCACCCGGCCAACCGCCTCTTTCGCGAGAACTCGCTCCAGATTGCCAACGACCAGATCGGCGATACCCTGATCCGCCGTATCTACGAGTGGCAGCCGCTGACCGATTTCATCGCCGCCGTCGAAGGCTGCGAACGGCTCTACCGCATGGCCGACGAGTTCCAGGCGCTGAACATCATCGCGCACGAAGCGGGCAACGGCCTGCCCTGGCACTTCGACGTCAACAACTTCACCGTCACGTTGCTGCTCCAGGCGAGCGAAGCGGGCGGCGAGTTCGTCTTCGTTCCCGAGATGCGCTCAGGACGGGAGGTCGACTTCGTCCGCATGGAGAGACTCTTCGAAGGCGACGGTTCCTTCGTTCACACGACGGAGCGATCCGGCGGCACTCTCACCCTGTTTCGCGGCCGCAACGCGCTCCATGCGGTCACGGCCGTCAAGGGACCCACGTCCCGGATCACCGCCGTTCTGACATACGACGAGAGACCCGATTGCGTCGCCAGCGAACGGGGGAACGCGTTCGTCTACGGTCCGCGGGTCGAGGCGATCTACAGGGAACGCAGGCAACGCGCACGGCTTTCGTGAATCGGCGGCGTGGCGCATGCAGCCCCCGCCGCGTCACCCGGACGCCAAAGCCGGTGTATCCGCAGACAATTCCGGTCGCCCTGTTCAAGGCACGCGCTGCGGCGTTTCTTCAGACGGACAATGGCGTCGGGTGTCGCCCGGCCGGATGATGTCTTCGGTCATGCGGACGATGCCGGGAAGTCGGTTCCCGGCGTGTAGGAGGCAATGGCCTCATCGATGGTGCGTCCAAGGAGATCGACAATGGTATCGAGTTCGTCCGTCGTCGCATTGTAGGGGGGTGCGATGATGACCTGGTCGCCCCTGATGCCGTCCACGTTGCCGCCGGTCGGATAGACGATGAGGCCGTTGTCGAATCCCGTCCGCATGATCCTTTGGAACATGCGGGCATCGGGGCTGAACGGTTCTGCCGTTTCCCGGTCCTCGACAATCTCGACGCCCTGGAAGAAACCCCGGCCGCGGATGTCCCCGACGTGGGGGTGCTGGCCGAGGCTTTCCTCGAGACCCGCTCTCAGCAGGTCTCCGTTGGCGGCGACCCTGGCGACGAGATCATCGCGCTCGATGATCTTCTGTACGGCTACGGCGGCGGCACAGCACGTGGTGTGGGCGGTGAAGGTATGGCCGGTGATCGGCATCCCGTCCACGGCGTAGATGGGTTCGGCGACCTTGCCGGAGAAGACGGCGGCGCCCAGGGGGAGGTAACCGCCGCTCAGCCCCTTGGCGATGGACATGATATCGGGTTCCACGCCATCGTGTTCCAGTGCCCGCCATGTACCGCAACGCCCGACTCCGCACATCACCTCGTCGGCGATCATCAGCACTCCGGTCCTGTCACAGATCTCGCGGATGCGGCGCGCGTAGCCGTCGGGCGCGGGAACGGCGCCCCCGGCTGCACCAACCACCGGTTCGAAGATGAAGGCGGCGACATTCTCCGCCCCGAGCCGGGCGATCTCGTCCTCGAGTTCTCCGGCGCAGTGTTCGGCAACGTCACCGGGAGCGACACCGGCCGGCGGCCTGTAGGTGTTCACCGGCGAAAGGCGGCTCGTCTCGATGAGCGAACCCCGGTAGGGGCGCTGGCGCTGGTGAAAGCCCGAGACAGAGAGCGCCCCCAGGGTGTTGCCATGCCATGAACGTTCCCGGCTGATGAAGCGAACCCTCGAGGTGTCGCCTCGCGCCTGGTGGTACTGCAGAGCCAGCTTGAGACAGCTCTCGACGGCTTCCGAACCGCCGGTGGTGAAGATGACGTGACCGAGGTCGCCTCCCGCCCGGCGGGTGATGATCTCCGTCAGTTCCTCCGCGGCGTCGCTGCGGAAGTGAAAACGATAGCCGAAGGCGATGTCGTCGAGCTGTTTCTTGATCGCGTCGTTGACCTCGCGGTTGCCGTGACCAATGCTGAAGGCGGCCGGTCCGCCCGATGCATCGATGTAGCGCTTGCCGTCGCGGTCCCAGACGTGAATACCCTGCCCGGATGCAATCCTGGGAAGCGTTGAAAGGGGATCGCTGATCATGTCCGGCCGTCCGCTGGCTTTGCCGCCGTCGATACAGCGGGCGGACACCGCGTTCAAGCGCGTCGCCCGATCATGTGGGCTGATGGTCGGAGTGGGAGGATTTGAACCTCCGGCCCCTGCCTCCCGAAGACAGTGCTCTACCAGGCTGAGCTACACTCCGCCGACATGAGATATCCGCAGAGCCGGCCTTATACCGGCTGCCTTGTCAGCCCGCAACCGAGGCGCCGTTCCTCAGCGCATCGGTCGCCGGCAGGTCGATGACGCCGTCGCCGTCCACGACCACGCCGTAGGACCGGCGGGCTGCCTCGATGCTGACGAGGCCGTCCCTGACATCGTGGGCGACCTCCGGAGCAGGCCGCCGGAAGGGGTCACCCCAGCCGCCACCACCTGGCGAAAGGGCGTGGTAGCTACAGGGACCGTAGACATGGCTGCCATAGGCGGCAGGAAGGTGCTCAACGCCATCGCGTTCCGTGACCGTCATGGCGCCGCCGGCCCCGTCCCGGCCCCCTGCGGTGCCGTGACCGCTGGGCCGGCCGAGGCCCTCGCTGCGGAAGTGGAAGGTCGAGGAGTCGTGCACCTCGACGAGGTAGTCCACGCCGCATCCACCCCTCCAGGTGCCGGGCCCGCCGCCGTCACGGCGCAGTTCGTGCCTGATGTAGCGAACGGGGTAGAGCTGTTCGTAGTCCTCGAGGTTGGGAATCGTGAGACCGCCCAGGGAAATCAGGTGACCGATCTGCTCGAAGCCGTCGCGGCCTTCGACGGCGCCGCCGCCGGGCATGGCATGCCAGTGATACATGATGAAACCGCGGTCCCGGGAATGATCGTGTCCGGCCGCGATCGGGTGAACGCTCCTGCCCCAGCCGGCACAGGCGAGGTCCGGTCTTGCCTCGCCGAGGGCACGCCAGATGGCATGGACGATGTGGTGGGCGATGAAGACCGTGTTCATGGTCATCGGCGCCGGTGGTCGGGGATTGACGATCGATCCCTCGGGCATCACCAGGTGAACCGAACGGAAGGTGCCCTCGTTTCGCGGCAGGTCCACGGGAAAGAACGACCCCAGCGCCATGTAGGTCGCCGACATGGTGTTGGCGACCGAACTGTTCTTGAAGCCCCGGATCTGCGGTCCGCAGCCCGAGAAATCGACCGTGATGCTGTCGCCACGAACGACCAGCGCCACCTCGATGTCAGTTCGCCTGTCTTCGAAGCAGTCATTGTCCGTCGCGTCACTACCGTGCCAGGTGCCGTCAGGCAGGCTGTCTATGCACGTGCGCAGCATCCGGTCCCCGTGATCGAGGACCCCTTCGAAGCAGGCGAGGGCCTCATCGCGTCCGGCGTCGCTCACCAGCGCCTGGAGGCGTTCCATGCCAATCCGGGTCGAGCCCAGCATGGCTCGCAGGTCGCCGTCGAGAAGATCAGGGGTGCGCGAGTTGAGGAGCAGCAGATTCCAGACATCCTGGCGCGTCACACCCGCTTCGACGAGCTTCAGGGGCGGTATGCGCAGGCCTTCGTGGAAAATCTCCGTCGCCATGGGATTGTAGGTGCCTGCGGCGCCGCCACCGATATCCGACTGGTGCGCCCGGTTGCAGGCGAAGGCGATGCGCTCTCCGTCGTGAAAGACCGGCCGCGCGATGACCCAGTCCGGCAGGTGGTTGCCTCCGGCGACGTAGGGGTCATTCAGCAGGAACACGTCCTCGTCGTCGATGGCGTCTCGGAAGGCCTCGATCAGGGTTCTCAGCGCCAGCCCGCCGCCGCCCGTGTGGATGGGAATGCCATCGGCCTGGCTGATGAGCACACCGTCGGCATTGCCCAGAAAACACGAGAAGTCGTGGCTCTGGCTGAAGATCGGGCTGCGTGCCGTGCGCGTCATGACCCGGCCCATCTGCCGGGAGATGTGATCCAGGCGGTTCTGTACGAGAGTCAGGCGAACGGGGTCGGGGGCAGGCATCACGGCTCCAGGGCAATCAGGTAGTTTCCGTAGCGGTCGATGGTGACATGATCCCGGGGGCCGGCGTGAATCGTCGTGGTCGCCTCCTCGATGAGAAGAGGCCCGTCGAGCGCCATCCCCGGCGCCAGCGAATCGGCCTGATAGACAGGAGTTTCGAGAACGCCGTGTCCGGAATCGGCGAAGACGGGGCGGCGCGTGACGGGGACCGGCCGGGTCCCCTTCCGCCGGTCGTCGGCGACAACGATGCGCGGCACCACGCCCCGTCCGGTGACATGCAGGGAAGTGATTTCCAGGGTGCCCCCGGGCTGGATGTGGCCGTACATCCGCTGGTGCGCTTCCTCGAAAGCGGTCCGCAGCTCATCCCGTTCGAAGCGGGGCGCGTGAATCCTCACCGACCACTGCTGGCCCTTGTACCTGAGGCTCATGGAGCGGGTAATCGAGACGTGGTCCCCGGAAAAGCCCTCTTCGGCGAGAACGCCGGCCGCCTCGGCCTCGAGACCAGTGTAGGTGCGGGCGACGTCCGCCTCTTCGATGTGATCAAGTTCGCCGAAGAGCACGCGCAGAAAGTCATGCCGAACATCGGCGTTGAGCATGCCAAGGGCACAGAGAGCGCCTGCCTGGCGCGGCACGTAGACAGTGCGGCAACCGATGAGACGGGCGATTGCTGCGCCATGCATCGGTCCGGCGCCGCCACCGGCCACCAGGATCGAGGCGGCCGGATCGTAGCCCCGTTCGATGCTGATCCGCTCCACCGCATGGAGGAGGTTCTGCTCGAGGAGGGTGACGACACCGGCGGCGGCCTCCCGGTTCGTGATGGCGAGGGGCTCGGCCACGTCCCTTGACAGCGCCGCGGCAGCGTGCTCCGGCACGAGCGTGATCTCTCCCCTGGCAAAGGCCTCGGTACTCAGGCGTCCGAGCACCACGAGGGCGTCGGTGACGGTGGGCCGGGTGCCGCCCTGACCGTAGCAGGCGGGACCGGGGTGCGCTCCGGCGCCCTGTGGCCCCAGCCTGATCATCCCTCCGGCATCCACGGACGCGATCGTTCCGCCACCGGCGCCTACCGTGTGGACGTCGATCGCGGGAACCGCGACATGGTATCCGGCGATCATCAGATCGTCGGTCAGCGCCACCTCGCCGGCGTGCATCATGGCCACGTCGCAGCTCGTACCGCCGATTTCCATGGAGATGAGGTGATCGTGGCCTGTCTGCCCGGCCACGAGATCGAGGGCGCCGACGCAGGCGGCCGGCCCTGAGAGCAGCAGGCTGACCGGCCGGGCGCGCATCTGGGCGACGGACGCCGCACCGCCGTTGCTCTGGACCAGGTGGAGCGGCCGGGCGAGGCCGCCCTCGTGCAGCCTGCCGTCGAGACGAAGGAGATGGGGAACGACCTTCGGCGCAAGGGAGGCGTTGATGACCGTCGTCGAACTGCGTTCATACTCGCCAATGATGCGCGCGACCTCGGAAGAGAGGCTGACGGCATCGGCGCCGAACGTCTCCTCAAGGATCCCCGCCGCCTCACGTTCGTGGCGCGGCTCCATGAAACTGTTGAGAAAGCACACGGCCACGGCTTCCACGCCCTCGGCCTTCATGAAGAGCGCCGCCTTCCGGACCGCCTCACGGTCCAGGTCGGCGACGACCCTGCCGTCGCGATCGATGCGTTCGGGAATGCCGATGCGCAGGTACCGCGGAACCAGGACCGGCGCGAAGGGGGTGCGGTGGTCCCACATGTCCTCGCGCACACCGCGCCGGATGACCAGGGAATCGCGAAAACCCTCGGTGACAAGGAGGCCGACGCGGGCGCCGGAGCGTTCCAGCATGGTGTTGGTGGCGATGGTCGATCCGTGGACGAACATGCCGCAGCGCGCGAGCACACACCCGGACTCGACGCCAAGGCGTCCGGCAACGAGGTCAAGGGCCCGCATGACACCCTTCGAGACATCGCCTGGTGTCGACAGGGTCTTGGCGATCAGGAGTGTGCCATCGCCCTGCTGCAGCACGAGATCGGTGAACGTTCCTCCTATGTCGACAGCAATGCGGTACACGTCAGCAGACTCGTTTCCTTGTGGCTGCCTCTTGCCGATAGCATGGTCGGGCGGGGCAAGAAAGCGTACTGTTCCCCGAGAAAGGCATGCGGCCAGGAAACGAAGCGGGTCGGTAAGTCAGGCACATGATCACCACAACCCCTATGGTGCGAAGCCGGTATTCATGGGCCTGGACCGGCGGGGGTGTCTGCGGGAAATCGATCCACGTACAATCGTGACGGCTACACAGTGTCCTGGCCACTTGACAGATCGACAACTGATGTCGGGTTGTTCGCACAGAACCTGCGCGGGGGCGCCGCAACATGAGCAAGCATGCGTCAACGCGTGGGACGGGGCTGCGCTATCAGCCCGACGAGAAGCTTCCGCCCGCGCTCGCGATCGGACTGGGCGTGCAACTCGCGATCTTGATCGTGGCGTTCCCCATATTGATTCCGACGGTGGTGATGCGGGCCGCGGGAACGACCGACGCCTACCTGACGTGGGCCGTGTTCGCATCGGTCGCTGCGAGCGGCGCGACCACGGCGCTGCAAGCTGTTCGTTACGGCCGGATCGGCTCGGGTCATGTGCTGATGATGAGCAGCTCGACGGCCTTCATCTGGCCCTGCATTGCGGCGATCGAACGAAGCGGTCCGGGGCTGCTGGTGACCCTGGTGGTCCTTTCGGCGCTGCTGCAGTTCGTGCTGTCGGCGCGGATCGTCTGGTTTCGCCGCATTCTGACACCCACCGTTTCGGGCAGCATGCTGATGCTGTTGCCGGTGAGCGCCATGCCGGCCGTCTTCGGCCTGGTGGCCGAGGTGCCAGAGGGCAGTCCGGGTTACGCCGCGCCGCTGTGTGCCGCCGTGACGGTTGTCGTGATCGCCGGCATTGCGCTCAAGTCGACCGGAAGCCTGCGCCTATGGGCGCCGGTCATCGGGGTCCTGTGCGGCGCGGTGGTGGCCGGTATCGTTGGCCTCTACGACATCGATCGCGTCATCGCCGCTTCATGGATCGGCCTCCCCAGCTTCGAGTGGCCGGGCTTCAACCTCGAGTTCGGACCCGCGTTCTGGTCGCTGTTGCCCGTCTTCCTGCTGCTGACCCCGATCGTGACCCTGCGCACGATCAGCAGTTGCGTCGCCGTTCAAAGTGTCTCGTGGCGCAGTCGACGCGCAGTGGATTACCGGGCTGTGCAAGGCTCGGTGAACGTCGATGGCGTGAGCAACCTGCTGTGCGGTCTCGCGGGTACGGTGCCCAACAACAGCTATTCGATCTGCGCATCGCTCACCGAGCTTACAGGCGTCGCCGCTCGCAGCGTCGGGTATGTCGCAGGCGCACTCTTCCTCATCCTCGCTTTCCTGCCCAAGGCGCTCGCCGTGGTCCTGGCCTTGCCGGGCGCCGTCAGCGGCGGTTTCCTCACCGTGTTGCTGGCGATGCTCTTCCTTATCGGCATCAAGGTCCTGCTTCAGGACGGGCTCGATTATCGCAAGGGCCTGATCACCGGCATCGCCTTCTGGATAGGTGTGGGATTTCAGAGCGACATGATATTTCCGGCGCAGGTTTCGGCCTTCGCAGGCGGCCTGTTCGCCAACGGCGTGATCTCCGGCGGCCTGGCGGCAATCTTGATGACCCTGTTCGTGGAGTTGACCGAGTCTCGCCGCAGCCGGATGGAGACCGAACTCGACTCCGCCGCATTCTCGAAGATCGGGGAGTTTCTCCGCGGGTTCGCTTCCCGAAACAGGTGGGATGACGGGATGGCCGACCGTCTCGAAGCAGTCGGCGAGGAGGCGCTGCTGAGTCTCTTGCAGCCGGAGGAAGACGAGACCATGCCGGATCGGCCCGGGCGGCGCCTCAAACTGGTCGCCGCTCGGGCCGAGGGCGGTGCGGTGCTGGAGTTCGTCGTCGCTCCCACTGGAGAGAACATCGAGGACAGGCTCGCAGTGCTCGGTGATCAAGCAGACGAGACCACAATCGAGCAGGAAGTTTCACTCCGGCTGCTGCGGCACCTTGCATCCTCGGTGCGCCATCAACAGTACCACGACGTTGACATCGTCACCGTCCGGGTGAAGCCCCCGGCAGCGGCGGCGAGGGCCTGAAGGAGTCAGGCCTGCGGCGTCACCATCAATCATCTCGCGATTGGTGAGCCCGGACGCCCGGCATTGACCAGGTGAACAACCGCCCGGACCGGACCGGGCGCAGAAGGGCCTGTTCTTCCCGGGGCAATGACGCTCTTGCCCAGGGCGATATCGCCTTTCCTGGTTCAGGCATCGCCGGTTTACCGGTCTGCAAGGACCAATCGTGAGGATGTGCCCGCACCGAACCGGCCGGTCCGCGACGCATGCAACACCGGTACGGCACCATCGAAGGCTGCTTCCGGGAACCGGACGTCTCGCCAGGTTCGCAATCAGGGTCCTGGTCCCGGTCCACAGGACTCATGCTCAGTTCGCCGAAAGCGTCGACCTCGTGCGGCAACCGGGCGTTCCGGGACTGCGATCGGATCCGTGATCTCCATCGGCGCGGCGCGGTATCGGCTTGTCACGGCAACAGAACTGTACTTCCCCGCGTTTGCCTCGCCTCCAGCGCTCGGTGGGCGTCGGCCGCCTTCTCAAGGGGAAAGCGCTGACCGATGGCGATGCGGATGCGGCCGGTCACCACGTACCCGAAGAGTGCCGCAGCGGGCCTCTACCAGATCCGTACGATGTTCCAGGTGCGTCATTGCGGACGGGTAGGTCACGGTCAGACTCTTGTCCATGAGACGTTGCAGGTTGAGCGGCATCACCGCGCCCGAGGTGTTGCCGAAAGCAATCATCATGCCATA
>JAJEHK010000111.1 GCA_022823765.1 Alphaproteobacteria bacterium | reverse complement strand
TTTAATGCCTCCCGGCCATCGGCGCTCTTCACCTCTTTCGGGGTGTGGGGGAAGAGAGCGATCGAGGGTATGCCGAGATCGCGGGCTTCACGAGCCGACTCGACGAGAACATCGATACTGATTCGCTCGATTCCCGGCATCGAACCAACCGGTTCGCGTACGTTGCTGCCCTCGCGGATGAAAACGGGCCAGACAAGGTTGGATACCGACACGACATGCTCGCGCACCATGGAGCGCAACCATGACGCCTGTCTCAGGCGCCTCATTCTTGTCGTGGGATAACTGCCGGGGAATTGCACCATGTCCCTTTCCCGCTCTGCCTGTTTCCTGAGATAGGCCGCAAGTCCCTGGTCTGCAAGGCAAGACCCGTGTCGACCAGACCGGTCGACGGCGGAACGGGACGCCAATGAAGGCTCCGTTCCGCCGTCCCACTACCCCGTCAGGGCCGCTCCGCCGCCAGAAGACATGGCCGCTGCCGGGATAATTTCGTGGGCCTCCGCCGTTGACTGTGCCAACGGTGGTGGTTCCGTGATGCTGTTCGAAAGAAAGACAAGGTTGATCTCCGGTGCCTTCAGGGCCCACGGAGATCCATCCGTGGCGCTTTAGCGTTTGGTATCGCGGACGCAAGCTGCCCCATCAAATCCCGCGGACCCGCCTCAAGGGACGGATCATCCAGGGGCGATGACTCCCCTGTGTCCCGCTATCTATTTCTTCAGATCGGGATTGTCAATGTTCTCCAATCGGTAGCGTCAGCCGGTGAAGGCCTGGATGCCGGTCTGGGCGCGGCCGAGAATGAGTGTGTGAATGTCCTGGGTGCCTTCGTAGGTGTTGACGGCTTCGAGGTTCAGCATGTGGCGAATGACACCGTACTGATCGCTCACGCCATTGCCGCCGTGCATGTCGCGCGACGCGCGGGCAACATCGAGTGCCTTGCCGCATGAATTGCGCTTGATGAGGGAGATCATCTCCGGCGTTGCCCGGCCGTCGTCCTTGAGGCGCCCCACCCTCAGGCAGGCCTGAAGCCCGATTGCAATCTCCGTCTGCATGTCCGCCAGCTTCTTCTGAATGAGCTGGTTGGCGGCAAGTGGCCGGCCGAACTGGGTGCGATCCAGGGTGTAGGAACGAGCTGCCTGCCAGCAATAGGTCGCCGCCCCGAGTGCTCCCCAGGCGATGCCGTAGCGGGCATTGTTGAGGCAACCGAAGGGCCCCTTCAGACCGCGGATCTCCGGGAAGGCGTTCTCGTCGGGACAGAAGACGTTCTCCATGACGATTTCGCCGGTCGGACTGGCGCGCAGACTGAATTTTCCCTCGATTCCGGGAGTTGACAGGCCATCCATGCCTCGCTCGAGAAGGAAGCCCCTGATGGCACCCTCGTCATCCTTTGCCCAGACCACCATCACATCGGCGATCGGTGCATTCGAGATCCACATCTTGGCGCCGCTCAACCGGTATCCGCCGGGCACTGCACGCGCCCGGGTCGTCATGGAACCGGGGTCCGAGCCGTGATCTGGCTCCGTGAGACCAAACGCCCCGACCATGGTGCCGTTGGCCAGTGCCGGAAGATACTTCTGGCGCTGTTCCTCGGTTCCATAGGCGTGGATGGGGTGCATGACCAGGCTCGACTGCACCGACGCCGACGAACGGTAGGCACTGTCGATCCGCTCGATCTCGAAGGCGATGAGACCGTAGGCAACCTGGCTGATGCCGGCACAGCCATAGCCGTCGATCGTCGCCCCCAGCATCCCCATCTCGCCCATGCGGCGAATGATTTCGCGATCCCCGGTCTCCTCGCGAAAATCCTTCGTCACCCGCTGCGCCAGGTAGTCTTCGCAGAACTGCCGCGCCGAATCGCGGATCATGCGTTCGTCTTCGTCGAGCTGCTCGTCCAGCATGAAGGGGTCGTCCCACCTGAAGGAGGGGCGGGAAGAAATCGTGTTCACGGTCATTGTCTTTCTGAAGTGACGGATCGCCAGCACCCTAATCCGAATTCCTTCGCGTGATCAATTCGGCGAACATGATCGGCTGCTCGCGCTGAACCGTTCCACGTCCCTGCCGCCCGGCCGGGTCTCGTCATCTGTGGCGAGGAACCACGCCACACGACGAATTCGTCCCAGTGGAGATCGTGCACACTCGCCACGGCTGCAAGACGAACTTGGTGTATTCTGCCTCTTCATCATGCACGGGCCTCGCCACAGCTAGGGGCATATCGGACGAGATTGTGGCTATGCTCGAAGGGGCAGGGTGATCGAGCATGACGCCGCCAGCAGTTTCCTGGAGCTGTCGCATCGTGAGTCAACGCAGAAGCTTCTCGTGTCGGCCGCCGCCTGACACTCCTCTTGCAACACATGTCGTCGCCCTTGTGCACGTGGGCGAACGCATGCGCGAGCCGAAGTGAGGCATGACCGGACGGTGAACGGAGAGGAAGCATGAGGAAGTGGCTCAACAACGCGATTCGCTATGTGGACGAGTGGCTCGACTTCCAGATGCGTCTGACCCGACAGCCGGGCTGTGTCCTCGCGTTTGCGAACAGGGGGCGCCTGGTCTTCGAGAGAGCCTATGGCCATGCCGACGTCTCACGGCGCGAACGGATGACGACGCGCCACCGGTTCCGGGTTGCCTCCCACTCCAAGAGCTTCACCGCGACGGCCATCCTTCGTCTGAAGGAAGAAGGGAAGCTGCGCCTTGACGATCCGGTCGGTGCACATGTCGAGGGACTTCACCCGTCGGTAGCCGGGGCCACGCTCTCTCAACTCCTCTGCCACGGCGCCGGTATCGTGCGCGACGGCAGGGATGCGGGTCAATGGAGCGACGAGCGTGCGTTCGCTGACGAAGCCGAGCTTCGTGCGGCCCTTGCCGAGCCGCTCGTCATCCCGCCCGACAGCCGCATGAAGTACTCCAATCATGGGTTCGGTCTGCTCGGCCTCGTGATCGAATCGGTCACAGGCGAAGCCTACGGGCCGTGGATCACGCGGAACATTGTGCACGCATCGGGTCTCCGCGAAACGACATCCGACATGCCGGTTGCCCGGGGAGCGCCGCTGGCACGCGGGCACGGCAACGATCTTCCGCTGGGCAGGCGTGTCGTCATTCCCGCCGACAATCCCACGCATGCCCTGGCGCCAGCGACCGGCTTCGCCTCGACGGCAGGCGACCTGGTCCGCTTCTTCTCACGTCTCGATCCCGACTCCAGGCGGAGTGTTCTCAACACCGAA
>JAJEHK010000275.1 GCA_022823765.1 Alphaproteobacteria bacterium | reverse complement strand
TCGAGCTCGGGCCCGGCCATCGACCGTCAGCGCCCCCGGTCCCGCGCCCCTCTTCCCCCTGGTGAGCTTTGCGGGCTAGGACATTTGACAGCACGAGACATACAGGCGCCGCACACACCCATGAGTTCGCAGATGCGGGGCTGGCGGGGCCCTGGAACCTTGTCCCGGTGCAGCACGGCCTGGCAACCGGTTCACACATGTGACGACTCCCGGGCATCGTCAAAGTCGTATAGGGTCCGGAAAAACGTCAGTGACGGACCTGGGCCATGAACGAGCACCCTTCTGCCCGACCGCCAGCATCCGGGACCGACAGCGCCGCGACTGGCATGATGTCCGGCTTCGGCAACGAGCACGCCACCGAAGCCCTGCCCGGAGCCCTGCCGGTCGGCCGCAATTCACCGCAACGACCGGCCTACGGCCTGTATGCCGAGCAGATCAGCGGCACCGCCTTCACCGCACCGCGCGCGCAGAACCGGCGGACCTGGTTCTACCGCATCGTGCCGTCGGTGGTGTCACAGGGCGAGTGGCACCGGATCGACCTGCCGCTCTGGCTGACCGCGCCATCAGGTGACGGCAGCTTTCCACATACCCAGTGCCGATGGTCGCCCCAACCGGAGCCGCCCGCACCCGTCGACTTTCTCGACGGCATGGCGAGCTATGTCTGGAACGGCGACATGGGTGCCGGAAGTGGCCTGGCCGTCCACCTGTATTGCGCCAATGCCCCGATGGACCGACGCTACTTCAAGAATGCCGACGCCGAGATGGTGCTGCTGCCCGCGGCCGGGAGTGTGCGCCTGCGCACCGAGTGCGGCATCCTGGACCTGACGCCCGGCGACCTGGCGGTGATCCCCCGCGGCATCAAGATCGCCGTCGACCTGCCGGACGGCCCCTCGCGCGGCTATCTGTGCGAGAATTACGGTGCGCCGTTCGAATTGCCGGACCTCGGCCCGATCGGTGCCAACGGCCTCGCCAATCCGCGGGATTTCCTCTACCCGCAGGCCGCGTACGAGGATATCGCCGGCGAGTTCGAACTGGTGCTGAAGACCGGCGGTACCTTCCACACCTGCATGCTCGGCCATTCGCCCCTCGACGTTGTCGCCTGGCACGGCAACCACGCCCCCTGCAGGTACGACCTACGCACCTTCAACGTGTTCGGATCGATCAGCTTCGACCATCCGGACCCGTCGATCTTTACCGTGCTGACCTCTCGCTCCGACACGCCGGGCGTCGCCAACGCCGACCTCGTCGCCTTTGCTCCTCGCTGGCTGGTCGGGCAGGACACCTTCCGGCCGCCCTGGTACCACGTCAACACGATGAGCGAGTTCATGGGGCTGCTCTACGGCGCCTACGACGCCAGGCCCAAGGGCTTCCTGCCCGGTGGCGCCAGCCTGCACAACTGCATGATCCCGCACGGGCCGGCGCCCGAGATCTTCGAAGCGGCAAGCACCCACGACCTGTCACCCCAGCGTGTCGAAGACGGCATCAGTTTCATGCTCGAAAGCCGCCACCCCTACCGGGTAACCGATCACGCCATGAACGGAGCCGGTCTCCAGCACGACTATCCGGGCACCTGGCAGGGGCTGAAGCGACAGTTCACGGAATAGGGGCAGAGGTCCCGGCTCCACGGCACCTCAAGGGCGGGCTGCTGGCCCATCGCTTGCCCCGCAAGGTCCGACATGACGGCGAAGTCAGGTTGAGACCACCTTTGCCGCTGCCGGACTCCGGTACCTGCTGGAGGCCACGCCGATCAGATGGATCGGTTCCTTTCTGTTCCGGTACTTGTCGGCATAGCCTCGCTCACGTATCTGTTCGATGGCCAATCGGGCAACAGCGTCCCGGTCATCTACTCCATCGGCCATCTTGAATTCGAACACGAACACTTGGTTGCCGTGCAGCACCACCATGTCCGACCGGCCCCGGCTGGAGGACTCCTCCACCCGGAGGTCAAGTCCGATGGTCCGGAAACAGGCGTACAGCATGCCGGCGTACCAGGCCTCGTAGCAGGCAGGGCTGTTGCTGCCCTGCCACTGATAGGGGATTCCCGCGAAGAATGATCGCAGGCAATCCTCGAACCCCTCGAAATCGTTGGCGACCAGCAGTCGGCCGAGTTCCTTGCCCTGGTCCGATACCTGCTTTCCCTCTCGGCCAAGATACTCGAGCAAACCCTGGTTCAGGCTTTGACGCACCTCAAGATTGGGATAATCCAGTGTGTAGAAGGTCTGCGCACCATCCCTCTCCTTTCCGGTAATGGTCAGATATCCAGTCTGGAACAGCAGGGCGTCGATACCAATATCTCTGACATCAAATCGGGACAATTGCCGGGCATCAGCGGCTCGATGTTCCAGTTCCAGTGGACTGACCTGCCTGTCCAGCATCATCCGGAACAGGAAGGTGGGAGAACCGGTCTCGAACCAGTGGGGCTCAAAATTGTGACTGTTGAACAGCAGCAGCATGTCGACCGGATTATAGAGTTTCTCGTCGCCCAGCCAGTGGTAACCCTTGTACCATGCGCGGATGTCGTGCCGGTCGAGGCCCGGGAGTTCCGGCGCAAAGACCGTATCCAGGTCCCTGTCGGTATATCCACAGATCGTGGCGAAATTCGGGTCGAGACTGATGTTCACGAGGCTATTGAGCCCTGAAAAGAGGCTCACTCTGGAGAACATGCTCACCCCGGTGACGAAGACGAAGCGGACATCTCGGGCGCAGTCCTTGATGACGCCATAGAAACTTCGCAGGTAGTCCCTGTTCGCGATCGCCATTTCGGGTCGGTCGATGACGTCCAGGATCGGCTTGTCATACTCGTCAACCAGCACGACGACCTGTTGGCCGGTGGCGTGGTGCAGGCGGTCCAGAAGCTCCCGCAGCCGCGACGGGGCAGTGCGCGGCATTTCGGCCGGGCTAAGTCCGGCGTTCCGCTCTATGATCGCCAACTGGCTTGAAACGTCGTCCTCAAGGTCACCGGCCTCGTTGTATTTCCCCCCAAAGCTCAGCCTGACCACCGGATGCTTGATCGACCAATCCCAATTCTCGTGGATGTCCAAGCCCCG
>JAJEHK010000019.1 GCA_022823765.1 Alphaproteobacteria bacterium | reverse complement strand
CACGAGGCCAGGTCTGCCGACGGCCACGAACACGGCATCGGCCTGCGGCTGTGCACGGCGAGATTGCGGGTCTGGTGATGGCACACGGTGACTGTGGCGCCCTCGGCCATGAGCAGGAAGGCGATCGGCTTGCCAACGATGTCGGAATGGCCGATGACCACCACTTCGAGACCGGAAAGATTGAGGCCTGTCGTCTTGAGGATGTGGACCGACGCCATCGCCGTGCAGGGACCGAGGTCGAGTTCGTTGTAGACGATGTTGCCGACGGATGCGGGATGCAGGCCCTCCACGTCCTTGAGCGGGTGAATGGCGCTCTGCAGCCTCTTGATGTTGATCTGTTCCGGCACCGGGCGCTGCACGATGATGCCGGTGACCCTGGGATCGGCATTCATGGCCTGGACTGCCGCCAGCATTTCCGCTTCGCTGATGTCTTCCGCGAAATGGCGTTCGTCGAACGCGATGCCGAGCCGTTCGGCTGTCCGCTTCTGGTTGCGCACATAGACGGCGACGGCGTCGGCATCACCGATCACCACGGAGACAAGGCGCGGCGCCCAGCCCCGTTCCGTCAGTTCATCGACGGCTTTGCGCGTGTCCTCGTGGAGTCGGGCGGCGATCCTGCGTCCGTCAAGTTCCTTGTGTTTCCGCTGGAATTCATCGGTCACGAACGCCCTCCCCCCGGGTTGCCTACTCGATCCTGGCGAAAGGCGAGGGATCGTCGCTGAGCGATCCCATCCAGGCGATCACCGCGGCACGTCCGCCTTCCTCGACGGAGGCCCCGGTGATCATGGCAAGCACAGGATCTTCGACGGGGTGATCTTCCGCATCCGCCGGTTCCAGCATCGAGGTATCGTCCAGCGACGTCTCGTCCCCGGCGGCTTCGGGCAGGGCGAGCGGTGCATCGCTCTGGGTGTTGAGCCAGGCGATGAGGTCGGCGCGATCCTCGTCGTCGGAGATGCCCTTGAACACCATCTTGTTTCCGGGTGCGTAGCCCTTGGGGTCGGTGATGTAGAGGCTCAATTCCTCGAACGTCCAGGTTCCGCCCAGGCCGGCGATGACATCGGAATAGTTGAAGGTGTCGCGGTGTCCCTGCGGCGCACCGACCACACCGTAGAGATTGGGTCCCTGTCCATCCCGGCCGCCCGCCTCGACGCTGTGGCAACTCTTGCACTTGCGAAACTGCTTTTCGCCATTGGCGAGGTCCGCACTGGCCAGCAGGGTGGCAATCGGCACCACCACGGCCGGAACCTCGACGGCCGGTGTCTCGTCGACGGCTTCGGCGTCAGCCATCATGTCTTCAGCATGCTCGGGCGCAGCATGTTCCACGGCCGGGCCGTAGAGCGTGTTGACCAGTTTGCCGATGCCAAACGCAAGCAAAAGGCCGACCAGCAGGCCGGCGGCAATCTTGTTGAATTCCAGAGCATCCATGCGCACCGGCCCCGAAAAAGAGTGGTCCCGGTTGGGGGAGTGGTGCCTCCTTCGAGGCGTTGCGGAGATTAGCCAAGTCACGTCGCTGTTCAAGTCCCTTCTCGACTGCCCTGCCGTGGCCCGATTGTCGTCAGGACAGGTCCCGAATAGTCTCACGTATGGTGTTTCAAGGCTGAGGAGGGGTGTGGTCATGGTCGGGATTCGTTCGGTGGATGTTCCCGGGTACTCGAATGGCTGGATTGCCGTGAACAGTGGCCAGCACGTCCGCATCGTCGATGTCGAGGGATGCCAGGTCGGCGATCTCTTCGCCGTCAGCGAGTCCGATCACGATGAATTCATGAGCCCGTCGGTCACCCGGCTTCACAACGGCAACATCTTTCCCGAGCCGGGGCAGCGCTTCTTCACCAACCGGGATCGTCCGGTCTTCACCTTCATCGCCGACGCGTCACCGGGATGCCACGACATGCTCTATGCCTCGTGCAACCGGGACTGGTACGCCGGCAGGGGGCTGGTGGATCATCCCAACTGCCGCGACAACTACTTCGAGGCGGCGCGCGATGCGGGGATCGGGCATGTCCTGCAACCCGATCCGGTCAACCTGTTCCAGAACACGCCCCCCGGGCCGGACGGCCGGTTCGTCATCGGCGACACCCTGAGCGCGGCGGGTGACAGCGTCACGCTGAGAGCCGAAATCGACTGCATCGTCATCCTCACGGCCTGTTCGTCGGAACGCATTGTCGGCGGACGCTCCACGCCTCTTCGTGTCGAGGTCCATGATCACTGTCCGGAAGAGGCATCGACTGCCGGCTGACCATGTCGACGATCATCGTCATTCCAGCACGCATGGCGTCCACCAGGTTGCCGGGGAAACCCCTGGCGAGTGTCGGTGGCGAACCGATGATCGTCCAGGTATGGCGGCGCGCCACCGAAGCCGATGTCGGGCGTGTCGTCGTTGCTGCCGCTGACCGCGTCATTGCCGATGCCGTTGAAGGAGCGGGCGGAGAGGCTGTCATGACAGACCACGATCTGCGGTCGGGGTCGGATCGGGTGCACCAGGCACTGGCCCGCATCGACCGTGCAGACGGTATCGACGTGGTGGTCAATCTGCAGGGGGATCTGCCGACCCTCCAGCCGCGCGACCTCGGTCTCGTTGTCGCCACCCTCACCAGGAGCGGCGCCGACGTGGCCACTCTTGCGGCACCGACGACGAACGAAGACGAAGCCCGTGATCCCAACGTCGTGAAGGTTGTGGTGGCCTGGAACGACGAAGACGAGACGGGCAGAGCGTTGTGTTTCACGAGAGCTCGCGCGCCCTGGGGCGAGGGTCCCCTGTGGCACCATGTCGGCATCTATGCCTACCGCCGGGAAGCGCTCGAACGCTTTGTTGCGTTGCCGGCAAGACCCCTGGAGCGAAGGGAACGGCTGGAGCAGATGCGCATCCTTGAGGCCGGCATGAGCATCGCCGTGGGCCGCGTTGACAGTGTTCCGGTCGGTGTCGATACTCCCCGGGACCTTGAGCAGGCACGTTCCTTCTTCTGCTGAGGGACGTTGCCAGTCCCCGATCCACGCCATGACCGCCAGCGACAACACCATCGCCTTCCAGGGCAAGCCCGGCGCCTATTCGCACCTTGCCTGCCAGGAAGCCTATCCATCCATGACATCCCTGCCGTGCGCCTCCTTCGAGGATGTCTTCCAGGCCGTGGAAGACGGCGACGCGCGTCTGGCCATGCTGCCGATCGAGAATTCCGTTGCCGGGCGGGTCGCCGATGTCCACCACCTGATGCCTCTTTCGTCCCTGCAGATCGTCGGAGAGCACTTCCACAAGGTGAACCACAGTCTTCTGGGTGTGCCCGGCGCCGGGGTGAAGGACCTTGCCGTCGTTCATTCCCATATCCAGGCGCTCAGTCAGTGCCGCAAGGCCTTGCGGCGCCTTGGGGTCGAACCGGCATCCCATGCGGACACCGCCGGCGCTGCCCATGACGTTGCCGGCAGGGGCGATCCGGCCCATGGCGCCATCGCCTCGGAACTGGCAGCCCGCATCTACGGCCTCGACATCCTGGAGCGGGACCTCGAGGACGCCGACCACAATCACACCCGGTTCCTCGTCCTGTCCCGGCCTGTTCCCCTCCCTGAACCAGGTAGCGACACCCTCATCACCAGCATGATCTTCCGGGTGCGGAGCGTTCCCGCGGCGCTCTACAAGGCACTGGGCGGCTTTGCCACCAACGGTGTCAACCTGACGAAGATCGAGAGCTACATGATCGACGGCACCTTCAGCGCCGCCCAGTTCCATGTCGACGCCGAAGGCCATCCCGATGAACGCCCGATGCGTCTCGCCCTGGAGGAACTGGGGTTCTTTGCCATCGAAGTGAGGATTCTCGGAA
This sequence comes from Alphaproteobacteria bacterium, assembly GCA_022823765.1. GTDB lineage: Bacteria > Pseudomonadota > Alphaproteobacteria > SP197 > SP197 > SP197. Next base: position 31,359 of record JAJEHK010000019.1, on the reverse strand, counting down.
CCTATGCGGCGCATCCCTACAGGGACGCCATGCACAAGGACGCCGGCGACCGGGAGACTGTCTGACGACAGCAGCGCCTTGCCAGACCTGCCGAAGGATCATTGGCTCCCTCGTTCCTTCCCGTCGAGATCATTCACTGCCAGCCAGTTGTCGTCCGGACTGGCAAGGGTCACATCTGCATCCCCTTCAGACGCCTGAAGATGGCACGATCAGGTCCGCTCTCATGGTGTTCCCCTTGCCGCCTCCCGGTCGCAGTGATAGTCCCGCCCGGTCCAGGGAGCGGCCGCCATGACATCGGAGCAATCCTGGAACGCCCAGGTTTATCAGGCCAACGCAGGCTTCGTGCCGGTTCTGGGGCGTCCCGTGCTTGCGCTACTCGCGCCGAGGCCGGGTGAGCGTGTTCTGGACCTCGGTTGTGGCGATGGCGCGCTGACCCGGGAAATCGTCGAGGCCGGCTGCGAGGTGGTTGGCGTCGACCATTCGCCGGCGATGGTCGCGGCGGCCCGCGACCGTGGCATCGACGCTCGCCTCATGAATGCCACTGCGCTCGCCTTCGAGGCCGAGTTCGACGCGGTGTTCTCGAACGCCGTCCTGCACTGGGTCGGGGATGCCGACGCTGCCATCGCCGGTGTGGTCCGTGCACTGAAGCGGGGTGGACGCTTCGTGGGCGAATTCGGCGGGCACGGAAACATGGCTGCGGTCGTCACGGCGCTCGCCGCAGTGTTGGGCGGGCACGGCGTCGACATCGCGGCCGTCAATCCGTGGTTCTATCCCACGCCGAACGATTACCGCGGCCGGCTGGAGGCGGCCGGATTCTCTGTCGACAGCATCGAACTCATCCCGCGCCCGACTCCGCTTCCGACAGGCATGAAAGGCTGGCTCGAGACTTTTGCCGGACCGTTCTATGCGGCCCTGCCGGCAGGAGAACGCCAAGAGGCCCGCGACGAGACCCTCGACCTTCTGCGCCAAAGCCTGTGTGACGGCGAGGGCAACTGGACGGCCGACTACGTCCGTCTTCGCTTCGCGGCGCGCCTGTCGGGCCGCCGGGCTCCGCGCTGAGTTTCTCGAAACGGGGCAACGTGCTCGCGGTCGATTGTGGCCATCCCCTGAGCGACGATCCGGAAGTCTCCTCACGATGCCCTCGGGACCTTGAGCAGGCACGTTCCTCATCAAGTGCTTGGCAGGGCAACCTGGGAGCGAAGAGTGGTGTCGTCCTGCGAAATGGTCTCGACCCCGAATCCCGGTAGGGACGCTGGCTGGGCTCTCCGCGCAGATCCGTTGCGGGTGCGTTGACGCATACGGCGCCGGAATCTGGAAGCTTCCGGTCGGGGGTCTGAGGATTCCGTACGTGGCGGCTGGATGCGGAGTGGACCGCGCCGGTTGCCGGAAGCGAATTGCCTCCCTGTGGCGTCGGTCTCGAGGCTGACCCGCTCCATCGCTGTCCTGCAGCGATCGTCCGGCAAGGCTACCAGGGCTCGGGCGTCCGATCGCGGAAGAATCCGCCGTTCGGCCCATCGTCGGGCAGGGTCGCAAGGAAGAGCGCGGTGTCGGCACCCTGCGCAACCGAGCGCGTCGCTGTCGCGCCGCCCATCCGGGTGCGTACCCAGCCCGGGCACATGCAATTGACCAGGACCCCCGGTCCGGCTTCGCGCGCCAGACGCACGGTGAGCGCATTGAGCGCGGCTTTCGAGATAGCGTAGGCCGCCGGACCCTCGAGCCCGGAGGCGAACGATCCCCAGCCGGACGAGACATTCACCACCCGGCCCCATCCTCGCCTGGTCATGCCGGGCATGAAGGCGCGTGCGGTGCGGTACGGGCCAAGGAAGTTGACGGCGACCGCCTCGTCCATCGGTGCGGGACTTCCCGAAAGAAGGTCGCCCTCTGCAAGCACGCCGGCGTTGTTGACGAGCACATCAACTTCGACCCCGGCACCGGCGAGATCGCCCGCACAGGCCCGGACCGACTCGTCGTCGGAGACGTCGAGCGCCACGACGCGAACGTCATGACCGGCCCTCTGCAGATCGGCTGCAGCCTCCTTGCCGGACGCTGGATCGCGGGAGCCGAGCACGATCGCATGTCCCTCGCGAGCAAGCTGGCGGCAGATCTCGAGTCCGATTCCCCGGTTGCCGCCGGTGACGAGCGCAGTATGTACCATGGTTGCTTCCTCCGATGTGCCCAGCGCGCAAGCCGCTGCTCTGACATGACAGGCGCCCGCGGCGCGGTAAAGCCGGGCGCCGCAGCCTTCCGACCATGACTCGGCCTTCGCGGTCATGTCGACACACGATTTGCGGCGGTACGGTGGTAGCGCATCGTCCTTGGGCACGGCAATGACAAGGCGAACGGAAGGTTGCTGCTTTCCCGCTGACCCTCGGCCAGGCGGGGCGTCCGCGATGGTGCGCCACGTGCCTGGACATCGTCGTCCTGACGGACGTCATGCCCACGCGGCCGGCCCAGCCATCGGGACCTTGCTGCAGCGACCTCCTCGCCGCCGCGGGCGAGACGGCGGCGAACGGCCGCATCACCCTGATCCACCGTGCTCGAGGCCGACGGCGAAGGCGGTCTTGGCGAACCGGCCATGGTCCGGGTCGCAGACACCGGGCGCGACCTTGGCCCCAGTCTCGGGGAGCGTCGCCGGGACGATGGTATGCGGGGCCGCCATCCCTCTCGACGGCACCCGCACAACGCACGAACTTCCACCTCACGACGGCTGGAACCGATGCGCCGACCCGGTTGACATGTTGTCGAGTCTGTTCGACCAGTTGCGCTGGTTGTCCGACGCCGGCCATGCCACTTTTTCGGGAGTCAAACCTTGAATACCTTCGTCCCCAGCGAACGCAGCCGCGTAAAGCGGCTCTTCAAGCGCGCTCACTACGATGCCGACACCGTGCACCGGCTGATCGACGAGATCGGCACCGGTTCGGTCGGCTACGTGATCAAGGGCCAGCCCTATGTTACGCCGACGCTGGTCTGGCGGGAGGGTGAGCGTGTTTACTGGCATGGCTCATCGGCCAGCCGCATGCTGCGCAAGGTTCATGGCGGCGTGCCGGTCTGCGTCAACGTCTTTCACCTCGACGGCTTCGTGCTGGCGCGCTCGGGCATGCATTCCAGCGTCAACTACCGCTCGGCCACGCTTTTCGGCACGGCCGCCTTGATCAAGGATGCAGCCGAGAAGGAAGCTTCCCTCAAGGCCTTCCTGGACCGCTTCGTGCCGGGCCGTTGGGAGACCCTGCGCCCGGTGCAGGCCCAGGAGCTCAAGGCCACCTCGGTTGTCGGGATGACCATCGAGGAGGCCAGCGCCAAGATAAGGACCGGCCATTGCGAAGACGACGAGGAGGACTACGCCCTCGACATCTGGGCCGGGCTTGTGCCGGTGCGCACCGTGATCGGCGAGCCCGAGGACGATCCGCGCCTGAAGCCCGGCGTTCCTCGTCCCGAGCATCTCAAGGGCATTCGCATCGGTTGACCCGTATTCATCACGAAGGGGTGGCGTAGCAGGATCACGCTGTTTCCCGGTCGAGCGACGCCGGCTCAGAAGAGATTGAACTGCTCGGTGTCGCTGGGTTTCGGGCGCGTCCTGCGGCGCGACTCCTTGCCTGCATCTCCTGCGACGGCATCGACAGTTCCGTCGGCGAACTCGATGGCGAGGCGGTCGCCATCACCGACGCCTGCAACCCGTGTCACGGGCGTTCCACCTGATCGAATGACCGCATACCCGCGTTCGAGAACGGAACGGTAGCTGAGACTTTCCAGGAGCGTGCGGAGCCGGGTGATGGCGTGGTCCGGCACTGCCAGCCGTTCCCCGACGGCCCGGTCGAGATTGCCGGCCAGGTGGGCGAGCCGATCCCCTGTGCGGGCCACGCGCCCGGCAAGGAGTTCCGCATTGATGCCCGCGGCAACACCGGCGAGCCGGGCACGCCTTTCGGCGATCCAGGCGCCCGGTTGCGGCATCGCGAGGATGCGCTCGTCAAGAGTGCGGCCAAGACCGGCGAGCCTCAGAGACATCACCCGGTCGAGGCCCGAGACGGCGTGATCGAGATCCTGGCTCCTCTGGTCGAGAATGCGACCGGGCCTCGGCAACCCGCGGGCGAGACCTGCCAGATGACTGGCAAGGCGCTGGTGCAGTTCCGTCGTCGCCCGCACCAGCCTGCCGTCAGTCTCGATCAGGCGCGCCATGAGTTCGGCCCGCACCGGTACGGCAATCTCCGCTGCCGCTGTTGGTGTCGGCGCTCTCAGGTCCGCGGCATGATCGATCAGGGTGGTGTCCGTTTCGTGTCCCACGGCCGATATCAGCGGTATGGCACTGGCGGCAGCAGCCCGCACCACATTCTCCTCGTTGAAGGGCATGAGGTCCTCGAAACTGCCACCGCCGCGGGCGACGATGATGAGATCGGGGCGCGGCACCCGATCATCGTCGCCGATGGCGTTGAATCCTTCGATGGCGGTGGTGATCTCGGCCGCAGCCGCATCCCCCTGCACCGCCACCGGCCACACCAGGACATGGCGGGGAAAGCGTTCGCGCAGGCGGTGCAGGATGTCACGGATCACCGCACCCGTCGGTGATGTCACGACACCGATGACGTCGGGCAGTGACGGCAGCGGCTGCCTCTTCGCGGGATCGAAAAGCCCTTCTGCCTCGAGTTGTTTGCGCCGTTTCTCGAGAAGCACCATCAAAGCGCCGAGTCCGGCAGGCTCAAGGCTCTCGATGATCAACTGATAGCTGGAACGGCCGGGATAGGTCGTCAGTTTGCCTGTGGCCACCATTTCCAGGCCCTGTTCGGGCCGGTGGGCCAGACGATTTGCCGTCCTGGACCAGCAGACGCAGTCGAGCACCGCCTTGTCTTCCTTCATGGAGAGGTAGACGTGTCCCGATGCAGCCCTCGTGACGCGGCCGATTTCGCCGCGAATGCGGACGCGCTCGAAGGCCGCCTCGACGGTCGAGCGCACCCGTTGAGAAATCTCGGCGACGCCGAACTCGGGAATGTTGCCGGAAGCATCCATGGCGGGCCATGATACAAGACTGGTACCGGTGGGCCAGCCGCAGGGGAGAACGCACATGGCGAGAGCCACCAGGAGGTGTTCCTCCGCCAGGAATCCCGTTTTTCCATGAGGGTTCTCGTCATTGGCGGTGGCGGCCGGGAGCATGCGCTGGTGAAGGCCGTCGCCACGTCTCCGCTTGTCACGGCGCTCTTCTGCGCTCCAGGCAATGCCGGAATCGCGAACGATGCCGAACCGGTCGGCATCCCGGCTGACGACGTCGCCGGTCTCGTCAGCTGGGCCCGGTCGAACACCATCCATCTGGTTGTGCCCGGTCCCGAAGCCGCCCTGGTCGCCGGGATTGTCGACGCCATGGAGGGTGAGGGCATTGCCTGCATCGGCCCTGATGCCGCCGCCTCCAGGCTGGAGGCGTCAAAGTCTCTGATGAAGGAGATTGCGGATGCTGCCGGCGTGCCCACGGCCCGCTGGCGGCGCTTCGATGATGCCGAGGAAGCGAGGGCCTGGATTGCCACGACCGGGGCGCCCATTGTCGTCAAGGCGGACGGACTGACCGGCGGCAAGGGCGTGACGGTCGCGTCCACAGTGGCCGAGGCCTGTCGCGCCGTCGACGAGGCGCTGGCCGAACGCGTCTTCGGCGACGCCGGTTCTTCCGTGGTCATCGAGGAGTTCCTCGATGGCGAAGAGGCGAGCTATCACGTGCTGGTGGACGGCACATCGGTCCTGCCATTGGCCACGGCCCAGGATCACAAGCGGGTCGGCGACGGCGACACCGGTCCCAATACCGGGGGCATGGGATGCTATTCGCCGGCACCGGTGGTCACCCCCGAAATCGAGGCACGGATCCTCGACGACATCATCCGCCCGACCATCGCCGCCATGAGGCGGCGCGGCACGCCGTTTCGCGGTGTCCTCTATGCCGGATTGATGATCACCTCGGACGGTCCCAGACTCCTCGAGTACAACGTCCGCTTCGGCGATCCGGAATGCCAGGTCCTGCTGGCCCGCCTCGAGGACGATCTGGTACCGGCACTGCTGGCGACCCGCGATGGCACACTCGACAGCATGAGCCTCAGCTGGCGCCGGGAGTCGGCGCTGACAGTGGTGATGGCGACACGGGGCTATCCGGGAACCTATCCCAAGGCCACACCCATTCGCCGGCTCGATGAGGCGGCGGGCGAGGACGGCGTGATCCTTCATGCCGGCACGGCGCGAAAGGCCGATGGCTGGGTGTCGGCGGGCGGTCGCGTGCTGGGCGTGACGGCGTGCGGCGCTTCCCTCGCCGAGGCCCGCGACCGAGCCTATCGCATTGTCGACAGGATCGACTGGCCGGAAGGATTCTGCCGCCATGACATCGGTCTCAGGGGCCTCGCACACCGATAGCCGCCACATGCGTGCAAGACGCAGCGCCTCCTGGTGACCAATGGGCCGCCGTTCTACGTTACCGGGACGAAGATACCCGCCTGATAGGTCTGCAGGCTCGTGACCTGACGCCACCAGCGGTCAACGCCCGCACACAGTTCGGGTGATGCAGTCCGGGCAAGATCACCCGGTTGCAACGGACTTCAGCCCTCAGATCGGCCCCATGGGCGTGTGAGTCCGGGTTACCTCGCGCGCCGCCGCGCCAGCGGCCGGTCCAGGATCTCCCTGATCACGAACGCCTCGCGCAGTGCATCCGGAGTGTCCAGGCGTGCGCGTATGCGTGCCAGGAACGCGTGGGTGGGGCCCCCAAGAGCGTAGGGCTGTGTCGTTCGTGACCCGACCGTGTCCCAGGGCGAGCGATCGGTGGTTTGCGCGCCGTGCGTCTCGGGCGCCCGTCGCATCGCACCCGTCGGCGCCGGATTTTCCGATTGCTCGCGGCTCCAGGGGCTTCGCGCCGTCTTCGCCCTCCACGCCCGTGGCGGTGTATGCACTGTTTCCCTCTCCGGCTCCCAAAGCGCATCCGGTTGCGGTTGCTCCCTGTCGTGGTAGGTGCCGTACCCGGGACGGGCCCTCGGGTCGTCGCCACGCTGCCGGGCGACCTCTTCCTCGACGGCTTGGGCGACCCGCCGGAACAACGCTTTCAGTCCCGCCATGCCTCAACCTTCCCGGCCTTCGATGCACCCCTGCAGTCGGCGATTCGCAGACCGGTGATCGAATGTCTCCATGCGTCAAGCCTCCTGCGTGGGCGCTGCGTCGTCCCCGCTGCCAGCGATGCTCGTTCGCATCCGGGTGTCCGAGATGACGTTCTGCATGCCGTAGTAGTCCATCACGCCGAGGTTGCCGGCCCGGAATGCGTCCGCCATCGCCTTGGGCACCTCGGCCTCGGCGAGGACCACCTTGGCGCGGTTCTCCTGCACCAGCGCGACCATCTCCTGCTCCCGCGCGACGGCGAGTGCACGCTGCCGCTCGGCCTGGGCCTGCGCCACCTGCTTCTCGGCCTCCGCCTGGTCGATCTTCAGGCGTGCCCCGATGTTGTCGCCGACATCGATGTCCGCGATGTCGATCGAGAGAATCTCGAATGCGGTGCCTGAATCGAGACCGCGCTCCAGCACCACCTTGGAGATGCGGTCGGGGTTCTCCAGCACCGACATGTGGTTCTCCGACGAGCCGATTGTGGTGACGATGCCCTCGCCGACCCGGGCGACGATGGTCTCCTCGGTCGCGCCGCCGACCAGGCGGTCAAGGTTGGTGCGCACCGTGACCCGTGCCTTGACCTTGAGCTGGATGCCGTCGCCGGCGATGCCGTCAATAGTGTTGCGCGCCATCTGCCCCGAGGGCACGTCGATGACCTTGGGGTTGACCGAGGTGCCGACCGCCTCCTGCACGTCGCGCCCGGCCAGATCGATCGCGCAGGCGCGATCGTAGTCGAGCGTGATGTTGGCCTTGTGCGCCGAGATGAGAGCCTGCACCACGCGCGCGACGTTGCCGCCCGCGAGGTAGTGCGCTTCGAGCTGGTCGCCGGAGAGGTTGATGCCCGCCTTCTTCGCGGTGATCCGCACCGTCACGATGACCGACGGTTTCACCTTGCGGAAGCGCATGAAGATGATCTGGAGCAGGCTCACCGGTGCGTTGGAGAGAATCGACTGCCACCACAGCCAGAATGCGCTCCAGATAAACGCGAAGAACACGATGGCCAAGAGGGCAATGACGATCACGAATACGAGATTCAAATCGAAAGACATGGCTTCCTGCCTCCTCAGGTCACGACGTGACGTCGTGTGATTCTCTGTCCGCTGCCGGTGTGACGAACACGATGGGACCGTCGATGCGCAGCACCACGACTTTCTCGCCGCGTCCCAGGCTGCCGCTCTGCACCTGCACGTCGCACTCCCCGCCGATGAAACGTGCCCGTCCGGAAGGCCGAGCCCGAGTCACCATAACGCCTTCGGCGCCGGGATACACACCGACCTCTTCGGCGTGGTGATGATAGCCCGCTTCGGCCGTGATCTCGCTCTTCGGCACCAGCCGGCGCGAGGCACGAATACGTGCGAGACCCCAGCGCCCGAGCACCACCGCAAGGACGGGGACGGCCACCGTCATTGCCCAGCCGGCCACATCCGAGGCGGTGAACGCATAGTGGATCGCGGCCACAGCCGATGCGACTGAGGCTACGGTCAGTATCCCGAACGAAACGACGAAGATCTCAAGGATCAGCAAGGCGACGGCGAGGATGAGCAGTCCGAGCGAGAGGGCGAGGACCGGCCAGTCGACTTCGACCGCAGCCAAGAGGGCGATGCTATCCACTCCCGGTCTCCTCGCTGCCGCCGGTCACCGATCGCACCACCACCTCGCCGAACTCGACCGACACCACCTCCACCGCCGCCCCCGCCGGGACGTAGGCTCCGTGCTCGGCCCGCGCACGAATTGACTCCTTGCCGAGCCGCACCGTTCCGCCCGGGTGCAGCGCCTCGGCCGCCTTGCCACGCCTGCCCATCAGCTCGCCGGCACGGGCCTCGAGCGGGCCTGCGCTGGTCGCGGTCACTTCGCCTGTCACCGCGAGGCGCCGGCGCAGTACTGCGCTGCGCGGAAGGTATCGAATGATGAGCAGGGCGCCGACCAACACGATGCCCACTGCGGTCGCGCCGTTGAACCCGGCGTCGGTCAGCGCATCGACGAAGACCGGGTCCTCGAAATCGAATGTCAGCTCGTTCGGGAGGAACGCAAGCACGAGACCGGTCAGTCCGGCCGCGCCCCCGAGTGTTCCGAGCAGCCCGCCACCCACCATCGTGTACATTTCGGCGGCGATGAGGCCGATGCCGATCACGATCAGCAACAGTTCGACGTTCTCGATGAGGTCGAGGGAGTACTGGGCAAGCAGGAACCCCGTACCGAGCAGGGCGGCGAGTGCTACCCACAGTCCGACCCCCGGTGTCTTCAGTTCGAACAGCAGGAAGAGCACGGCGAGCCCTGCCAGGATCGGCGCGAACCGCGACAGTGCCCAGGCTGCACGCTCGATTCCGCGCGGCGAGAGATCCACGACATCGTCCCCGGTGACGCCGAGGCGCTCGTGCATCGCGTCGAGATCGGCAACGTTGCCGGTCGCCATGCCGAACGCCACCGCCTCGAGGCCGGTCAGCGTGAGCAGGCGATCCGGGCCGCGGTAGACGATCACCTGGTTCGGATCGTCTCGGTCGACCTCGGGATGAGCGGCGAGGAACTCCGGGAGATCGTCCTCGATGACGTACTCCGCTGATCCGCCCGGTGGGGTGATCCGGTAGAGCGACTGCTTGTGTGCGGTCATCTTGAGCAGCATCCCGCGGTTCCAGCCGCGCTGCTCCGCCGCCTGGGTGAGCAGGGTGCGCACCACGGTCTCGATCTTCTCCGGGGCGTACTTGATCTCCCCTTCAGAAGACTGGAACACGACACCGATGTCGCCGATGGACGCGGTCTCGCTGAGATACACCTCCTCGTGGGCGTATGCGATCAGCGCACCGGCGGAGATCGCGCGGAAGTCGATGAAGGCAATCGTCCGGATTCCGTCCGCCTCCAGATCGAGGATGCGCTTGAACATGGAGCGCGCGTAGTGGACCGCCCCGCCATCGGTATCGATTCGCACGAGCAGGGTGTCGACGCCCTTCGCCTGTGCCTGCTCAATGGCGCGGGCGAGGTAGCGGTCGGAGAACCGGTCTATGACGTCGTCGACCTCGATGTAGCCGACGATACCGTGGTCCGTGGAGGCGGAACTCGGATCCTCGGCGTGCGCGGCGCATCCCACTATCAGCAGGATACAGCCCGCAAGCCGCACTCCGGAGAACCATGCTCTCGACGACGCAAGGCGCCGCAGGATATCGGGGCGCATCCCGTCAGTTCCCCGTGCCGTCGCTTTCCAGCATTGCGGTCGCGAGCACGTCGGGGAGTCTCTGCATGACCGGTACGGGAACCGTGGTCGCCTGCGACCACGTGACCGCGTAGTCGCCGCCGTCGCGCCTGCGGTAGACGAGAAAGAGCCTGCCGTCGTGGGAAATTGCGAGTTCGGCCCATTCGTTGTGGTAGAAGCTGTCGAGGTCCGCTGCCTCCACCACGGTGGCGAGCCGCAGCCGCTGAGGGCGGCTCGCCGGGTCCATCACCGTCAGCACTTCGGGCACGGCCGCCTCTGCTCGTTCCAGGGCATCGGCGAGCAGAGCGTCGAGTTCGCTGCTTCGCGCCTCCGGAAACGCGCTCCAGCGGATCAGAATCTGGGCGCGAAGCCGCGCGAGAGGATCGCCCCCGAAGGGGGTGGCTCCGTGGTCCGACTGGACTGCATCCGACATCGCTCCATTGTCGGGACTGAGACGCGCCACGACAAGTACGATCGCTGAGGACTCGCGCGGTGACGTGCGAGGACGGCCTGCCACCCGACATGATGGACTCCATCGACTTTGGCAACATGCACGCGATGGCGAACAGCTGCCGCTGTGCATTTGCCCGGGAGCCGTTTGGCGGGCCGGTGTTTTTCAATGCACTTGCGGTCCTTCCGGGTATGATTCCCCGAACCTATGCGTTCGAATCCAAGCAAGGGAGCCACGCGCATGAAACGCCTGTGCCTCGCCGCATTCGCGGCCCTCATGGCCTCGAGTGTCGCCACTGCGGGCGACATCGAGCCCGCGGTCGTCTACGACGTCGGCGGCAAGTTCGACAAGTCCTTCAACGAGGGGGTCTACGATGGCGCTGCGAAGTTCAGGGCCGATACCGGGATCGACTTCCGGGAGTTCGAGGTGCAGACCGATTCCCAGCGGGTGCAGGCGCTGCGCAATTTCGCCCGCCGCGGCCTGGATCCCATCCTTGCTGTGGGCTTCCTGTACGCGTCGGCGCTGGACAACGTGGCGCCCGAGTTCCCTGACACCCGGTTTGCGATCATCGATGCGGTGGTCGACCAGCCCAACGTGCAATCCATCGTGTTCAAGGAGCACGAGGGTTCGTTCATCGTCGGCATCCTGGCCGCGATGGCGGCAGACGGTGACAGCATCGGATTTGTCGGCGGGATGGATGTGCCGCTGATCCGCCGGTTCGCGTGCGGCTACGTGCTGGGCGCCCGCCACGCCAGACCCGACGTTCGGGTGTTCCAGAACATGACCGGCACCACCGGTGCGGCCTGGAATGATCCGGTGAAGGGTGGCGAACTCGCCAAGTCCCAGTTCGACCGCGGCGCCAGGGTGGTCTACCACGCCGCCGGCAGTACGGGGCTCGGGGTGCTCCAGGCGGCAGCGGACGCGGACCGGCTCGCCATCGGCGTCGATTCCAACCAGAACCACCTTCACCCCGGGCACGTGCTCACCTCCATGCTGAAGCGGGTCGATGTGGCGGCCTACGATGTCTTCGATTCCGCGCGACGGGATGAGTGGCGCTCCGGCGTGCGCGTCCTCGGACTGAAGGAGAACGGTGTCGGCTGGTCACTCGATGCGCACAACGAGGCTTTGGTGACTCCAGCCATGAAGGCCGCGGCTAACGAGGCCGCAAGGCAGATCGTTTCCGGCGAGATCAAGGTTCACGACTACGTGACCGAGGGCGACTGTCCCGCAAAGTAACGACGGTGTCCTTCCCGGAGACACGGCGGAACACACCGCCGACAGCCGATGCGCCGGCGGTCGAGTTGCTCCGCATCGACAAGCGGTTCGGCACCGTTCACGCCAACCGGGAAGTGAGCCTGTCGGTCGCCCCCGGCACCATTCACGGAATCGTCGGCGAGAACGGCGCCGGCAAGTCCACTCTGATGAGCATCCTCTATGGCTTCTACAGGGCCGACAGGGGAGAGATTCGCATCGCCGGGCGACCTGCGGCCATCCGGAACAGCGAGGAGGCAATCGCCGCCGGCATCGGCATGGTCCACCAGCACTTCATGCTGGTGGACACCTTCACCGTGGTCGAGAACGTCATCCTGGGGGCCGAGGGTGGTCGGCTGCTTGCATCGGGCTTACACCGGGCTCGCAGTGAACTGTCGGAACTGGCTCGCGAGTATGCTCTGGACGTGCCTCCGGACGCTCTGGTCGGCGATCTGCCGGTAGGCCTGCAGCAACGGGTGGAAATACTGAAGGCACTCTATCGGGGCGCCGAGATACTCGTCCTGGACGAACCCACGGGCACGCTCGCTCCGCAGGAGGCGGATCACCTCTTCCGTATCCTGCGCCGGCTCAAGGCGCAGGGAAAGACGGTCATTCTGATCACCCACAAGCTGCGCGAGATCATGGCGGTGACAGACCGGATTTCGGTCATGCGCCAGGGCCGGATGGTGGCCCACCGCGATACCTCTGCCACCACCGTCGGCGAACTCGCCGAGTTGATGGTCGGGCGGCGTGTGTTGTCAGAGGTCAAGAAGGGGGCGGCAAAGCCGGGACGCGATTTGCTGTCGGTCGAGAATCTGCGAGTGTGCGACGACCGTGGCCTCATACGCGTGCACGAAGTCTCGTTCGCGGTGCGGGCGGGTGAGATCGTCGGCATCGCCGGCGTGGCGGGCAACGGGCAGAGCGAGTTGCTGGAGGCCCTGGCCGGGCTCCGGCCGGTCGCCAGGGGACGCATTCTTGTTGCCGGCGAACCGGTCGGAGCCGGCAGCCGCCTCCGGCGCCACCTCGGGCTCGCCCACGTTCCCGAGGATCGTCGGCGCATGGGCCTTGTCATGCCGTTCGAAGCCCGGGAATCCGCAATCCTCGGCCATCACGACGATCCACGCTACCGCCGCGTCGCGCTGTTCGACTGGGCCACGATCTCGCGAGACACCGCGAGCAAGATGGACGCCTTCGATGTCCGCCCCGCCGATCCTCGCCGGATAACCGCGGCGTTTTCCGGTGGCAACCAGCAGAAACTGGTGCTGGCCCGGGAATTCGAGCGTGACCCGCTGGTGCTTCTGGTAGGGCAGCCGACCCGTGGGGTCGACATTGGCGCCATCGAGTTCATCCATCACCGGCTGGTGGCCATGCGCGATGCGGGCAAGGCCGTTCTGCTGGTTTCCGCCGAACTCGACGAGATCATGGGGCTCTCGGACCGCATTCTGGTCATGTTCGGCGGCGCCATTGCCGGCGAGTTTCCGGCCGGCCGGGCCACGGAGCGGGAGCTGGGATTGCTCATGGCCGGTGCAGGCTCTGCGGGTCGGGAGCGCGGCGCCCCGTGAGCGTCGTGGCTACGGGACCGGCGGCCGGTCTGCCCCGCTGGGCGGTCCTGGGTTTGCTGCCGGCGCTCAACCTGCTGGCCGCCTTCGCGATTTCCGGCCTGATCGTGTTGCTGATCGGCGAGAATCCGTGGGAGGCGGTACGGCTGCTCGTGTGGGGAGCCTTCGGCTTCCAGGAGGCAATCGGCTACACGCTGTTCTACGCCACCAACTTCATCTTCACCGGGCTTGCGGTGGCCGTCGCCTTTCACTGCGGCCTGTTCAACATCGGAGGCGAGGGCCAGGCCTACATCGGCGGACTCGGCATGGCGCTGGTGTGCCTGTATCTGGATTTTCTGCCCTTCGCCCTGATCGCGCCCGCTGCCGTCGCAGGCGCTGCGCTCTTCGGCGCGGCCTGGGCCTTCGTGCCGGCGTGGCTGCAGGCGTACCGGGGCAGCCACATCGTCATCACCACCATCATGTTCAATTTCATCGCCGCTGCGGTGATGGCCTACCTGCTGGTCAACGTCATGTCCCGGCCCGGCTCCATGGAGCCCGAGAGCAGGGACTTCGCCCCGCACGCGCGACTTCCGCTGATGCACGAGGCGTTGGGCGCGATAGGCATCGACATCGCGGCCTCTCCGTTGAACCTGTCGTTCCTCCTGGCGCTGTTGTGCTGCGGGGCCGTGTGGGTATTCATGTGGCACACCCCTGCCGGCTATCGCCTGAGGACCGCGGGCGCCAGTCAGTCGGCGGCCCTCTACGGCGGTATCTCGCCAGCCCGTCAGATCATCGTTGCCATGCTGGTCTCCGGTGCCCTGGCCGGCTGCATGAGCCTCAACGAGTTGATGGGGGTGCAGCATCGACTGGTGCTGGAGTTCACCGCCGGGTACGGCTTTGCCGGCATCGCGGTGGCGCTGATGGGCCGGGGTCATCCGGTAGGCATCGTGATCGCTTCGCTCCTGTTCGGTGCGCTGTATCAGGGCGGGGCTGAACTTTCGTTCGAGATCCCCAGTATCACCCGTGACATGGTGGTGGTGATTCAGGGGCTGGTGATCCTGTTTGCCGGGGCGCTGGAGTTCATGTTTGTTCCCGCGGTGCGTGCGGCGCTGCTGCGCGGCAGGGGTGGCTGACGTGGAACTCTTCACCCTTCTGGTGCTGGTGCTCGATTCGACGTTGCGCCTCTCTGTGCCGCTCATCCTGGCCGCCATGGCCGGCCTCTTCTCCGAGCGCTCCGGCATCATCGACATCGGACTTGAGGGCAAGATGCTGGGAGCGGCCTTTGCCGCCGCCACCGTGGCGACGTTCACGGCTTCGCCGTGGGCGGGCCTGGCCGCGGGCATCGGCGCCTCCATGCTGCTCGCGCTGGTCCATGGCTACGCCTGCATCACCCACCGTGGCAACCAGGTGGTGTCCGGTCTGGCGCTCAACATCCTCGTCTCCGGCGTGACCGCGGTACTCGGCATCGCCTGGTTCGCCCAGGGTGGGCGCACTCCCCAACTGCCGGGCGAAGCGCGCTTCCTGCCGCTCGAATGGCCAGGCGCGGCGTGGCTGCGGGAGGTGCCGGGCCTCGGCACTGTCTACAGCGAACTCCTGAGCGGCCACAACCTGATGGTTTATCTCGCCTTCCTGGCGGTACCGACCGTGGCTTGGGTGCTCTACCGGACCCGATTCGGTCTGCGCCTGCGGGCCGCGGGCGAGAATCCGCAATCGGTGGAAACGGCGGGAATCTCGGTCATCGCACTGCGCTATCGGGCATTGCTGTGTACCGGGGTCGCTTGCGGATTGGCCGGAGCCTACCTGTCGCTCGCCCAGAGTGCGAGCTTCATCAACGACATGACGGCGGGCAAGGGCTACATCGCGCTCGCCGCCCTGATCTTTGGCAAGTGGCGCCCGGTTCCGGCCCTGCTTGCGTGCCTGCTCTTCGGTTTTCTGGACGCCGTGGCGATCCGGCTGCAAGGGGTTGACCTTCCCGGCATCGGCGAGGTTCCGGTGCAGTTCGTGCAGGCGCTGCCCTACGTTCTGACCGTGGTGCTGCTTGCCGGCTTCATCGGCCGCGCGATCCCACCGAAGGCCCTGGGAGTGCCCTATGTCAAGGAGCGGTGAGTGCCAGCCGAACCGGGCCTCGACGGGTCGGCGCACGACGAATGGGTCGATGCGGGCCGTCTGATCCGGCATGAAGCGTCGTCCAATCCGGAATTGCACACGTGACATGCGGGTGGAACGACTCGAACGATGCGCCCCCTGGCGTGTCAGACTCCGAGGTAGCGGTGAAGGGTGGCGTCATCGAGTTCTACCGCGCTGCCGCGCCAGGCGGTGCGACCCTTTTCGAGAATGACGCAGCGGGTCGCATTGGCGAGGAGGTCGCCGACGACCTTGTCGACGAGAAGGATCGACTGGCCCGCAGCCTTCAGGACGGCGATGGCCTGCCAGATGTCGCGGCGCACCGTGGGAGCCAGGCCTTCGGTCGCTTCATCCATGACGAGGAGCTTCGGATTGGTCATGAGGGCGCGACCGATGGCTAGCATCTGCTGCTCGCCGCCGGAGAGTGTCGATGCCTCCCGGGAAAGATGCGGCGCCAGGGCCGGGAACAGTTCCAGGATGCGCGGGACGTCCCACACACCACGCCGGGCAGCCACCACGAGGTTCTCGTGGACCGTCAGGTTCGCGAAGCATCGGCGTCCCTCGGGAACCAGGCCGACTCCGGAACGCGCGATGTGGTGGGGCTGGGCGCCGAGAACATCCTGGTCTTCAAGGACGACAGTACCCCGGCATGGTCTCATGAGACCGCACAAGGCCCTGATGGTGGTCGTCTTGCCCATGCCATTGCGTCCCATGAGAGCCACCACTTCTCCGGCGGCGACGTCAAGATCGACACCGAAGAGCGCCTGGGCCGGTCCGTACCAGGCTTCCAGATTCCGGATGGCAAGGAGCCGACTCACGGTTGCTCCATTCCCAGGTAGGCGGCACGCACCGCATCGTCGGAACGGATCGCATCGGGTTGTCCGGTGGCGATGAGGCGGCCGTCCACGAGAACCGAGATCCTGTCGGCGAGGGCGAAGACGGCATCCATGTCATGTTCGACGAGGAGCACGGGCGCAGTCTGCCGCAGGGAATCGAGAAGGCCGACCAGCATGCGCGATCCTTCCTGGTCCAGGCCCGCCATGGGTTCGTCAAGCAGGAAGGCGGCGGGTTCAAGGGCAAGAGCGATGGCGATTTCGAGAAGCCGTCGTTCACCATGGCTGATTTCCGAAACCCGCTCGCGGTGCCGTGATTCGAGGCCGACCCGCGCGAGGCACTCCTGTGCCAGGTTCCGGAGTTCCTGGTCCCGGGCAACGGGAGCGAAGAACCGCATGCTCTCCCCCAGGCGCCCCAACTGGGCGAGCACGACGTTCTCCAGAACCGTGAACTCTCCGATGAGGGACGAGATCTGAAAGGTGCGCGCCATCCCGAGGCGTGCTCGTTCCGCCGCTCTCATGTGGCCGATGTCACGCCCCCTGAAGCGGATGGACCCGCTGTCCGGGGCGAGGTCGCCGGCCACCTGGGTGATGAAGGTGGACTTTCCCGCTCCGTTGGGACCGATCAGCGCGTGAATCTCTCCGGTTACCAGATCGATGGAGACCTCATCATTGGCCCTGACGGCGCCGAAACTCTTGGTCAGGCCGACGACCTCGAGCACGGCCGGCGCTCCCGGGGTTTCAGCCGTCATCGGAACGCTGGCCAGAGGCGAACCCCATGATGCCGCCGCGGGCGTGGAGGACCACGACGATGAGCAA
Organism: Alphaproteobacteria bacterium; assembly: GCA_022823765.1. Lineage (GTDB taxonomy): Bacteria > Pseudomonadota > Alphaproteobacteria > SP197 > SP197 > SP197. The sequence goes on along the minus strand of JAJEHK010000019.1, from coordinate 14,052 downwards.
CAGCCCGACCCAGAATTGCCAGTGGTCAGTCATGGAGCCGAGGACCTGTTCGAGGAAGACATAGAGCGCCGCGCCGGCGATCGGTCCCCACAGGCGTGCCACGCCGCCGAGGATGACGAAGACCATGATCTCGCCGGAGGTGTGCCAGCTCAGCATGGACGGACTGACGAAGCGGTTGAGGTCGACGAAGAGCGCGCCGGCAAGCGCCGTGATGGCGCCCGACATGACGAAGGCGACCAGGCGAACGCGGAAGCCGCCGATACCCACACTGCGCACGCGGGTCTCGTTCTGTCTGACGGCATTGAGCGCCAGGCCGAACCTGGCCCGCACGACCATGGAAACAAGGCAGATGACGACGACGAGGACGGCGAAGACAATCAGGAAGAACGTCATGGGATCCATGGTGTCGAGGCCGAAGAGACTGTTGCGCAGGTAGATCGGCAACCCGTCCTCGCCGCCATAGGCCGGCCACGAGATCGTGAAGTAGTAGATCATCTGGGCGAACGCCAGCGTGATCATGATGAAGTAGACGCCGCTTGTTCTGAGCGACAGACAGCCGATGAGAAGAGCGAGCAATGCTCCGCTGACGATGGCAACGAGCCAGATGACGATCATGGAATCGGTGCCGCCAAGCATGACGGGCCACAGCAGGACCGGATCACCCTCCAGTGCGTGGTGAGCGAGAACGCCCGCCACGTAGCCGCCGATTCCGAAATAGGCTGCGTGCCCCAGGGACACCATGCCGCCATAGCCCAGCACCAGATTGAGCCCGACTCCCGCCATCCCGAGGATGGCGACACGGGTCGCCAGGGTGATGAGCCACGGTTCGTCCATGACGGTGCCGGCAAGCGGCACGGCAAGGAGCAGGAGGGCGACGGCCGCGGAAGCGATCCTTGGGGTCATGGGGCGTCAGGCCACCTTGCCGAATAGGCCACCGGGCCTGAAGAACAGGATGAGCGCCATCAGCAGGTAGATGAGCATGGAGGCCAGCGAGGCGCCTGTGGCGGCAGCGTCGGCCGGTTCGAGAAAGGTGCCAAAGAGGGCGGGGAGCAGGAGGCGGCCCATGGTGTCCGTCACGCCCACCAGGATGGCGCCAACGAGAGCGCCCTTGATGGAGCCGATGCCGCCGATGACGATCACCACGAAGGCGAGAATCAGGACAGGCTCGCCCATGCCGACTTCGACGGACGTGATGGATCCGATGACGGCGCCTGCGAACCCGGCAAGGGCGGCACCGAGGGCAAAGACGGCGGTATAGAGAGCGCGGATGTTGACGCCGATGGCGGCGATCATCTCGCGATCGGACTCGCCCGCCCGGATGCGCATGCCAAGACGGGTTCGGGAGACAAGCTGGAAGAGGCCGGCGGCGACCGCCAGGCCGGCGGCGATGATGACGAGACGATAGAGGGGATAGTCCAGCCCGCCGGGCAGGGCAACGGTACCGGCCAGCGATGGCGGAATGTCGAGGTAGAGGGGAAAGGCGCCGAAGATCCAGCGGGTGCCTTCCGAGAAAACGAGGATGAGCGCGAAGGTGACCAGGACCTGATCCAGGTGCCCTCTCTGGTAGAGGCGCCGCATGAGGGTCATTTCGACAAGGGCGCCGGCGGCTGCGGCAGCGGCGAGGCTCGCCGCTAGGCCGAGCCAGAACGAACCGGTGAGAGACACCACCGCGGCGCAGGCGAAGGCCCCGATCATGTAGAGGGAGCCGTGGGCCAGATTGATGAGCCCCATGACGCCGAAGACCAGGGTGAGGCCTGCGGACATGAGGAACAGCATGACGCCGAACTGCAGGCCGTTGAGGACCTGCTCGGCGACCAGTGTTGCCGGCATCATCTATGCTGCCCTTCCGGCAGGCCCGCAAAGGCGCTGGCCGGAAGGGCAGAAAGCGTTACATCGAACACTCGCCGGCGTAGGCGTCAGCGTGGTCCTCGAGGGCGAGCGAAACGATACGGTTGGTGAGGACGCCGCCCTCCATGATCACCTCGCGCACGTAGATGTCCTGCACCGGGTGATGGTTGGGACCGAACATGAAGTCGCCCCTCACCGACGAGAAGTCGGCAGCCCGGAGAGCCTCGCGGAAGGCTTGCGTGTCGCTGACATCGGCCTTGTCGAGAGCGCTGATCAGGAGATTGGCGGTATCGAACCCCTGTGAGGCATAGAGCGACGGGAGGCGCCCGTAGGCTTCCTGGAAGCTGGCCACGAATGCCTGGTTGGTGGCATTGTCGAGATCCTTCGACCACTGCGAAGTGTTCCTGACACCCAGCGCGGCCTCGCCCACGGCATTGAGGATGCCCTGGTCGAAGGAGAACGCGGGGCCGACCACCGGAAGGTCGACGCCCGAGCCGGCGTACTGCTTCATGAACGAGATCCCCATGCCCCCGGGAAGGAAGAAGAAGACGCTGTCGGCATCCGACGCGCGGATCTGCGCGATTTCCGCGGCATAGTCGGTCTGGCCGAGTTCGGTATAGACCTCGGCCTCGATCTCGCCGGTGAAGAACCTCTTGTAGCCGGTCAGTGCGTCGTGTCCGGCAGGATAGTTCGGCGCCAGGATGAACGAGTTCGTGAAACCTGCGTCGTTGGCATGGCCACCGGCGGCCTCGTGCAGGTTGTCGTTCTGCCAGGCGACGTTGAAGTAGTTCTCATGGCATCCCTCACCGGCGAGCTTCGAGGGCCCGGCATTGGGCGAGAGATAGAACTTTCCCTGGCGCACTACCGAGGGCACCACCGCGATAGCAAGGTTCGACCAGATGATGCCGGTCAGCACGTCGACGTTGTCGGACTGCACCATCTTGTCGGCGATCTGGACCGCGATCTCGGGTTTGCGCTGGTCGTCCTCGATCACGACCTCGATGTCGCTGCGCTCCGACTGGTCAAGAGCCAGCATGAACCCGTCTCGCACATCCACTCCGAGAGCCGAGCCACCGCCCGACAGGGTCGTAATCATGCCCACTTTCAGGCCATCAGCCGATGCGGTCACCGACGCGGCGCACAGAACCAGTGCGGCAACAGGTGTCACAAGCGCTCTCATCCCCTTGTCTCCTTCACGTGTTGTGGACGGTCATGATACCTCACGGCCAGCGAACTGGCAGGGAGGTGCGTAACAAGCATCGCCCTTTCGTCCAAGAACTCCCATGCCAGACAAACCGGTGCGAGTCGCTTGCAGACAGGGTTGAAGGAGCGCATTCTTGACCCTCGCGACGAGCAGAGGAGAGTTTGAACGATGCATGTACTGAGACAACCACGGGTCGAACAGCTGCAGAGAAAGCTGATCAACCGTGAAATCGGACGCCGCGACTTCCTGGCCGCTGCCGGGGCGGCGGGTGTGGCGCCGGTCGCGTCATCGCTGGTCCCGTCCGCGATGGCGGCCGAGGGCGACATGATCCACTACTTCACGTGGTCGGCCTACGAGGTGCCGGAGCTCCACCAGCCTTTCGTCGACAAGTACGGCCAGTCGCCGGACTGGTCGATCTTCGCCTCGTCGGAAGATGGCTTGCAGAAGATCCGGGCGGGTTTCGCTGCCGATCTCGCGCATCCCTGTGTCGACAGCGTGCCGCGCTGGCACGATGCCGGTGTCCTGCAGCCGGTGGATACCTCGCGCATCGATTACTGGGACGACATGTTCCCCGCGCTCCACACCATGAACGGCGCCACGATCGGCGGCGAGGTCTACATGGTGATCACGGACTTCGGGCTGTCGTCAGTCATCTACCGCACCGACATCTACGAGGGTGAGGAAACCTGGAACATGCTGTTCGACGAGCGGTATGCCGGTCGCATCTGCCCCAATGCCGGTACGGCGAACCTCTCCATCGCCCTCAAGCTGCTGGGTTACGATCCCATGAACCCGACGGCCGATCAGGTCAGGGAAGCCGCTGACATGGGCCGAAAGCAACGGCCGCTGGCCCGCTTCTACTGGGAGAGCCAGACCGACATGGAACAGGCGGTGGCCACGGGCGAATGCGTCATTGCCTATGCCTGGAACGAGGCCCTCGTCAATCTCCTCGAACAGGGTGTTCCGGTTGCCTTTGCAGCGCCCAAGGAGGGTGCCTTTGGCTGGGCCTGCGGTCTCGTCTACCTCGCCGGGTCCCAGAACGACGAGCAGATGGCGTACGATTTCATCAACGCGTGGCTGTCGCCCGAGACCGGCAAGTACCTCATCGAGACCTACGGCTATGGCCACGGCAACATCAAGTCGTTCGACCTCGTGGACCGGGAGACTCTCGTTGCGCTGGGCTATGACGACCCGGTGCGTTTGATGGAGGGCACCAACTTCTGGATTCCGGTCGAACCGGAGATCACGGAACTCATGTACGAGATCTGGGAGGATGTCATTGCCGGTCTCTAGAGCCGGTTCATCTGTATAACAACATCAAGGAGTGACTTGACGATGCATGTGTTGAGAAAACCGCGTGTCGAGCAGTTGCACAGGAAACTGCTCAATGGCGAAATCGGACGCCGTGACTTCATGGCTGTCGCAGCGACCGCCGGTCTGGCGCCGGTCGCCTCGTCGCTGACGTCGCCTGCGAGGGCGGCCGAGGGCGACATGATCCACTACTTCACGTGGTCGGGTTACGAACCGGTGGAGCTTCACCAGCCTTTCTTCGACAAGCACGGGCGTTCTCCGGACTGGTCGATCTTCGCCTCGGCGGAGGACGGACTGCAGAAGATCCGGGCCGGGTTTGTCGCCGATCTCGCGCACCCCTGTGTCGACGGGGTGCCGCGCTGGCACGATGCGGGAGTCGTGCAGCCGATCGATACCTCGCGTGTCGATTACTGGGACGACATGTTCCCCGCCCTTCATACCATGAACGGCGCCGTGATCGACGGTGACGTCTACATGGTCATCACGGACTTCGGTCTGTCGTCGATGATCTATCGCACCGACATCATCGAGGGCGAAGAGTCCTGGATGTACATGTATGACGAGAAGTACGCCGGTCGCATCTGCGCCCGGAACACCACGGCCAGCATCTTCGTTCCGCTCAAGATTCTGGGTTATGACCCGATGAATCCCACGCCTGAACAGGTCATGGAAGCCGCTGACATGGCGCGCAAGCAGCGTGACCTCGTGAGGTTCTACTGGGACAGCCAGACCGACATGGAACAGGCCATTGCGTCCGGCGAGTGCGTCGTGGCCTATGCCTGGAACGAGGCGCTCGTCAATCTCCTCGATCAGGGGATTCCGGTCGCCTTTGCGGCGCCGAAGGAAGGCGCCTTCGGCTGGGCCTGCGGTCTTGTCTACCTTGCCGCGGCCGAGAACGACGAACAGATGGCCTACGACTTCATCAACGCGTGGCTGGCGCCGGAGACCGGCAAGTACCTCATCGAGGCGTACGGCTATGGTCACGGCAACATCAAGTCGTTCGACCTCGTGGACGTCGAGACCCTCGTGGCGCTCGGTTACGACGATCCCGTGCGTCTGATGGAGGGGACCGCATTCTGGGTTCCCATGGATCCGGCGATCGACGAACTGATGCTGGAGACCTGGGAAGACATTATCGCCGGCCTCTAGAGGGGTCAGCGACACACATTCCCTGACGACCGCGCCGCAGCACCCCTGGAGAGCGGGTGTTGCGGTGGGGCGTCATGATCGCTTCGCGGCAAAGAAGGCCTTGAGGAGCTCGCTGCAGCGGGTTTCGAGTATGCCGCCATAAACCTCCGGCCGGTGGTGGCAGGTCGGTTGGTCGAAGAGACGTACACCGTTGTCGACAGCTCCACCCTTGGGATCCTCGGCTCCATAGTAAAGACGCCAGATACGGGCTTCGGCGATGGCGCCGGCACACATGGGACAGGGTTCCAGGGTGACATGGAGATCGGCGCCATCGAGGCGGTGCGTGTTCAGCGTCCGGCAGGCCTGTCGCAGGACGAGGATTTCCGCGTGGGCCGAGGGATCGGCATCCTCACGCACACGATTACCGGCTGCCGCCACAACCTTTCCCTTCAGCACGACCACAGCGCCCACCGGAGATTCACCGCGCCCGGCGGCGGCCTCGGCCTCGGCGAGTGCCATCTCCATGAATGTTGTCGTCTGGTCCACGGCCGTCCTTCTTGCACGAGGCGCAGTGAACCGCCACAGTGAAGTGACCAAGCGCCCATAAAGGACACCATGCCAGGACGTCCCCTGATCGGGCTGACGCTGGATTGCGAGGAACCCGGTCACTATTCGAACATGCCATGGTACGCCATCCGGCAGAATTACATGTCTTCCATTGTCGATGCGGGCGGGCTTCCGGTTGCCATAAGCCACGAAACCGGTCTTTCGGGAGCCTATGTGAAGGCGCTTGATGGAGTCGTGGTCACGGGAGGCGCCTTTGATATCGATCCGGCGCTGTTCGGGGCGTCGACACGCCACGAGTCGGTGACCACGAAAGAGAGACGCACCCGGTTCGAATGGGCCGTCACCGAGGGCGCCCTGCAGCGCGACCGGCCGGTTTTCGGGATATGCGGCGGACAGCAGCTGCTCAACGTGGTGCTGGGCGGCACCCTGATCCAGCACATTCCGGATTCCGTTCCGGACTGTCTCGCCCATGAACAGGAGGGGCCGCGTACCCGGGCCGGACATACCGTGACAGTGAGAGAGAACACCCTTCTCCATGACATCGTCAGCGTCACGGAACTTCCGGTCAACAGCGCCCATCACCAGGCGGCGGACGCCGTGGGCGATGGTGTGGCGATCAACGCGGTGGCGAGCGACGGCGTCATCGAGGGTATCGAGCACACGGGATACCGCTTCTGCCTGGGTGTCCAGTGGCACCCCGAATACGCCATATCCGAGGGCGACCGTCATCTCTTCAGGGCCTTCGTGGAAGCCTGCCGCGGGTGATGGCCGAACGTGTTGCCAGGCGCATCGCCCATGCCGGCATCGCTTCGCGTCGCGAAGCGGAACGGCTGATCGGCGAGGGGAGGGTCGCGGTCAACGGCGAGGTGCTCTCCTCGCCCGGCGTGACGGTGACGGCGGACGACATCGTGACCGTCGATGGCCAGCGCATTCCGGACCGGCCGCATCTGCGCCTGTGGCGACTCAACAAGCCACCGGGCCTCGTGGTGTCGAGGCAGGACGAAAAGGGCCGCAGGACCGTCTTCGACCTCTTCGGGGACCAGCATCCCCACCTGATGAGCGTCGGCCGCCTCGATATTGCCTCGGAAGGACTCCTGCTCATCACAAACGACGGGGACCTCGCCCGCTGGATGGAGCTGCCTCAGACTGGCTGGGCCCGTCGCTACCGTGTGCGTGTCTATGGAGCCCTGGCGAAGGATGCACTCGAGACGCTCGAAAGGGGGGTGACGGTTGATGGTGTCCGCTATGGCTCCATCACCGCTCGCCTCGACGGTCGGACCGGCGCCAATGCCTGGCTCACGATGACCCTTCGCGAGGGACGCAACCGGGAAATTCGCCGCGTCCTTGGATCACTCGGGCTCACCGTCAGCCGTCTCATCAGAACCTCCTACGGCCCGTTCCAGCTTGGCAAGCTCGCCAGGGGAGCTGTCGAGGAGATGCCCGTCAGGGTGCTGAGAGAGCAACTCCCGGGGGAGTGGGGAGCAAGGCTCCATGCGCATCGTCGCCGGCCGTCATAGACGCCGCCGCCTGATGGCTCCCGAGGGCACCGCCGTGCGCCCCACTGCCGACAGGGTGAGAGAGACACTCTTCAATGTCCTGATGTCCAGAAGTGCTTGGCACGGTCTCGACGGCGCCCGGGTGGCCGACATCTTCTGCGGCACCGGGGCGATTGCCCTGGAGGCGCTCTCCCGGGGGGCAAGCCATGCTGTCCTTGTCGACAATGCGTCCGCCGCCCTCGACGCGGCATCGAGGAACATCACCGCCCTTGGCGAAGATCGCCACACCACGCTTCTGCGCTGCGATGCGACAGGACCGTTGCCGGTCATCCCTCGACCTGTTGATCTCGCCTATCTCGATCCACCCTGGCGTTCGGACCTGGCGGATACGGCACTGGAGAACCTGCGCTCGAGCGGCTGGCTTGCGTCCGGCGCCCTGGCCGTCATCGAGCAGCCGAAGACCGCAAGCCCTCGCACCCCGGACGGCTTCACGCAAATCGATGAACGAACCCTGGGCCGGACACGCCTGGTTTTCCTTCGCCATGAAGGTTTGCCGTAGAGGAGGTCCACGCGTTGAATCGTGCGCCGGTGCCGGTTCGCTGGTTCAGCGACGGCCGAACAGGCGTTCGATGTCGGCGAGCTTGAATTCGATGAACGTCGGCCGGCCGTGATTGCATTGTCCTGAGTTGGGAGTCGATTCCATGTCGCGCAGCAACGCATTCATCTCGGCTTCCCTGAGCTTGCGGCCGGCCCGCACGCTGCCGTGACAGGCCATGGTGCTGCACACGTGCTCGATCTGAGCAGAGAGTGCCATGGCCTGGTCGGATTCGGCCAACTCATCGGCGAGGTCCCTGACGAGACCGGCGATGTCGACGTCGCCGAGGATGACAGGAACCTCCCGGACCACTACGGCGCCGGGTCCGAACTGCTCGAGGACGAGACCCATCTGCTTGAGTTCATCGCATCGTTCCGCAAGGCGGCTGGCGGCGGCCTCGTCGAGTTCCACCACTTCCGGCAACAGCAGCACCTGGCGTGTCACGCCTTCCTGCGCCATCTCGGCCTTCATGCGCTCGAGAACGAGACGCTCGTGCGCCGCGTGCTGATCTACGATGACGATGCCGTCCCCGGTCTGGGCGATGACATAGGTGTCATGGAACTGGGCGCGGGCGAGGCCGAGTGGACCGGGTTCAATGCCTTCCGGTACGGGCGCGACTGCTGGTGGCGGATGGGTGCCTGAAGCACTGTCGCCCTCCTGTCGTGATCCGGACCCGGGAAAGCTGCCGCCGGATGGCCCGCGCCAGGCTGCCTGTGGCGTCAATGTTGCCTGGGCGTGGTCGAAGAGGCGTCCAGGGAACGGTGAGTCGCCCGGGCGCATGGCCTCAAGGGCATCGCGCGAAACGGTTGTCGACGTTCGGCGTCCGTGCTGCTCGATGGCGCGATGGATGGCGGACACGACAAGGCCGCGAACCTGCCGATTGTCGCGTAACCGCACCTCGGCCTTGGCGGGGTGAACATTGACATCCACGGCTGCGGCCGGAAGGTCGATGAAGAGCGCCACCACGGGATAGCGCTGGGGCGCCAGAACGCCCTGGTAGGCGCCCTTGACGGCACCCAGAAGAAGGCGGTCGCGAACCGGGCGTCCATTGACGAACAGGAACTGGCCCTGGGTATTGGCCCGGTTGAATGTGGGGAGACCGGCAAAGCCGGTCATGCGGATGCCGTCGCGTTCGCTGTCGACAGGCACCGCGTTCTGCCGGAAGTCGTTCCCCAGCACGGTGGCGAGGCGGGCCAGCCGGCGCTCCATTCCGTCACCAGGCTCGCTGCGGGCGACGAGACTCTTCCTGGCATTGAACGTCAACGTCATCGCGATGTCGTGACGCACCATCGCAAGACGCTTCACCACGTCGGCGACGGCGGCGTTTTCCGCCCGTTCGGACTTGAGAAACTTCAGCCGCGCCGGAGTGGCGAAGAAGAGGTCCCGGACATCGACGGTCGTTCCCGGATTGCGCGCGGCAGGGGCAGGGGCGCCAACCCTGCCTCCCTCGACGGTGATTATGAAGCCGGTTGGCTCGTCATGCCGGCGCGAGACGATGCGCATCCTCGAGACGGCACCGATCGACGGCAAGGCTTCGCCACGGAATCCCAGTGTTTCGATGTCTGTCAGATCATCGTCGGGCAACTTGGAGGTGGCGTGGCGTTCCACGGAGAGGGAGAGGTCCTCGGCATCCATGCCGGCGCCATCGTCCGCCACCACGATCGATTCCCTGCCGCCGCCATTGACGTCGATGTCTATCCGCCTGGCGCCGGCATCGATGGCGTTCTCGACCAGTTCCTTGACGACCGAAGACGGTCTTTCGATCACCTCGCCTGCAGCGATGCGGTTGACCGTTGTTTCATTCAGGCGCCTGATCACGCTCATCGCGTCGTGCCCTCAAAGCCGGCCGGGCCGGCCATGTCCAGTGTGCCGGACAGGGTGCCTCTCCGTCCGGTCGGCCACAACCGGCGGGTTGTGGACACATCCGCGCCCGGACCTAGAACCAGTCCCAGAAACCGCCCTCGTCGTCCGATGTCCCGGAATCCTCGTCAGCGGCATCCTCCTCGATGATCTCCGGAACCGGTGGTGTTGCCGGGTATTCGCCAAAGAGCACGGCGTCGACAAACTCGGGATCATCCGAGAGAACACTGTTGTCCCGAGTGATCATCGTGCGGATGTCCGGGTCCGCGGTTCCGGCGCTGGCACGCTGGAGAAGATCCAGTTCTCCAACCGTCGTCTTCAGGGACCCGAGGTCTGTGCCGGTCTCTTCCTGGCGCTCGACGAGCGAGTCCGACTCTCCGCCCGCATCCACTTCAGGACGCAAGGAGTAGGGTGGCGGTATGATCAGGGAGACGATCTGTGGCACGGTGGAGACGTTGACGGTGCGGTCGACCCTGCCCGCCAGAACCTCTTCCCTGTCGCAGGCGGCAATCAGCAGGCTGGCAGCCGCGAGAAGCATGGCACGCGTCAGCATCGATCAGAAGATGCCCTCGAGGAGGGCTTTTTCCTGTTCCTCGAGAATTGACTCCATGAACTCCCCGGTATTGATCGGCAGACCCAGGGCAGCGACAGCCTGGATGCGCCGTGATTCCTTGTCAGGATCGATGAGAACCGCCGTGCGGTCTTGAGGCGGGCGAAAGACATTGAGATGGTCCAGCCAGGTGATGGCATCAAGAAGGGCCCGGTGTTCGGAATTGACGAGCGACCTGATCCCAGGTTCGGCGGCAGATGTTCCCGCGGCTTCCATGAGGCGACGCTCGGCAACGGAAGTGCCCGTGGACTCGATGTCTCCTCCGAGGAGTTCCTCTGCCGCATCCTGCGGCAGTGTTTCCTGGGGCCTTGATGCCCCGCTGCTCGGTTCCGGCAGGGAGTCGAGAGTCTCGGGAATCTGCAGGGGCTCGTGGGATACCACCCTGAACTCGTCAGGCGGATTGTGAATGAGCCCGAGGGACTCCCGCACATCTCCGCACCCGGCGATCATGAGGGCACCGGCCATGGCCACACAAAGGCGCTCGATCATGATGGCATCCTACGTCTGCGGTCCGGGCTCAACAAGGCATTGAGGACAAGAATGACAACGCCCACCGTGATGGCTGAATCGGCAATGTTGAAGGCCGGCCAACTCCACCCGCCGGCATGGAGATCGATGAAGTCGGCGACCGCACCGTGGATGATGCGGTCGACCGCATTGCCGACCGCTCCTCCTGCGACGAGGCCGCCGCCCATGATTGCCCAGATATCGTTCTGACGCGCCACCCAGACCATCAGGCCGGCAGCGACGGCGAAGGCAAGGGCGGTCAGGCTCCAGCGCAGGATCTCGCTTTCCTGCGAGAACATGCCAAAGCTGATTCCCCGGTTCCACACCATCACGACCCGGACATGAGACGTGACGTCGAGTGGGTGAAATCCGCGTCCTGCCATGAAATCGATGATGAAGGCCTTGCTCGCCTGATCGGCGATGAGAACCACCAGGAGCATGGCAAGGCCCAGCGCGGTTCCCGGGGTCCATCTCATCAACAGGCGCCACTCCTGGCAACGGCGCTGGTGCACCGTTCGCAGAGGTCCGGATGGGCGGGATCGCCTCCCACCTCGTCCAGGACCTTCCAGCAGCGCTCGCAACGCCTGCCCGTGGCCAGTCCGACCTCAACGGCGACATCGGATACGTCCTCCAGGCGGAAGGCGTCACGGGGTCCACCGCCCTCCTGCAATGTGACCCGGGATGCGATGGCGATTTCTGCCATGTCCAGCTTGCCGACGACGGCGAGGTCATCGGGTGACACGTGAATGACCGGATGGGCCTGGAGACTCGAACCGATGCGCTTGTCGCGGCGCTCGATCTCCATGGCGCCGGTCACCACCCGGCGGACCCGCCGCACGGACTCCCAGCGTGACGCCAGTTCATCATCGCGCCAGTCCTGCGGCACATCCGGGAACAGCCGGCGATGGACGCTCGCCCTCTTCCCCGGGAATCGAAGCAGCCACGCCTCCTCGGTCGTAAAGCACAGGATGGGCGCCAGCCATGCCGTGAGGCACGAGAACAGGGTGTCGAGCACTGTCCGGCAGGCGCGTCGCCGCGGCGAATCGGCGGTGTCGCAGTAGAGCGTGTCCTTGCGGATGTCGAAGTAGAAGGCGGAAAGATCCGTGGCGCAGAAACCGTGCAGAACGACGAACATCGTGTGGAAGTCGAAGTCGTCGCAGGCCTTGCGGATGATGCCGTCGATTTCCTGGAGGCGGTGCAGGACCCAGCGCTCGAGTTCCGGCATGGCAGCCACGTCGAGACGTTCCTCCTCGCCGAATGCGTCAAGGTTTCCGAGCAGGAATCGAAAGGTATTCCGCAAACGGCGGTAGCTGTGGGCCTGGTAGTCGAGGATCTCCCGCGAAATGCGCAGATCCTCGCTGTAGTCGGCAGACACCACCCAGATTCTCAGGATGTCGGCGCCGTAACGGTCGATCACCTCCTGGGGAGAGATGACGTTGCCGAGCGACTTCGACATCTTGCGGCCGTCGCCATCGACAACGAAGCCGTGAGTGAGGACGGCGTCATAGGGCGCCCGGTTGCGTGTCCCGGACGACTCGAGCAGGGACGAGTGAAACCAGCCCCGATGCTGGTCGGACCCTTCGAGATAGAGCGACGCCGGCCACGTGAGGTCCTCGCGCGCCTCGAGAACGAAGCTGTGCGTCGAGCCTGAATCGAACCAGACGTCAAGGATGTCGGTCACCTGCTCGTAGTCCCCGGCGTCGTGGTCATCGCTAAGGAAGACTTGCGGATCGCTGGTGAACCAGGCGTCGGCGCCTTCCGCCTCGACCGTGTCGGCGATGCGGTCGATTACCGCCTGATCGCGCAGGAGTTCGCCGTTCCTGCGGTTGACGAACACCGTGATCGGGACTCCCCATGCACGCTGCCGGGAAAGCACCCAGTCGGGACGTGTCTCGACCATGCCCCGAATTCTCTCGCGCCCCGAAGGAGGAACCCATCGGGTCGCATCGATCGCTGCCAGGGCCCTGGTGCGCAGCCCCGCGGCTTCCATGGAGATGAACCACTGGGCCGTATTGCGAAAGATGAGCGGCGCCTTCGAACGCCATGAATGAGGGTAGCTGTGGACGAGCTTGCCGGTGCCAAGCAGGGCGCCTGACCCGGCGAGTTCACGGATGACCCGACCGTTGGCGTCGCCTGGTTGGCCGTCGTCCGTCAGCACGCGCGCGCCGGCGAACAGTGGAACGTGGTCGAGATAGGCACCGTCCTCACCGACGGTGTCGGGAACCTCGATGCCGTTGGCGGTGCCGAGAATCCAGTCGTCCGCCCCATGGCCGGGGGCGATGTGAACGAAGCCCGTGCCTTGGTCGGTGGTCACGTGATGGCCTGCCAGCAACGGGACGTCGAAATCATAGCCGTGGCCGCGCAGCGGGTGACGGGTGAGCGTGCCGGCAAGCATGGACCCGGTCACGCGGCCGATGACCCTGTGACCGGTGATCGAGCACCGCTCCAGGGTGGCGGCCACAAGGGAATCGAGAACGACAATCCTCTGTCCGGCAACCGCGCCGGATGCCTCGCCGGCGCTCTCAACCTCGACGATGGCATAGTCGAGGGAGTCGCCATAGGCGATAGCCCGGTTGCCAGGCAGCGTCCAGGGTGTCGTGGTCCAGATGACGATGGCGGCGCCTTGCAGGTCTTCCAGCGGAGACCCCGTGACAGGAAAGGCGACATCAACCGTCGGCGAGGTGTGGTCGTTGTACTCGACCTCGGCTTCCGCCAGCGCCGTCCTTTCGACACAGGACCACATGACCGGTTTCGAGCCGCGGTAGAGCTGTCCCGACATGACGAACTTGCCCAGCTCGCGGACGATCTGCGCCTCGGCGGCATGGCTCATCGTCGTATAGGGATCGTCCCAGTTTCCGATCACTCCCAGGCGCTTGAACTCCTGGCGCTGGACATCGATCCACTTGTCGGCGAACTCCCGGCATTC